>JBPCJT010000108.1:0-7323 GCA_051005015.1 Gemmatimonadaceae bacterium | reverse complement strand
GCCGCTGCTCACGGCAGAACAGAAGCGCCTGGGCTCGATGCTTCTCATCGAGGACATTTCGAACGAGAAGCGCCTCAAGTCGACGATGTCGCGCTATATGGATCCCGGGATCGCCGCCCAGCTCCTGGCGAGCGGGTCGGGGGCTCTTGGCGGCCAGGGTGCCGTGGCCACGGTTCTCTTCGCGGACATCCGCAGCTTCACCAGCATCAGCGAGCGCCTCGGTCCCCAGGGCACGGTCGCCTTCCTGAACGAGTATTTCGAACTGATGGTCGAGTGCATCCAGCGAGAGGGCGGCATGCTGGACAAGTTCATCGGGGATGCCCTCATGGCGGGCTTCGGCATCCCTGTGGCGCACGAGGACGACGTGGATCGGGCGGTGCGCGCCTCGATCGCGATGATGAAGGCGCTGAAATCCTGGAATACCGCGCGCATCGGTGAGGGCAAACCCCCGGTCGACATCGGCATAGGTCTCAATACCGACACCGTGGTGTCGGGAAACATCGGCTCGAAGAAGCGCATGGACTACACCATGATTGGCGACGGCGTGAACCTGGCGTCACGGCTCGAGTCGGCGTGCAAGCAGTACGGCGCCCACATCCTGGTGAGTGAATTCACCCGCGCGAAGCTGCGTGGCACATACCGCATGCGCGAGCTCGACCTGGTGGTGGTGAAGGGAAAGACCCAGCCGGTGGCGATCTACGAGATCGTCGACTACCACACCGAGGACACCTACCCGCGATTGCCCGATGCCCTCGGCTATTTCCGCGACGGCCTGGCCATGTACCGGCAGCGCGGCTGGAGTCCGGCGCGCGAGCAATTCGGCAAGGTGCTGGCAATCAATCCTTCGGACAAGGCAGCCGCGCTATACGTGGAACGCTGCGACTACCTGGCCGCGAACCTGCCTCCTGATGACTGGACGGGCGTCTGGGTGATGGAAAGCAAGTAGCCCTGCGATTGTAGTGTCTCGCTTTAGTTCAAAGGACTACAAAGCGCGCACATGGAACGCCGTGATCGCTCTGCACGAACGCACGAACTTCTGATCCAGCCCCACGGGCTTAAGCGGCGTCCCTCCACACCTCCACCGGGAGGGCGAGGGGCGTTCTACCCTGTGCAAGCCCCCAGTGCCGGAGGTACGCGTGGGGGTATAAGTGCGTTCCGCTCTGTCGTTCCCTTCTGGTATTCGATTCCGACCCCCCGGCTCCACGGTGTGCTTTGTTGCGCACGAGGGACACGAGAATCACATGGACGGGAGGCGCGCCAGTATCTACCTGTCGTCGACATCCACGCGTGCCACGGATATCTTTTTCGGCGAATTGGCCGGAAATCAGGCGGCCGCCAGCCAGGCGTCCGCCGGGACGGCGAGGGTGGAAATAACGCGGTCAAACCCCCGTGGGGAGCACTACCGCATTCGGCGGTGGCTCAGATTTGAATGTCTGCTTTCGACCCAGAGCGGACGTTCGGTTGGAGAGCACACGCGACGAAAACGAGGCCCATTGACCTAGTTTCTTACCGTTCGCCTCTGATGTAGTGCTCGAGCTGATCGATGGTGAATCGCTGCTCGGAGATGATGTCTTTCACCAGGTCCCCGATGGAGATGAGGCCGACCAGCTTGCCACCTTCGATGAGGGGCAGATGGCGAATCCGGTTCTCCGTCATGAGCGCCATGCATTCCTCGCTGGTCTGGTCGGGGCGCACGTACAGGACCTCGGAAGCCATGATGTCGCGCACCGGCGTGTCTTTGGATGCCCGGCCCATGAGGATCATTTTCCGCGCGTAGTCGCGCTCGGTGATGATCCCGGCGATTTTCTCCCCCTCGATGACCAGGAGCGCCCCGACGTTCTTATCCGCCATGAGTTTCAACGCGTCGTAAACCGAGGCCGCCGGTGTGATCGTGTGGATGGTCCGGTCGGGCTTCGAGCTAACGATCTGCGCTGCGGTTTTCACAGGTCATCCCCCTCGATACTCGCAATTCCCCCATTTTGGCACCAGACTTGGCACTAGCCAATCGCAGACTCCCGCTCGTCCATGGCCGATTACACGCTCTCCGACTACCACGAGCGCAGCAAGCATCGTCTCGACCGCTACGCGCCGGGTCCGGGGCAGCTCGACTGGGCCAACCAGCCAAATCCATTCCGACGCTATCAAGGCACCGAGCGCATCGAGTTAGCGCTTCTCGCGGACGACCTCGAGACGCGCTATGGCGCATTGCGCCGCGGCCGGCTGCCCGCTCCGCGTTCGTTCAACCTCGATTCGATCGCGATCCTGTTCGAGCTGTCGCTCGGCATTTCGGCCTGGAAGGCCTACGGCGAGACGACGTGGGCGCTGCGCTGCAATCCCTCGAGCGGAAATCTCCATCCGACCGAAGGCTATCTCGTAACGGCCGGCGTGCCGGACCTCGCGGCTGGCGTCTATCACTACGTGAGTTGCGATCACGCGCTCGAGCGCCGCGGCAGTTGGGACACGCCAATCGAGTTGCACGGATTTCTGATTGGACTCGCGAGCATCACCTGGCGCGAAGCGTGGAAGTACGGCATGCGAGCGTTTCGCTACTGCCAGCACGACTGCGGCCATGCCATCGCCGCGGTGAGCTACGCCGCAGCGGCGCTGGGCTGGCGCTCGCGCGTACTTACCGTGCCGAGCGACCGGCAGATCGCAGCGCTGCTTGGTCTCGATCGCGACGCGGGCTCGGCCGAAGCCGAGGCACCGGATTGCCTGATATGGATCTCCGCGGGAGAGTCGTTGCCCGCGGAACTACCGCCCACTCCATCGCGCTGGTATGGCAAGCCCAATCAACTGAGCTCGGAGCGCGTCGATTGGCAGGATATCGAGCAGGCGCATCGGCTGACCGGGAAGCCGTACCTTGACCATGAGAGCGTCGATCGGATGCCCATCGCGCACGAGACCGCCGGAGAGCCTGCGCGCGATCTCCGCGTGGCGCAAATTTTCCGGCAACGGCGCAGCGCAGTCGCATTCGACGGCTCCACCAGCATCAGCGCCGAAGCATTCTTCTCGATGCTCGACGCTACGCTGCCGCGTTCCGGCGCGCCGCCCTGGGGCGCCTGGCCTTGGGCCGCCGAGGTGCATCCGGCGATCCTGGTTCATCGCGTGGACTCGCTCGATCCCGGCCTGTACATGCTCGTGCGCGACCCGGCAGCACTCGCTCCGCTGAAGGCGTCGCTTCGACCCGATTGGCTGTGGCGCAAGGTCGGCCCGCCCCAGCTCCCGCTTTACTTGCTCATGCCCCATGACCTTCGCGCCCAGGCCCGGCTCATCTGCTGTCACCAGAACATCGCCGCCGATTCCTGCTATGCGCTGGGGATGCTCAGCCATTACGAGATCGCGTTGCGCGAGCCGTGGCGGTATCGAACCCTCTATTGGGAGTGCGGAATACTCGGGCAGGCGCTCTATCTCGAGGCCGAAGCCGCAGCGATCCGCGCCACCGGAATCGGCTGCTTTTTCGACGACGAGATGCACGCGCTGCTCGGGCTGCAGGGGAACGCGTGGCAGAGCCTGTACCACTTCACCGCCGGCGGCGCCGTGGACGACGCGCGCCTGACAACGCGGCCCGCCTATGCCTATGACCGATCGCGATCGATCCGAAGGACGTGACCCGTAAGGTGAATGACCTCCCCTACAGCGCCCTACTGGACGTGCTCTTCAGAGCTGGAGTGCGGCTACGTCCGCTACTGGCCGATAGCAGACGTCCGCTAGCGACCTAACGGGCACCGTTGAGGGCGGTCCGAACTCGGGCTAGGGCGTTTGGGGGTTTCTCGGGACCGGCAGTCCTTTTAAGCGGCCGCTAGCCAGGCGTCCACCGGCACAGCGATGGTGGAAATAACGCGTGCAAACCCCCGTGGGGACGCCAGAAATGCAAAAAGCCACCCAAATCGGGTGGCTTTTTTCATTCTTTCGGACCGGCTCAGGAAATTCGCAATGCGGATTGCAGTTTTCCCTGATACAGGAAGGGCGCCTGGTCCTCTAGCCTTCGCATGTGTCCAACGTGACGGAGATTGAGATGACCCCTGCAACCGTGGCACCTCAAGGCCGTGCGTCGGCGCTCGCGCAAGCGGCTTGCATTGCGGCGGTGATCGCAGGCCTTTCCATGCCGATCATCGTGAATTCCTGGAATGCGGCCATCGATCGGGTCAAGGAAGGACGCAAGGCCGCGATCGAACACGTCGTCCGGGCCAACTCGGCCCTGGCGTTTGCGTACGCGGAAAACGCGGCCGGCGTGCTGACTGCCGCTCACGGGCTGCTGCTCACGATCGCACAGCACCCGTTTCCCCCAGGGAACCGATCAGGCGCGCTCGAGCAACTCGAAGATCGGACGGCAGCAAGCTCCCTTCCCCTGCTGGCGGTCGCGATTCTCGACGATGACGGCCTCGTCGCACTCAGCACCGGCGACCGCGGCTGCGCGCAGACGGCAGCCCGCACCAAGTCCGCGCCCGGCGAAAGGGGAATCGGGCTCGGCATCGGGACTCCGTCGCGGTGCGAGCCGAGCGGCAAGTGGATGATTCCGCTCACGCTGCGAATCGCAGCGGCGAATGGCGAGCCCGCGAGCGTGGCGGTGGCGGCGCTCGACGCAGGGTATTTCACCGAAATGTACCGCCAGGCCGAGCTGGGTGCTGGCGGGATCGTGGCCCTCGTCGGACTCGACGGCGTAGCGCGCGTCCGCCAAACCTCCGGCGCGAGCTCCTACGGCGATGACATGCGCGAAAGCCCGCCGGTCTCGGCGCAAACGCGGAGCCCTTCCGGCTTCGCGCGCGGCAGCACAGGCTCGGAAGCCGTCGATCGCTACTACAGTTATCGGACGTTGCAGCGTTATCCGCTCATGGTCGCCGTGGGAACCGCCGAGGCCGAGGCGCTGGCGCCGGTGCGCGAGCGCAAGCGCAGCGATATCCTCATTGCGGGCCTGGCCAGCATCGTCATCGGCCTCGTCGCCGCAGGAATTGCCCGCGGCGTCGCCCAATGGCGGCGAGGTTCACGCCGAGGGGACCTCAGCCTGTAGGTGGAAGTTCAAAGGGTAACAATGAGGGTAAGGGATCGGCCGATCCCACCTCGCCTCCAGATGGTCAGGCATCCTTTATCGACGCATCGTTGTAGGATGGTTCTGATAGACATGTACGTAGCTACGCCAATCTTATGATGCGTGAACTTTGGCGGGCTCCTCATGGATCATTACGCGACATCAGAATTCGTTTTGGTTTATCGGTTGAGAAAATTGGACCCGCGGAAGCGCGAAGTCGTGCTGTCCTCCTTGACCCGACGGCGCGCGTGAGTGTCCCTTGGAAGAATCCCCACAAATACCGATGAGGAGACCCAACCTGTCTCCAGGTGCGCTCTACACGCGCCTTCAGGCGGAGTACAAGCGGCGTCGCACAGTCGGCTGCGATAGGTGCAGGGTGCCATTGCCGTATCTCATCGAACGCCCGGACGAGGTCTCGGCGAATTGGCGCATCGGCACGCTTCAGCCGTGTGTTCACAAGTGCGACGTGATCATTGCCGAAATTGCGGCGGGGCTCTGGCCGCAGTACGACTTGAACGACCCTATTTCCGTGCCCGTTCGCGAACCCGCCTCGCAGCAGGGCAGCGGGTCTGAACTGGCTCCCGCGACTAGCGATCTGGGGAAAGGCGCGAGCGACCCCTCGGAACAATAGCGCGCTCAAAGGCGTCGAGCGGCTGCTCCTAATGCGGCTCGCGTCGGAGAAGGCCGGTTGGACCTACCTGCGCCACCGGGACCACTTGTCCGGTTTCCGGCAGAACGACGGCGGCAATTTCGCGAATAGCCTGCTCCGTCGCCAAATCCGGAGCTCGCGTCCACTCTCTCGATTCGCGATCGAAGTACTTAAATCCATACACAGCCACGCGGTCCATTCACGTAGCGTACGCCGTATGTTCGCTCCCGTACATCCGCCATGCAGGGCACCGCGGCGTAGGAATCCTCCGAAATCCCGGGCGAAAGTCGTGAGGCCGATGCCAGGAGGGTGAGCGACATCTCGCGCAGCAAGGGGTAGTGACGGGCGTCGCCGGTGAAGGTCATTTCCGCGCGGCTTGCCATTACCGCACGCGCCATCAGGTCGTCGCAGCCCCCGATGGCAGCGCCTGCGTTGCCGCGGCGTCAGACCGATTGTGGTGTGTCGGAGTGGTCGTCATTGGTGTGCGCCACGACCTGGGTCAGTCGGTACGACGCCTGGGAAAAGAAGGCCGCGAGGTTGAGGACGAAGTCCTGGAGGTCGGGATCATCCTCACAACGGTGTCGAGCGAGGGTGAACGCGTAGGCCATGACGTCGTCGGCGGTAAAGAATTTGCCGGGGCGGCACTCCTCGGGGAGTTGTGCGATCTCGAAACGGTCCAGATGCGCGAGGTAGTCCTTGACCACGCCCACGACGTCCCGCTCATTGGCAGCGGCTTCGAGCCGACTTCTCCAGGTAACGGTGGTCATGGGTCGCGCCGGTTGCAAGAGGGCCATCGTCCTACATTTCTGATTATCGTCACCTACATCCTTCGTCGAATGGCCGCGAAAGTCTGGCGGGAGAAAGCAGGAGTGTCTATAGGTGCAGTCCTACTTGAGGAAGCTCAGGGCCCCCCGGAAGCGCGAAAGCCACCTTGCGGTGGCTCTCTCCGGGTGTCAGTCCTATCAGCTATTTTTTCTTCAGGTGCTTCTCCACATCGATGGCCATCGATCCCACCGCCTTCACGGCGGCGCGGAGCTCATCCTCGGTGCTGTCGAACTTCTTGCCCCAATACTGGATCTCCCAAGCCTCGTTCACGTTCACGCGCTTCGCGTCGGCGGGACCGCGTTTGCCCAGATTGTCTGCCATGTTTCACTCCTTCGTGATGGAGCGACATTGATGCGCGCCTTGCTCGGCGGCGTCGGTGCGTTGGCGAACCAATCACGCCCCGTCCGCTCCGAATAACTGACGGAAAAAAACCTGGCGCACGTAGGATTTTTCCTACATACAGGATCCAGGAACCGTTATGTACGCTGCAGCACATAACAATTGCGGGCCCCCGATGGATCACTACGCCACTTCCGAATACGTCCTCGTTTACCGGTACAGCCGGTGGGATTCGAGAAATGTGAAACCGTCGTGTCTTCCGACTTTTTCACCCTTGACGCCATCAAGGATGGATTGGGCAGTCCCTTGACGAATACCGGCATCAAGGTGCTGCGCTCGACGGTCGATGCCCATGGGCGTTATGCCCCCGAGGAATCCAGGAGCGCCTTCAGTTATCTGGGCAATGTCCTGCGGCGGCGGCGCGGTGGGGGCAGTGATCCGCGATCGGGTGGCCCCGGCTAACGAGGGCAGGGCGCTCCGAGAT
>JBPCJT010000107.1:0-15602 GCA_051005015.1 Gemmatimonadaceae bacterium | reverse complement strand
GGGCTCACCAGTGTAATTGCCCACATCGCGCGCCACTACACGAAAACGCGTCTTGAAACCGAAGCGCTCGCGTTGGTCGGGGTCACTCAATGGTGCTCCATGCAAAAGCATTAGCTGGTGCGCGGATATGCGCGTGACGCCGGTGTCCAGCAGATCGGAGACTCCCTTCATGAACGACTGTTTGGTCTCGCCTGGAAGAGAGAGGATCATCTCGCCGTAGGCCTGCATTCCCTGCGCGCGCACTTCCTTCTGAATCAGCGCGTACGTCTCCAGCTTGATGTTGGAGCGCTGGATGTTCTTGAGGACCTCGGGGTTCATCGACTGTACCGCCGACGTCATTGGCAGGGCGCCACGCGTCTTCCGGATCACCTCTATTATTCTCTCACTGCGGTTTTTTCCCGTAGTCGTGCGGATGTAGCGCGGCCAGTTGAATCGGTCCTGCAGGTAGGCGATATAATCCGCCACTTCCACGTCGAGCTCGTACATGCCGAAGTTGTCATCGGCAAAGCAGAGCGGGTGCTCGGGGCGAATGCGCTCGGCGACATACAGCAAATCCTGGCACACGTTGCCCAGGGAGTGGCCGAAGATCTTGCTGTTCGACTTGACGCTCGAGTTGCAGAACTGGCAGGTGAACGGGCATCCGCGAGCGATCTGCATGAGGGGGAAGTAGCCGGTGGCGAAATACGGATCCATAACGCCGGCCAGGTATGGCGATGGGATCTCGTCCAGGTCCATGATGCGCGCGAGGTCGGCGCCCCGCACGAACTCCCCGGTCGCCGGGTTGATCCAGTGACTGCCCGGTATGGCTTCCTCTCGCAGCCCTTCCACGGAATGGCCCACTTCCTCATATCGCTGCATCGCATTGAGGAAGGCGCGCTCCCCTTCATAGTTGGGCCCGCGAACAGCTACGTCGATCTCGGGCATGCCGCGAAGGAAACTCTCCTGCTCCGCGGCGGTGAGCGGATAATTCGGTCCGCCCATGAGGGTAAGGACGTTCGGGGTGCTTCGCTTGACGTAGCGTGCGAAGCTGCGCGCGAGGTTGTGATTCCACGCATAGCTACTGAATCCAACAACGTCCGGCGTGGTCGCGTCCAGCGCCGCCCTGAGGTCCTGGGGCTCCCTGAAGATGCGAATTTCGAGGGGAGTCTTCGTCTTCAGGTATGCCTGCGCAAACGTGGCCAGGTTTGCCACACCCAAAGGATAAACATCTGAGCTTATGGTGACCTGATTGTGACCGAGGTCAGCGAGATAGATACGCATGCACGTTGGATTCGAGTATGCCGGACTATCGTTTGCTCCGCGGCTGAGGAGCAGTGACTAAGAGGGGAAAGAGGTAGCAGGCGTGCGTTGGATATTACAGTTTAACCCACAGTCCAGATTCCGCGGGCGCGTTTGACCGCTAAAGGTCAATCGGTAGCAAGCATGGTGCCTCATATGGAGAGCGCGCAACGCCTGCGTCAAGCTGTTGCGACACAATCCGTTAAATAGCAAACAGTCGTTCGGGACTGTGTCACACTGTGCGTCAGGTGTGGCGCGCGAGCTACATATGTTCGGATCGTCAATGCTGTGACCGCTTAACCGTCCGTCTGCTCAGGTTTTCGCGGTGGACGCCGACGCCAGAATCGCCGCGCTAGAAGAGCGACAGCCAGCACAATTGCGGCAAGTGGTATCAGGAATCCGAGTGACGCAATCAACCCCGCCACGAAGGCCACGAAGTTGCGCCAGGCGTTCTTGAATGCTTCTCCGATAACGCTGGATCCCCGGTACTCGCCGACTATGGGAGCAGGCTCGTGAACCGTCACCGAAAGCGTGCTCACCGCCACCCGGGTACGCAGGTAACGAAGCCGCCCCTCGTACCGCTCGATCTCCTGGCGCACGCGCGCCAGCTCGCGCTCTACCGCGAGCACATCGGCGAGCTTTCCCGTGCGAGTTGCCAGAATGATGACGAGACGCTGCTCGAGTCTCCGGGCATTGCCCACGCGGGCGGTGAGATCGACAAACTCCTCGCCGACGTCCTCGGCGCTCTCATTTACCGACTCGACTTTGCCTATAGGCCGGAGTCCGGTTATGGCCTCGCTCCACCGATTCGCTGGAAGCTTGATCTCTAACGTCGCGGAACGCATCTGCTCGCCCCCGGACTGAATTGAGGTGTTCGCGATGTAGCCGCCCACGCGCAGTGCGAGCTGGCGAACTTTCTCGATGCCGATCTCCAGCGAATCGACCTCGATGTTCGCGCTGCCCGTGCGGATGATCATCGATGGAGCCACCGAATCGCCTGCCGGCCTGGCGCTTTGGGGAGAAATGGGTGGCGCGCCCGCCTGCTGCGCATCTTCGCTCACCTCGACGCTCTGTAGGTTGGAGGCTTCGTCCGTGGTGCTCGCCATGGGCGGAGCACCCTGCTTGAGGTCCATTGCCTCACCGCTGGCACCCGCTGCCTCCGTCGATTTGGCGCGCTCGCTGGGCGAGGTGCATGCTCCGATTACCGCGAGCAAGGCGAGTCCCATGCTTCCAAGTACTCTCATGTTGTTCTCCAACGAGACAGTTTTATTGGGCCGTGCGTATTACGGAGTAGACGTCGCGGAATGCCCTGCTTGCACACACGCCTTTACCGGCACTTCCCGCCTCCCGCTTGCCGCTCCCGCTTGCCATCCGCGGCCTCCAGCTCCCCGCCTCCCGCCCGAACGCAAGTGATCGATTATGTTCACATGACGAAAGAACTACACCGTATCCCCACAGTACCAACCCCCTGCCGATGTGTCCCGCCTTCCACCTCCCGCCTTCCACCTCCCGCCTAATGGTACCGCGTTCCAGCTGTATCGCCCTGCCAATAGCCTGCCTGTTTCCCTTCGCCACATACGCTGCGCAACGCACGGTTTCCGCGCGAGCCGTCGAAACCTCGGCCCCAATATCGGACATAGCGTACACCGTGACGTTCGACGAGGCGATCGCGCCAGCACGAATGATCAAGATGAGCATGACGTTTTCAGCCACTTCCAACGCCCCGGTCGTGCTGTCACTGCCCGCATGGACACCGGGCGCGTACGAGATCAGCTACTTCGCCAAGTGGGTCTCCAACTTCACACCCACTGGCGATGGGAAACCGCTGGAGTGGGACAAGGCCGACTTCGACACCTGGCGAATCCGTCCCAAAGGCGCCAGGCGCATCACCGTGACCTTCGACTACAGGGCTGATTCACTCGACAACGCCATGGCGTGGTCGAGCGCTAATTTCCTGTTCTTCAATGGCACCAACGTCTTCATGTACCCTGAGGGTCGAAGCTTCGACTTTCCCGCCACAGTCTCGGTGCGCACCGCCGGCTCCTGGCTCGTCGCTACCGGGATGACGCCGGGGAGCGCGCCGCGCACCTACACCGCATCCAACTATCACGATCTCGTCGACATGCCTTTTTTTGTCGGCCGCTTTGATCTGGATTCCATGCGAATCGCGGATATCTGGGTACGACTCGCGACATATCCTTCCGGCAGCGTCGCCGCAACCGCGCGGAAGGAGATCTGGGACCAGCTGTCGCGCATGATTCCCCCTCAGGTCACAGTTTTCGGCGAGATTCCGTTCCGCACGTACACCGTGATGCAGATCGCCGATTCTTCATACGGCGGCGCCAGTGGGCTCGAGCACCAGAACTCCCACGTCGATGTAGTTTCGCCGCTCGCAATCGGCAATCCCTTCATGGCGTCGTTGTACGCACACGAGATCTTTCACGCATGGAACGTCAAGCGGCTGCGTCCCGCCGCGCTATGGCCCTACCAGTACGCAAACGAACAGCCCACGGAGTGGCTGTGGGTTAGCGAGGGAATCACCGACTACTACGCCGATCTCGCGGAAGTACGCGGTGGCGTGATTGATTCGGCCGGTTTCCTTGCGCTGACAGCGGGGAAGATCCAGGAGGTAGGGGCCGTTGGTCCGGTTGCGCTCGAGGATGCTTCCCTGTCGACGTGGGTTCATCCAACGGACGGTTCGGCGTATCTCTACTACCCGAAAGGATCGCTTGCTGGATTGATGCTCGACATCATGATTCGCGACGCAAGCGACAACCGGAAGTCGCTCGACGATGTCATGCGCACGCTGTATCAGTCCACCTATAAGTCCGGGCGCGGGTTTACCGCCGAAGACTGGTGGCGCACCGTGTCCCAGGCCGCTGGTGGCAAGTCCTTCGCCGAGTTCAACGCGAAATACATAGATGGACGTGAGGCGTATCCCTGGGCTCACGTTCTCCCGCTTGCCGGCATGAATCTGAAAGCTGACACCGTTCGCGAGCCGGCGCAGCTTGGCCTCGCCGCGTTGACGGATGACAAGGGTGTGCTGGTCACCAGCGTAGAGACCGGAAGCGTTGCGGCGGAAGCGGGCGTCAGAAAAGGAGATTACCTCGTGGCAATCGGCGAGATTGCCGTGAGCGATCCGACATTTAATGAGAAATTCCGAACCCGTTTCAAGACACACGGAGCCCCAGTGTCGGTGCGCGTTCGCCGTGGCGGTGATCTCCTCACGCTGACTGGAAAGATCCGGCTTGGCGAGCGCCATGCAATTCGAATAGAATCGGATCCAGGCGCCTCCGCCAGGGCGGTGAGTATCTGGAATGGCATTCTCAAGGGCATAGTCAACAAATAGCCGCCCGATGACCACAGTTCGTGAGTTCGTCGACTCCCATGGCATTCGCTGGGAAGTGCGTGAGTTTCTCGCCCAGCACGGCGACTCAAACTGTCTCCGCTTCGAGTCTCCGGCCGAGGTGCGCGAGTTCTGCCCCCTTCCGGATGAATGGGAAGCTCTGCCCGACAGCGTACTGGAGAGGCTGTGCAGGAAGGCAGCACCGGAAAGCTAGAGAAAGGGGAATCGGGAATCGGCACAAATTAGGGGAGGCGATGCAGACATTGCCAACGTTTCACCTTTCGTTTTCCGTTTTCCGTTTTCCGATTCCCGATTCCCGATTCCCGATTCCCGATTCCCGATTCCCTAGTCTGGCTGTACGCCCGCCTCAATTTCAGGCAGTTCCCGGGGCGCCCGGGAAATCCACTCCACTCCCTTGTCTGTCACTATGTAGTCATCCTCTATGCGGACTCCGATATTGCGGTACTTCTCAACCGCGGGCTGGAGTTTCTGCCGCATGGCGCGATTGCGCGGCGTATCGGGGATCACTCCCAGCACGTCGCTGCGCACGTAGATGCCAGGTTCGATTGTAAAGGCATCGCCTGCGGCGATTTGCGCTCCGCTTTGTGGATCATGAACTTCGAGGCCGATACCGTGTCCGAGGCCATGCATGTAATACAGTCTCAGCTGCGGGCACTGCTGTCCTTCACGGCAGTCGTAGGTCGCGTCCGCTGATTCGATGAGGCCGAGTCGCGCGAGACCTCTCGCGAGCACGATGTTGGCCGAGTCGCTCATTAGGCGGCGCGGATTACCGGCTTTGGCCTGGCGCTCTGCCGCGGACTGCGCGTCTCGCACCAGTTGGTAAATCTGTCGCTGCTCCGGGGTGAACGTTCCGCTCACGGGAAGCGTGCGGGTGACGTCTGCCGCGTAACCCTGGTACGATGCTCCAATGTCCATCACGACGACTTCGCCGGCTCGCATCTGACGGTCGTTCACATTGTAATGCAGGGTCGTTGAGTTGGGTCCGGAGCCGATAATGCTGGCGAATGAGGGACGATCGGCCCCGTTGCGCCGGAACGTGTACTCCACTTCGGCCTCGATCTCATATTCGTACTTGTCGGCGGCCACGCTTCGGAGCGCCTTGCGGTGCGCCAAGACGGTGATGTCGACAGCTTTGCGAATAAGGGCCAACTCGCCGGCGCTTTTTTTCCCGCGAGCACTGTCCACCAGCCCGCCCAGATCCTGGACGCGAAGCTTGGGCCGCTCGGCGAGTAGCCCCTGCACGAACTGCTGGTCCGTGCTCAACTCCGTTTCGCTGGCGGCGAGATCGCTAACTACGAGGAGCGGAAGTCCGCTCGCCGCCAGGGAATCGAGCATCGGCTTGAGAGCGTCGATTGTGCGGGCCGGAAGCCCCGTTAAACGTGCGGCGCCGTCCACTCCCAGCCGCGCGCCCGTCCATGTCTCGGTTGCAGGATCTCTCGGCTGGACCAGGATGGTTGCACCAACGATGCCGCCACGTTTCACGATTATGAGAGCAGCGCCGGCTTCCTCGATACCTGTGAGGTACATGAACCTCGGCCCCTGGTAGAAAGACAGGTAATCGTGCTGAGGCTCCGGGGCCCCGAATGCCAGGAGCACGCCGTTTTGCATCTGGCCGGCAATCGCGGCTCGTCTCGCGGCATACTCGGATTGGGGAATTTGCGTCGACGCGGTGGCGGCCGGCAGCAGGAATGCGAAGACTGGCAGCAGAATGCGTCGCAGCACAAGTAAACTCCGGGTAGAGGTCATAAAAGTTCAGACTGAGAGGCGAACTGCGAACTGCGGACTGCGAACTGCGAACTGCGGACTGCGAACTGCGAACTGCGAACTGCGAACTGCGAACTGCGAACCGCGGACTACGGGCTGCGAACGGCGGACTGCGAACGGCGAACGGCAAACTGCGAACTGTGGGATCAGAAGGGCTCTGAATTATACAGCGGCATTCGATTTCAGTTGCGTGGGACATCTGGAGCCCCTTGACGCGAGCGCACATCGGGTGAGTTATGGCGGCGCGACAAGGAAGCATCGCGATATCACGACCAACCCCCACGGAGCCTCCGATGACTACACCAATCTCGCCCGGCGTCGCCTCCGAGCGTCCATCCGTCTGGGAAGACTTTGTCGACATCTTCGCCTCCCCATCCGAAGTGTTCGCGAGGCGCGAGAACAACGGATTTGCAATTGCTCTGCTGGTTCTCACCACTATTCTCACCGCGCTCTACTTCGGCACGCGATCGCTCCTGCAGCCGGTGTTCGACGCCGAGTGGGCGCGCAACGCCGCGATGATGGCGAAGCAGAATCCGGGAATGACGGCGGAGCAGCTGGAGATGGGCCGCAAGTTCACCGAAGGGGTGTTTGGGGGCCTGGCCATAGCATTCGGCATTCCCATCATCGTATGCCTTCTCGCGCTGATAATGTGGGTCGTGGGAAAGCCATTTGACTCGAAGCAAACGCTTCGTTCGGCGTTCGTCGTCGCAACCTACTCGTACTTCCCCAGAATTGTCGAGGCGATTGTTAACGCGATCCAGGGATTGCTGCTCGATATTGACAGTCTGACAGGACTGCAAAGTCTCAAGCTGGGTCCCACCCGTTTTATGGACGTGGATGCCGTCTCGCCGCTTGTTGTTGCGCTGCTGAGCCGAGTGGATGTCTTCACGCTCTGGGTGACAGTATTAATAGTATTTGGCCTGCGGATTACAGGAAAGCTGACGACGGCTCAGGCCGCCATTGCCGGCGTGATCGTCTGGTTGGCCGGTGCGGTGCCTACACTATTCGCGGCTGCA
The DNA here is from genome assembly GCA_051005015.1 of Gemmatimonadaceae bacterium. Classification (GTDB taxonomy): domain Bacteria; phylum Gemmatimonadota; class Gemmatimonadetes; order Gemmatimonadales; family Gemmatimonadaceae; genus JACMME01. The sequence continues at coordinate 8,177 of JBPCJT010000107.1, read as the reverse complement.
CGAGCGATGTGAAGCGCGAACTGCGAACTGCGAACTGCGGATTGCGAACTGCGAAGATCGACTGGAAACGTTTACACGATACGGCGCTATACTTGGCCGCACACCGGACACCGCGCTGTTACAACCGAGCACCGAACACCAGGCACCGAACACTGGACTCGTGGCAGTTAAAACTCTTCTCTAGGGCGGATTCTTGTCCAGCAGCCCCTCGATCAGCGCCCGGTTGGGTCCCGAATCCCAACTTTCCGCGCCGATGACCTTTTTCTGAATAATGCCGTCCCGCCCAATCACGAACGTCTCCGGAACCCCGGTCAGCTGATACTGCCGCTGAATGTCACCCGACTTGTTGTGCAGAATCTCGAACGTCAGACCGTATTCGCGGACAAACCCGCGAATCTGCTCCTCCATGCCGGGCTGGTCGATGGATACAGCCACGACCCTGAGCCCGCGATCCGCGAACTCCGAATGCAATCGTTCAATACTCGGCATCTCTACGCGGCATGGCTCACACCACGTCGCCCAGACATTGAGCAGCACCACACTACCCTTGTAGTGCCCGATGCTGCGCGGGCGGGGCGTTTCGTCCAGAGTAACAGCACTGAAATCCGGAGCTCGCGAACCGATTGTGACCTGGAATAGCTCGTCACCGAGAAAGCGGGTAACCGCGAACAATCCGCCCGCCATGGTTGTAACAACGGCTGCCACTACCATCCACTGCCCGCGGACAGTCACGCGCTCTCCATGCAGGCCGCGCGCAACGCCCGAATCTCGGATGCCGGATCCGTGGCGCTGAATACCGCGTTTCCCGCTACGAACGTGTCCGCTCCCGCCCGCCACATATCTCCGATCGTCGCGCCAGAAATACCTCCGTCCACCTCGAGCACCGCCCGGCTGTGCGTTTCGTCCAGCAGCGCGCGCGCCCGACGTACCTTGTCAACCGACGCTGGGATGAATGCCTGTCCGCCGTAGCCGGGGTTCACGCTCATGATCAGGAGAAGGTCGAGCTCCGCGGCGACTTCGCGCGCGTGCTCCAATGGTGTTGATGGATTGAGCGCGATACCTGCCAGACAGCCGAGCTCATGGATGCGGGCGATCTGGCGGTTCATGTGCGGCGAAACCTCGGCGTGGATGGTGATCACGGATGCCCCCGCCTCGGCGAAAACGTCGAAGTATCGTTCCGGCTCGACGACCATCAAGTGACAATCCAGAGGGAGCTTCGTCGTCCGACGGAGCGTTTCTATCACCTTGGCGCCGAAGGTCAGGTTCGGGACGAACCGTCCATCCATGACGTCAACGTGCACCCAGTCCGCGCCCCCCGCCTCGATGCGCGCGATCTCCTCCGCGAGGCGGGCGAAGTCGGCGCTGAGGATTGATGGTGCTATGCGCACACTCATGGAGAGACGGCTCCTGATATGGTGATAACGACGCGCGTGCCGGCTTTCGTGGTCTTCCCAGCCGCGGGGGACTGCGCGACAACCGTATTCGCCGGCATGCTGCTGAAGGAATCAACTTTGACGCTTGGGCGAAAGCCCAGCTGGCCGAGAAGCGACCGCGCCTGGCTGGCGGTCTGCCCGGTGACATCCGGCACCTCTATTGTTGCTGGTCCCGCGCTCACCATGAGGTTGACGGCCGTTGGGACGGGAACACCGGTTCCAGCGGGGGGATCGGATGCCAGAACCTGGCCTCGCGGAGCTTCGTTACCGATCTCACTTCGCTCCCCGACTTCAAGTCCCGCGTTATCGAGTGCCAGCTGGGCTTGCGCGAATGTCATCCCGACGACTGTCGGCACCTCCTCCTTGCGCTGGCCAAGGCTGATGTCCAGTGCCACCACCGCCCCCTTCGGCTCGAGCGATTTCGGGGCCGGACTTTGGCGCACAACCGTGCCTTCAGGCGCGCTGGCGTGGTAAGTCTTCTCCCGCGTAGCCGGCCGAAATCCCGCCTTGGCGATCATGCGTTCAGCGCTATCCTCCGTCAATCCGATGACTGCCGGAACCTTGGTGTCCGTGGGGATGATCGTCGCGGGGAACACGAAGAAAGCGACGATCAAGTACGCGATGACGAAGCCGACGGTGCCGGTGATGAGAAATGGCAGCGAGCGGCGTGCGACGCCGCGCCAACTCAAGCCGCGCTTCTCCTGAGCCGCGCCGCGAAGGCGCCGTCGACGTCATGGCGCTGTGGAAGCACGCGCAGGCGACCGGCGTCGAGCACCTGTGGTGGAACCGCGCCCTCGGGCGGAGGCTCGAGCGTCCATTCGGAATGGTCCGCCAGAAAGCTCTCGATCTGCTCGTCATTCTCTTCGGGCTCGAGCGAGCAGGTACTGTACACGAGCAGCCCGCCAGGCTTCACGACGGCCGCCGCGGACCGGAGAATCGCGCGCTGCAGAGCGCCCAGCACCGCGAGATCGGAAATCCTGAGCCGCCAGCGGGCGTCCGGGTGCCTCCGGAAGGTGCCTGTGCCCGTGCAGGGCACATCCAGGAGAACTGCATCGGCCGGCTTGATCGCGGGATATCTGGCGTCGGCGACGATGGTGCGCACCACCTTCGTGTCAACGCGCGCGATGTTGGCCGTCATGCGCTGAACCCTCGCGGCCGAGCGATCGCACGCGACTACCAGGCCCGCGGAGCGTGAGAGTTCGAGCGTCTTTCCCCCTGGCGCCGCGCACAGATCCGCTACGACGGCGCCATTCGGAATTGCCGCGTATTTCGTCACCAGTGTCGATCCGGGATCCTGCACGAAGAAGAGTCCCTGACGGTACGCCCCCAGCGACGTGAGCGATGCGCCGCCCGCGAGCTGCATGCTGTCGCGCACGAGCGGGACGTCGAGAACGTGAACGTCGGCGGACTCGAGCATCGCTTCGAGCTGTTCGCGAACGATGCCGTAGGGCCGGAGTACGACGGGTGCCTCGGTATTGTTCGCCGCGAGCAGTCGTGCGCTTTCCTCCGCGCCCCAGCGTGCTACCCAGCGTGCCACCAGCCAGCGTGGGTGCGAGTGCTCCAGCGCCAGCGCCTCGATGGTATCGGAAGGCGGCGCGATGAGCAGGTTCTCGCGCTCCCTGTCCATTCGCCGGAGCACGGCGTTCGCGAGCTTGCTCGCTCCAATACCGTGCCGCTCCTTCGCCAGCTCCACCGTCTGAGCGATTGCCGCGTACGCTGGCACGCTGCGCATGTGCAGCAGTTGATCGGCGCCCAGCCGGAGGAGATCGATAAGATCGGGATCCAGACGGGCAAGTCCGCCGCGAACGCGCTCGGATAACTGTGCGTCGAGCATGCTTCTGCGGCGGAGCATTCCGTAAACTAGCTCCTGCGTCCAGCGCCGGTCCCGCGCCTCCAGAGCAGCCGTGCGATGCTCGAAGGCCGGATCGAGCAGTGTGCCGTGCCGAATGTCCGCGCACAGATCGGCGGCTATGCGCCGCGAAGCGGTAACCGCGCTTCCGCGCGTCAGATGCGCAATGCCTGAGCCGGATTCTACCATTACTCCAGCATCCCCGCGGTTGGGGACGACGGAACAGCTATCTCACGCCTCGGCATTCGTCCGGCCAGATAAGCGAGGCGGCCAGCCTCTACAGCGCGCCGCATGGCGGTGGCCATGCAGGCAGGATCGCGCGCCGCCGCGAGAGCGGTGTTCATCAAAATTCCATCGACACCCTGTTCCATCGTCACGCATGCATCGCTGGCGGTTCCGACGCCGGCGTCGACGATCACCGGTACGCTGAGCCGGTGCTTGATAGTGCGTATGGAAAATGGATTCAGGAGGCCTAGCCCGGATCCGATCGGGGACGCAAGAGGCATCACCGCGACGGCGCCAGCGTCCTCGAGCCGCAGCGCGCTGACCAGATCGTCGTTGGTGTACGCCATCACCTTGAATCCCTCCGCTGCCAGCTCGCGCGTCGCGTCGATGAGGCCTGCGACATCGGGAAGCAGCGTCTCCTGGTCGCCGATCACTTCGAGCTTGATCCACTCGTTGAAGCCGGCTGCGCGTGCAAGGCGCGCATAGCGCATCGCGTCATCGGCGGAATAGCATCCGGCGGTATTCGAAAGCAGGAAAAACTGCGAAGGATCCAGATGGTGTAAAATGCCGTCGTCTCTGGAGCGGTCCAGACTTACACGCCGCACCGCCACCGTGACGACCTCGGCACCACTGGCTTCGATGGCGCTGAGCATTACTTCATTGGATGCGTACTTACCCGTGCCCACCATCAGCCGCGAGCGGAACTCGCGGCCCGCAATAACGAACTGGGAGTCGAGAGAGGGAAGGGCGGTTGTAGCCATCAGCCGCCTCCAACGAAGTGCACGATCTCCACAATTCCGCCGTCGGCCAGCTCGAGACTGTCGTAGGCGGTGCGGTCGTGAAGGATCTGCCCGTTGTATTCGACGACGACCATTCTGGCGTCGAGCGAATGCGCGCGGAGAAGGTCGCCGAGCGTGGAGCCGGAGGGTTGCGCCGACCGTTCGCCGTTGACGGTAAGCGTGATTTCAGCCTGCTGCACCGCCGCGTGTGTCATACGTCGAAAGATAGTCGGTAGCCGCGCGTTCGGCATTCTCCGCACCCCAGATTCCGCTGATCGCGGCCACGCCGTAAACGCCCGCGGCGCGCAAGGCCGCGACGTGGTGCGGCTTCACCCCGCCAATGGCGATTACGGGAAGCTGCGTGGCCGCAAGTAGCGATTGAATAAATGGCATCCCACGGCCAGTCGCCTCGGTGTGACTCTTGGTGTCGAAGACGTGGCCCGCGACCACCCAGTCAGCACCTTCGGCTTCGGCAGCTTTCGCGGACTCCGGCGAGTGAACGCTCGCGCCCAACATGAGCGTGGAGGCGAGCGTTCTGGCATCAGCTACTCCCATCGATCGCGACGTGAGCTGCACACCTCGCGCACACGCAGCCAGGGCGATGTCGATTCGATCATTCAGCACGAGCCAGCAGCCGCTTTCGCCTTGAGTGATAGCCAGGTCCATCGCGAGCGTGTAGAGTCTGGCCGCGGGGACGATATGCGCGCGCAGGTGCACAGCGCCGCCAGGGCCGAGAGCGCGCATGACGGCCCGGGCGCGCTCGAGAAAATCAGGGCGAACGACGATGGTATCGTCGGTGATGGCGTGCACGCGCGGAACTTCCGTGCTGGCGGCGTGAGAAAGGTAAGCTGTTGTGCCGTCGGCGGGTTCCGGTGCCGTGGCCTCGCTCAAGCGAGCCGATCCCCGGGCCTGATTCCCCGGCCTCGTCCCCAATCTCCGGCGGACATCCGCTTCCTGCCTGCGGGCTGAACGTCGGTGAAACCCACGGCGCCCTCATCGCAGGCAACGACGATGGCATCGTTGTCCACGCGAAGCACCTCGCCGGGCTGGCCCGTGCCGTCTTCCACGGCGACTGCGCCGAACAGCTTGACGTCCACTCCATTGAGCGTCGTCACCGCACCGGGCGTGGGGTCGTACGCGCGTATATGACGAGCGACCGCTCCGCACCCGTCTTTCCAATCCACACGCGTGGCGGCGCGATCGATCTTCCTTGCGAATGTGGCGCGAGACTCGATCTGGGGCTCCTCCTCGGCTTTGCCCAGGCCGAGCAGAGTGAGCGCTTCTATGAGCGCTAGCGCGCCGAGTTCCGACAGCCGGAGATGCAGCTCTCCGTACGTCTCATCTTCGGCGATCGGAGTACGCGCCTGCAGAACGATGGGCCCCGCGTCGAGCGCGGAAACCATGCGCATGATAGAGACGCCGGTTTCCACGAATCCGTCGCGGATGGCAGCCTGGATGGGCGCTGCGCCGCGAAGCGCCGGCAATAGCGAGGCATGGACGTTGATGGTTCCCAGCGACGGGAGATCGATGACTTCCTGCCGCAGAATGTGACCGTAGGAGATAACGACTGAGATATCGGGCTCCAACCCGCGGATTTCCTCGAGGAAGGCCGGTCCCTGCGGCTTCTCCGGCTGGAGGATGGGAGCACAGCCCTCCTCGAGGGCGGCCTCCTTGAGGGGCGGCGCCACGAGCCGGGACCGGGAACGGCCAACAGCGCGATCGGGTTGCGTGACTACACCCACTATCTCAAACCCTTCGCCCGATAGCGCGCGCAGCGACGGCACCGCGAACGCCGACGTCCCCCAGAAGAGCACGCGCATCTCGCTACAGCTCCTCGTCGCGCGCGTGCTGCGCCGCCGCTTCCCGCGGCGACACCGTTCGCGTCAGCGATTTGTCCCCTTTGCGCAACTTTTCCCATTTGCTGATGGCTGCGCGGCGCTTGAGCAGGCCCAGGTAGTCGATGAACAAGCGGCCGTGCAGGTGGTCGATCTCGTGCTGCAGGCATCGGGCTAGAAGATCGTCGGCGTGCAGCTCGAAAGGCTCGCCGTTCCCGTCGAGTGCCTTTATTGTCACATGTGCCGCCCGCTCCACGTCGCCGTAAATCTCCGGTATTGACAGGCACCCCTCTTCGGCGCGATAGCTGCCTTCGCGATACACAATTTCGGGGTTCACTATGACGTACGGCTTCTGTTCGACGTCCACCACCGCCAGCCGCTCGCTGCGCCCCACTTGCGGTGCGGCCAGTCCAATACCTTTCGCCGCATACATGGTCTCAAACATGTCGTCAACAAGGCGGCGAACAGTGTCGTCAAACTTCTCGACGACCCTGGATTCCTGGCGGAGAATCGGTGCGCCGAGCAGGTAGATGTCCAGCAAGCTCACGCGGGTGCGGCTGTGGTGGTTTTCGATACGACGCGCGTAATGCGGCCCCGCTCAATCACCAGACGTGACTCACCGCTCTTGATCGTGACGCGGTCCTCCATTCCCGGTGCGGCGGCGCCATCCTTTATCGTGTCTTTTATGTGAATTACTTCGCCGACGATACCACCGGCCGTGACTACTTCATCTCCCTTCTTCAGGCTCTTGAGCGTAGCCTCCTGCTGCTGCCGCTGCTTCTTCTGCGGCGCCATGATGACGAAATAGAAGATCAGAAAGATCAGAGGAAACATCACGAGAGGCTGCAACAGCGCATTCCCCTCGGAGGGAGCGAACAGTAGCGCGGCGTAGAGGAGAGCGGTCATTGTACCGGCGTTGGGCTGGAGTGATAGCGGCCGAGCCAGTCATGGCTCCATGGTTCGAACGTACCGTTGAGGATGGCGGCGCGCGCCGCCCGCATCCGCGACACGAGGAAATGTACATTATGCAGGGAGAGAAGGCGCAAGCCCAGCACCTCTCCGCTCATGAAAAGGTGCCTGATGTACGCCCGGCTGAATCGAGTGCAGGTGGAGCAGCCGCAGTGCGCATCTAGTGGGTCCGCGGCTTCCCGCAAGCCAGCGTTGCGGACATTCACGCGTCCATGACTGGTGAACGCGGTGCCGCTGCGCCCCATCCGGGTTGGCGCCACGCAGTCAAACAGGTCCACGCCTCGCCGGGTCCCCTCCACCAAGTCTTCGGGAAAACCTACTCCCATCAAATACCTTGGCCGGTTGCGCGGGAGCACCGAATCGGCAACCTCGATCATCGTGTACATCTCAGGCTTGGCCTCGCCCACGGAAAGTCCGCCAATTCCGTAACCGGCCCAGTCATCCATGGAGACAATCGCGCTTGCGGCGCTCACGCGAAGCTTTGGGTGAATTCCGCCCTGGACTATGGGAAATAACACCTTGGGAGTGGGGAGTTGGGAGTGGCTCAGGCCGTCACGGACTTCCACCGTTGGCCCCCCACTCTGCATCGCCGGTCCCCCACTCCCCGGCCCCTCACTCCCCACTCCCAACTCCCCGCTCCCCAGGAACGCCTTCCTGCTCCTCTCCAACCACCTGACGCTTCGCTCGCTGGCGTCGCGCGCGGTCTCGAAATCCGATTGACCGGGGATCACGTGGTCGAACTGCATCATGACATCGGCACCAAGGGCGTGCTGCAGAGCAATCACGGACTCGGGAGTGAAGTGCCTTAGCGAGCCATCGACATGACTCCGGAATTCGACACCTTCCTCGCTCACTTTGCGCAACGTCTCGAGTGAGAAGACCTGAAAGCCGCCGGAGTCCGTCAGGATCGGGCCATCCCACGCCATGAACCGGTGCAGTCCCCCCAGCTTCGCTACGACGTTCTCTCCGGGCCTCAGATGCAGGTGATAGGCGTTCGCCAGGATCATTCCGCAGCCGGCGTCGCGCAGCTCGCGGGGATCGAGTGTCTTGATGGTAGCGAGAGTGCCAACGGCCATGAAGGCCGGCG
>JBPCJT010000106.1:0-8140 GCA_051005015.1 Gemmatimonadaceae bacterium | reverse complement strand
CCCTCATACTGTTCGCGTTGTACGGGATATTTTGTGAAACCCACGAAGGAGAGAGTTAGCAGACCCCTTATTCGTCAGTTTGGAGAAGGCGCATGAAGCACCGCTGGGCAGTACTGATGGTGTGTGTGCTCACCATCGGGACGCTCCGGTCGAATACAGCGGCGGCGCAGGGAATATCTCCTGCTCCTCTGCCAAATCGAGAGCGGAGCACCGGTTTTGAGCTAGGGCAGAATTATCCAAATCCATTCAACCCGTCCACAACGATACCGTTTGTGATCGGGGATTATCCGACGTGCACAGATCAGGCACGCCAATACCGCGTCACGCTGCGCGTCTTCAACGTACTGGCGCAGCTTGTTGCCGTCCCCATCCTTCAGGGAGAGCCCGCGCCCGGCCAATCGGTCCAGAGTCTGCTGCTGTCATGCGGGCGATACACTGCCTACTGGAATGGCAATTACCTGGCAACTTCTCAAGAGGTAGCGTCGGGAATTTATCTCTACCAGATCCAGGTGGACGGCCGGGCAACAGTCAAGAAAATGTTGGTCATGAAGTAGCGGAAGCACGGGATAAGACCAGGAAAAGACAGTGGGGCCTCGAACGACGAGGCCCCATTTTCGTTATCGCGAGCTTTCATAGGGGGGCGTTTTTTTCAGGAGCCGGGTCGCGCTGTCAATTCGACTCCAGATGGCTAATGCGTGCGTCGGATTGTCAGCCAGCGAGCGGGCAGCGATTTCCAGCTGAGTGCTTGACAGGCCCTGCTCTTGCAACGTTGCTTGCCGCGCGGTCACTTTTCCCGCGCTATCGAGTGTGGAATCACCTTCTATGGCGCGCAACTTGACCATGGCGGCGACAAAGGTTGATTCATCGACTCCCGAGATTTCTTGCCCTCGCCCACACGCTCCAGCGATCAGGACCACTGCGACATGCTTAATGACAACTCTGGCTCGCATCGTAGCGCAAGGCTAGGCGGGTGGCAGGCTCGAGTCAAGCTGGCATGACTGCCGTTCCAACCGAGACAGCTGCCGACATCGACGCGTCCACATCCACGGGGACGTGGCCGGCGCCGCTGGGCGCAGCTCGCTTCATCACGCGTGGCAAGCTGGCTCTGAGCGCGGCCTATTGGCTCGCCTGGCTTTCATTCTCGCGCCGCACGGTGATAGGCACTGGCATTCAGCGCGAATTCGAAAGCCTTGGTCTCGGCGCACTCCGCCTCGTCTCGGCCGCATCCATTCTCGTTGGGCTGATTGCGATTTTTCAGATCGCCTACCAGTTATCGGAGTACGGCGCCGAGATGATGAGCGTGCGTGCAATCGGCTGGTTCACGGCGCGCGAGTTTGGGCCAGTCGGCGTTGCGCTCATGGTTGTGGCCAGGAGCGCTGCAGGCATCGCGGGCGAGCTTGCTTCAATGCGCGCCAATGGTGAGATCGATGCGCTTCGCGCCATGGGGCTCGATCCTGTGAAATATCTCGTGGCGCCGAAACTGGCGGCGCTCCTTGTCGCTATGCCCATGCTCACAATTCTGGCTGACGGGCTCATTACGTTTGGAGGTTGGCTAGGGAGCACGTTTATTCTCAAGTGCAGCACTGCTTTCTTTCTTGATCAGTACCGCGTCGCATTCGAGGTGCGGGATCTCGTCATCGGGCTCGCCAAGAGTTTGATCTTCGCTTTCATTATCCTACTGGTTTCCGCGGATGAGGGGCTGAACGTGGAAGGACGCGTCGCCGCCATCGGAGAGGCGGCAACAAGAGCGGTGGTGTATGCGGTTATCGGTGTTCTGGGCGTCGACACATTGATGAACGCCATCTTCTACTTCATTCCGGTGCTCGCGTGATCGCACCCGTGCTGAAGGTCGAGAAGCTGACGGGGCCGGCCGGCGCAGTGGCCATTTTTGACGTTTCCATGGCGGTGGACCCCGGCTGCACTTCGGTGGTGCTGGGACCAATCCATGCCGGCAAGACCATGCTGATGCGCCATCTTGTCGGTCTTGAGGCAGCCGCGCATGGTACTATCACCATCGATGGAGAGGCCTTCGATGCGCGAGGTGAGCCCGACGTTGTTCTGCGCCGCATGCGCGCGCGGATCGGCGTCGTTTTTCAGGGTGCCGCTCTTATCTCCAAACTGAGCGCGCTGGATAATGTCGAACTCCCGCTCCTAGAGCACACAAACGCAACCGCGGATGAAGCGTCCGACGCAGCACACGCGCTACTGTCCGAAGCAGGACTCGCCAACGATCACGATACCTCCCCCGCACAATTAGGCCGCGCCGCGCAGCGTCGAGTGGCGCTCGCCCGCGCTCTGGCGCTCCGGCCTCCGGTAATGCTGCTGGACGAGCCAAGCCAGGGTCTCGACCCGCACGCTGCTTCCGAGCTCGACGAAACACTGGCGCGACTCCAGACCGTAAACGGGTTTGGACTGGTGATCTTCTCGCACGATGTCCGGTATGCGTTTGGCCGAGCTAATCAGATTTATGTAATGTCGAATGGATCCATCATCGAGCAGGGAACGCCGGAGGCCGTCCGTGAAAGCGACAATGACGTGGTACACCGCCTTCTGAACCGCCGGGGTGCGGCGTGAAGGGTGATTCCAAGCTTGGCATTCTTGCATTTCTCGGGGCTACCGCGCTTGTCCTCGTGGCCCTCGTCGCATTTGCCCGGTATCCTTCACTCCTTCGGGGTGGAAAGGAATATCACGCCGTTTTTCGCTCGGTCTCGGGACTTAACCTCGGAGACGAAGTTCGGTATGGTGGTTTGCTAGTGGGTTCCGTTACCGCCATGCAACTGGACAGCGATGATCCAACCAGGATCGACCTCACTTTTCGCGTGAAGAAAAGCACGCCGGTTCGTGTGGATACGCGGGCCAGCATTACGCAAGTCGGATTGCTTGGCGCTCCGCATCTCAATCTGGTTACGGGTCAAAGCGATGCAGCAGCGCTCCCGCCGGGAAATACGCTGCAGACCGAAGACAACCTCACGTTCCAGGATGCGATGAGCAAGCTGGCACGCTTTCTGGGTCGTGCAGACACGCTCTTCTCCGGTGCCGAGCGCATGGCGGCTACATCGCCCCTGGAACGGCTTGATCGTACCCTACTGCATGCTGATTCACTGTTCATAAATGCGGACAGAGGATCGCAGCGGCTCTTCAGCAGGCTGGATTCCGCCAACAGCCAACTCACGAGTGTGCTCGAGCGTACCGAACGGCTCGTCACCGGTCTTGACACCACAATTCGCAGAGCGCGTCCCGAAATCGCCAGCACGCAGAGGGCCGCAATCGAAACCCTGAACGAAACCCGCCAGTTGGTAGCGGAGCTTCGCGATGCTATCGGCCACGGGGAACGCATCGAGTCTATCCTGCGCGACTTGTCAAAGGCGTCCGATGATCTTGCCCGGCTGTCCAATCGTCTCGAGCGCGATCCCCTCAGCGTGCTAAAGCAACAAGCAGCGCCGAGAAAGCGCGTGGGTCCAACGCCGTGAATCGCGTGTCGTGTGCCCGGGCGTCTCTGCACAGGTTTGTCTTTCTGCTATTGCTCGCGTCGGCATGCGCCCGCGGCCGCATCTCCGCTGTCGAGCTATACCGGCTTTCCGGGCCGGAACCAGTGGAAACCGACGCGACTTCTGCCTCGCGGCAGCCGCTGCGGGGCGGACTTGCGATCTCGCCCTACGTCACGCGCGGGCTATACGCCGACGATCGTATCGTGTACAGTGTGGATGAGGTGTCCTACGGTGCATATCCCAATCGTGAGTGGGCGATTCCGCTGAGCGAGATGCTTGGCTCACTCACGGAAGCGGCTCTAAAGGTACGGCCACTGGACAAGGGTATGGCGGCGTTCGACCCTCCGTCGCTTCGCGGCTACGCCTATCAATGGCGCGGTTCGGTAAAGGAGTTCGAAGAAAAAAATCGGGGACGCGCTGTTCTGGCGGCGGTTGCCCTTGATGCGCAGCTCGTGCGCACAAGGGATGACTCGGTGGTTTGGCGCGGCACGAAGAGAGTGGAGCGCGAGGTACCGCAAGGGACTATGCGGGCCATAGTAGTCGCCCTGTCCGCAGCCGCGAACGAAGTCATCGCCTCCCTCATCGAGGACGCAAGAATAGCTTGCGAGGCGCTTGTAAGCGACCCGAGCGGAGTGGCAAAGCCCGCGCCGGACTAGTCGCAGGGGGATGGCGAGGTCCGTGAAATGCGAGTTCGCCGCAGCGATGCGCGGTCGCTGGAGCAAGCGAATGCCCACAGCGGGTGAAGCGCGCGGCGCGGATGTCCTTGAGTCCAAAAACTTACCTAAACTGTGTGGCCGTAGTATTTTACTGTATGAATTATACAGTACTTTGCAGGCCAAATGATTAATCCCGACCGCCTCACGCTAAAGGCTTCCGAGGCGCTCACAGAAGCCCTGGGCATAGCGCGGCGAAGCGGCAATCCGCTCGTTTACGACACGCACATGCTTCTTGCTCTTCTTAGCCAGGATGAGGGAATAGTGATCCCCCTGCTCCAGAAGGTCGGGGCAAGCGTGGCGAAGCTTCGCGAGGGCGTCGACCGGCAGATCAACCGGCATCCCAGGCAGTCCGCCGCGCAGCCTTCCTTTTCACGCGAGCTTACCCAGCTCGTTGATCGGGCGGAGGAGACAGCACACTCACTTGGAGACGGATTCATCTCCACCGAGCATCTTCTCCTGGCGCTGGCGGACGCTCGCGGCACTGACAGTCGCGAGCTTCTGAACGCAGCCGGCGCCTCGCGGGAGACGTTGCTTGAATCTCTCAAGGCGGTACGAGGCTCGCACCGAGTAACCGATCAGACCCCTGAAACGCAGTATCAGGCACTCCAGCGCTTCACGCGCGATCTGACGGAAATAGCCAGAAAGGGCAAGCTGGACCCGGTGATCGGACGCGACGAGGAAATCCGCCGCGTGGTTCAAGTGCTTTCACGGCGCACCAAAAATAATCCCGTTCTCATTGGGGAACCCGGAGTCGGAAAGACAGCCATCGTCGAAGGACTGGCACAGCGCATCGCAAGCGGGGACGTGCCCGAGGGGCTTAAAAACAAGCGGCTAGTCGCGCTCGACCTCGGTGCGCTCATTGCCGGCGCGAAGTATCGCGGTGAGTTCGAGGAGCGATTGAAGGCGGTACTCAAGGAGATCACCGAAAATCAGGGCGCTTTCGTCGTTTTCATCGATGAATTGCATACTCTCGTTGGAGCGGGCAAGGCGGAAGGTGCCATGGACGCTGGCAACATGCTCAAGCCCATGCTTGCGCGCGGTGAGTTGCGTGTGGTCGGCGCGACCACGCTGGACGAGTACCGCAAGCATGTCGAGAAGGATGCAGCGCTCGAGCGACGGTTCCAGCCCGTATTCGTCGGGGAGCCTTCGGTGGAACACACCATCGCAATGTTGCGAGGCCTCAAGGAGCGGTATGAGACACACCATGGAGTGCGGATCACGGATGGTGCGCTAGTCGCGGCCGCAACGCTTTCGCATCGCTACATAGGAGACCGGTTTCTCCCCGATAAGGCGATAGACCTGGTTGACGAAGCCGCCGCACGCCTGCGGATCGAGATCGATTCGATGCCACAGGAGATTGATGAGGTCGATCGGCGCATCATGCAACTCGAAATAGAGCGGGAGGCTCTACGGAAGGAGACCGATAAGTCTGGAGTCGACCGTCGGAACAATCTCGAGCGCGAGCTTTCCGAGTTGCGGGAGAAGTCCACCGCAATGAAGGCGCAATGGCAGGCGGAAAAGGATACGCTCACCAAGGTCGCGTCCGTGAAACAGCGCCTCGAACAGGCTCGAGTCGATTCGGAGCTTGCGACCCGGAGCGGCGATCTTGGAAAGGCGGCGGAGATATCGTACGGTACCATTCCGCAGCTAGTGAGAGAAATGCGGGAGGCGGAGGAGCACCTTGCAAGCCGCCAGGAGGGTGGCAGCCGCTTTCTGAAGGAGGAGGTTGATGCTGAGGATATCGCGGAAATAGTCGCGCGCTGGACGGGAATTCCGGTTTCCCGGTTGATGGAGACTGAGCGCGAGCGGCTGATGAAACTCGAGAGCGTACTTGCGACTCGCGTTGTGGGGCAGGAGGAGGCGGTTGCCGCCGTCGCCAATGCGGTTCGCCGTTCGCGTGCCGGGCTTCAGGATCCGGACAGGCCAATCGGGTCTTTCATTTTTCTTGGCCCGACCGGAGTTGGAAAGACAGAAACGGCGCGGGCGCTCGCCGAGTTTCTGTTCGATTCGGAGCAGGCGATGGTGCGGATCGACATGTCCGAATACATGGAAAAGCACGCCGTCGCACGGCTCATCGGAGCGCCACCAGGTTACGTGGGCTTCGAGGAAGGCGGCCAGCTAACTGAATCTGTGCGCCGCCGTCCTTACTCGGTGATACTCTTTGACGAGATCGAGAAGGCGCATCCGGACGTATTCGGCATACTGCTTCAGATTCTTGACGACGGACGGTTAACCAACTCTCAGGGACGCACGGTGGACTTTCGTAACACCGTGATCATCATGACCTCGAATATCGGCGGCCAGGATATCCTCGAACACGCGGCAAGCAGTTGGGATACGGCGGAAAGGCTCGTCCTCGCGGCTCTTCGGCAGTCGTTCAAACCGGAGTTTTTGAATCGCGTCGATGATATAGTGGTGTTCCGGCCACTCGAGATGGCCCAGATAGAGCACATCGTTGACCTGCAGCTACGCCGTCTGGACGAGTTGCTTGCAGGCCGTAAAATTACCCTGGAAGTGACCCCCGAGGCCAAACGTGCACTGGCGGCCAGCGGTTTCGATCCCGTTTACGGCGCGCGCCCTCTAAAAAGGGCCATTCAGCGCTCCGTCCAAAATCCGCTCGCGCTATCCGTGTTGGAGGGACGATTCTCCGAGGGCGATCATATAGTCGTTGCCGCCGGCCAGAATGGCGCGCTCACTTTCTCTCGAGCATCCGGGGGGCGGAGTTCGACTGCCGTTCCGGAGCAGGCCTTACGACGCGGGCTTCATGAAGATGAGGAAAAGTGAGTCTGCGCGGGCATCGCCTGAAAAGTCAAACACGCGCCTTCGTAAATCCCTTGGAACATATGATCACCCGAAGCAACGTGCGTCCCGGATTGGAATCAGAATTCCGTAACGTAGATGAGGCCGGCATCCTGGCGGCACTCGAGTTGGCTCGTGATGGGGCGCTTGCAGACGAGATACCGGTAGGCGCGGTCGTCGTACGCAATGGTGAAGTTGTTGCCAGCGCGAGCAATCGCATGGTTCGTGATCGGGATGCCACAGCCCACGCTGAGCTGTTGGCTCTGCGCGCCGCTGCGGCGCGGCTCGGATCCTGGCGGCTGCAGGGGTGCACTTTGTATGTAACCCTGGAGCCGTGCGCCATGTGCGCCGGTGCGATAGTGCTGGCGCGACCGGATCGCGTGATTTTTGGGGCGTGGGACGACAAGTCCGGGATGGCAGGGTCGGTTGGCGACCTGTTGCGGCATCCACGCCTCAACCATCGTCCTGAAGTGCGTGGAGGGGTGTTCGCCAAGGAATGTGCCGAAGTGTTGCGCGAGTTCTTCCGGGCCCGCCGCAATTCCGTTGACTCCCGTTCGGAGGTCGGCTAAACTTCCCGCTCTGCGTTGGACAGGTGGCCGAGTGGCTGAAGGCACCGGTCTCGAAAACCGGCATACCGGTGACCCCGGTATCGTGGGTTCAAATCCCACCCTGTCCGCCTGATGTAGCCTTTTTCCTCACTGCCAGCCAACAACGGGGGATGCCCAGTGCTTTGCAAACTGGCGCCTGGTCCAACAGCCGGTGCTGGTTCTGCAATAAGTAGTGTCGGACCTCTGGTAACACCAGACACCCCACACGTTTGCGAGCAGGTGTTGTTCAAGGTAAAGGGATGGGTGGCCGAGTGGTTTAAGGCGCACGCCTGGAAAGCGTGTGGGGTGTAACAGCCCTCGCGAGTTCGAATCTCGCCCCATCCGTGCGCAGCCCTGGGTTGTCCGGGGCGCGACAATTCAGCTATCGCGAGCGCTATTGAGGTACTATTGCGCGCACGCTCGGCATTCGCAGCTGCGAAGTCCCTGCGCGCAAGGGTGGGGCGAGCGAACCCGTGCGTCTGCGTGCCAGGCTGTCGAGCAGCTGTTGTGCCCTTCTCCCGGAAGACGGACTTTCGCTACTGCTTCGGCC
>JBPCJT010000105.1:0-11531 GCA_051005015.1 Gemmatimonadaceae bacterium | reverse complement strand
ACGTGATCCCGGCAGCGAAAAAGGCCCCAACCTGTTAGATTTATGAACACCCAGGCGGAGAGATCATTGACTAAAGCATTCAACTTTGAAGACGGCGGTCGGACTTATACGTGCGCCGTGGAAAAGTCGCGTACGGTGCGGAACGAAGCGTGGTGGTGGTTCAACGTGTCGGGTGACGGTCAGCGGTATGCCCCGTTCCACGCGGCCGCCGGCGATACGCAGGAGTCTGTTCGGTCGCGCATTGTGACGTATTATAACGATCGTCTGACGGCACGCTCGCAGCCGTTCGCGGGACGTGGACACTGGGCGCAGAGAGGCAGACCGCCGGCGGCCCAGAAGGCCGCGGAAGTGGTGGCCGACTGATTGGTGCGGTCAGAGTGTAGTTGAACCAGGATAGCGCGGTTCCCGCTTGTCGGGCACCGCGCTTTACCTTTAGGGCATGTTCCCAAGTGGTCGATTGCGCAAATACGGCAGCATTCGAGCGGCGCAGCACTGAAGCCCAGGGTGTACTCACAGAAAAAATGAGACAGGATGACAGGATGGGAATAGTCCGCTGATTCACTTACGAGCCCACCCTGTTAACCCTGGTCATCCCGTCAAAGAAGGCAGCTTTTTTTCTCCGAGCGGCGGCGATCTCTCGCCGCTGCGCTGGAGGGCGTTTCGGCGCTCCCGATACGCTGTCGTATTTACGCAACCTACCAGTAACGCTCGGGGCAGGGAGGAGCGCCGCCACTGGACGCGAAGAGCACAGGAGGCGTTGCCGTCGCCCGCTGAGGTGCGAGGCTCAACCCGAGCGCTTTTCCAGTTGAGCTAGCCACATCTTTACCGCCTCCACTCGCGGCCGTAATGCGGGGTCGCAGTCCTTCCAGAGCGCCACAAAACTGCGGTAGTGTTGCTCGGCCTTCTTCAGATCGCCGAGTCGCTCATGTATCTCGGCGCGCTGAAGATGCATCGGCGCAAGGTAGGCAATTTCACTCGGCGCACCCTGGAAGCCCGTCTCGATCCAGCGGATAGCTTCGGCTGGTTTTTGGTGCGCCGCGAGCGTTA
This sequence comes from Gemmatimonadaceae bacterium, assembly GCA_051005015.1. Taxonomy (GTDB): domain Bacteria; phylum Gemmatimonadota; class Gemmatimonadetes; order Gemmatimonadales; family Gemmatimonadaceae; genus JACMME01. The sequence goes on along the minus strand of JBPCJT010000105.1, from coordinate 10,484 downwards.
ACACCCGGAGATAGCGGGCGTGCTCCTGAGCGAATTCTCGTACGTTTGCGAAGGCGGTGGTGCTGACTAGCTCCAGTGGTACATCGCCGCGCACTTCTTCAAGCGCGGTGCCAGCCTCACCCGCGCGCCCGTTCGCAAGCGCAACGTCGGCGCGGATGGTTTGCGCCAAACCGCGAACCACCGCTCGCGCTTCCAGAGGTGCCGCCGCGCGCTCGATATCTCCGGCGAACCGCAGCGCACCCGCATTGTCTCCCAGGCGCGCACTGAGCAACCCCAGCAGGTACAGACGCAGGTGCGGCCGCAGCCTGACCGCCAGACCTGCGTTGGAGTCGGATGCCTCGGAGCTGGCATCCCATCGTGTCACTTCAGCGCGAATCGAGTCGAGATCCTCCCTCGGCACCGCCAGAAAGGGGAGAGTCGCCGCGATCGCCCGTTGGGTTAAAACGAAAGGAACTTCCTCCATGCGCTCAGCCTGATTGAAGGCTGCCTTGGAACTGCTCCACCGGCCGCGCGCTATCTCGAGCCAGGCGAGAAAGAGTTGTGCGTTTGCGCGCACCGGCGGCTTTCGCCGCGGTGCGAGGTCGAGGCGAGCCAGCGTTTCGGCGAGAGCGAAGTCCTGCCGGAAGGTGGCGACGTAACGAGCCGCGATCTGCGACTGTCGTGAGTCCGAAGCTCTGGCCTCCTCCAGAATCGCGGCCCGGGCCGCGGAATCTCCACGCACGAGCGCAAGTAATACGCGCATGCTCAACGGCGGATTCCTCATCCTCCGCACCATGGCTTCGGCTCCCTCGTAATCTTCCTCGCGCACGGCGAGGTCCCACATGGGTCATATCGGTCAAAGAAATCCCGGATCGAGAGCGAGAACCTGATTGAATGGCTCCCGCGCGTCACTGCGCGGCCGGCCTCGCAAGGGGTTGTAGTTATAAAAAACATCGGCGAGCTGAAACGCCGCTTCCAGATCATCGGGGTAATCTTCGAGAATAGCGCGATACTTTTTCTCTGCCTCATTGGCTGCGCCCCGCCGGAAATCGACATAGGCCGCGAGCAACCGCCTGTCCCGCTCGGCGAGTCTGTCGCTCAGGGCAACGGCGCGAGCCGCGGCAGCGGTCGACATGGCCGGACGATTAGCCCAACCCGCCGCCACAGCCATACGGTAGTGCGCCAGCGCGAAGGAGCTATCTTCCCTGACAGCCTGCTGAAACATGGTGATCGCGGAATCGAGCTTGGGCGGTTGAAGACTTGCGGTTCGCAGCCGCTGCTCAGCGCCCAGGTACGATTTGAGAGCGACGAGCGAACGAGTTGTAATTGCGGCGGTCTCAGCGAGGCGAGACACCTGCCCTCGTCCCCTCTTTACCAGCAGTTGAGCTGAAAGATCGTCAACGAGCTTGAAGAGCTGGGTGCTGTCACCCTCGACGGACGCCTTGGTCAACGCCTCCGTGCCAGAAGTCGTGTCGCCGTGAAGAACTGCCTGGATCCGAAGTCGCCCGCCGACCGTGTTTACGCTGCCAAGCACATACAGTCCTGCCCCAAGCCGGCTGGCCAGCGTGCGAGCGCGCTCGACGTCCATGGTGCCGCCGCCGCCACTTTGTGCTACTGCGGTAAGCACTGTTCCCGGGTCGACCGTTCGCAGCTCTCCGGCTCCATCCAGACCGCGGCTCAAAAGGTCCACCAACCCCTCAGCAAGAAAGGAGAAGCTCTCACTTCCACGAACGGCAAAGGGGAGAACCGCGACTCGAGCCGCGGATACCGCGACTGTGGATCTCGAGAATTTCACGACTGCCAGAGCCACGGCTATCACGAGCATCAATGCCGCTACCGCGGCTGCCGCGATGCGCCACCTGGGCCGGGAGGGTGCTGACCGGACAGCAGTCGCGCTCGCATCTGATAGTGCTCCGGTAAAATGCCCCGCGGTGGTAAAGCGGTCGGCGGGGCTCCTCGCGAGCGCCTTTTCGATGGCCCGTTGCACATGCTCCGGTATCTGCTCTCGCACGGTGCGCAACGAGGGAACGGGGTCGGTCATTCGTCGCGCGAAAATCGCCTGTGCATTTGCACCGGTGAACGGCGGCTCTCCCGCCAGCATCTCGTATATCACACAGCCCAGGCTATAGATGTCGCTTCGGCCATCGATGTTGGCCTCGCCGGCCACCTGTTCGGGACTCATGTACGACGGCGTCCCCACCACGAGTCCGGTCTCCGTGAGCCTGTCCCCTGCCGCCGCGCTGACAGCGCGGGCGATGCCAAAGTCAGCGACCACGGCATGTCCCGACTTGAGCAGGATGTTCTCCGGTTTAACATCGCGGTGCACCACTCCGCAGCTGTGGGCGTAGGAGAGCGCGTCGGCCACCTGTCCGGTAATCTTGAGAGCATCATCGAGAGGAAGCTGGCCCTCGCGATCGAGTCTGTCGCGGAGTGATTCCCCCTCGACGAACGGCATTACGTAGTAGAGGAAGCCGGCGGCCTCCCCCGAGTCGTACAGTGGCAGGATGTGTGGATGGGTGAGCTTCGCCGCGATCTCTATCTCTCGAAGAAAGCGGTCGGTTCCGATCGCCGCCCCCAATTCGGCACGCAACACCTTGATGGCGACAGGGCGGTGATGCTTGAGGTCTTGCGCCAGAAAAACCCACGCCATGCCACCGCGACCTACTTCACGCTCCACGACGTAGCGATCCGCGAGGATGGTCGTCCGGAAGATTTCCAGCGGATCATTCACGATTAGACGGGGCTTGTAAGGGAATGGCCTAGCTTACCGAGGCGCGTAATGCGACACAAGAGCCGTAGTGTGCATCCCGAAACTCCCGTTCCGCCGGCGCGAGGCGGCCGAGCGACTCCACGACCATTGTCGCTTCCCGAGCTGGAGCAAATAGTCGAACGTGCGCGCCGGGCTTGGCGCCGTTACGACAATACCGTGGTCGAGTCGAGGATATCGTCCAGGCCACCGAACCGCGGCGCAGACCGCGCACACGGTCGATGGCTGCGTGAGCCCTAAAAGCGGCCCATCAAAGCTTCTTGCCCGCCCCTACCGAATCGGCCACATCACGTGAGCGTAGGGAGTGCCCTTGAACATGACATATGGCCCCCCGCTGTGGTGGTCGGTCGAGATACTTTCGTACATCTTCGGGTCAGCGTGGAGGACCATGACGTGTGGTCCCACCATGTGCCATTCGTTGTCAGCTGTTTTTTTCGTCGCGTACGGATCGGTGTTGCTGCCCTGCGAGCGAGCGTTGAGCATATAGGAATAACCGGTCGCTGTGATCTCGGGGGTGGTCTTTGCCATATAGGCCGCCAGCCACTTCTCCCACTGGCTGTCGATGCACATGGGCTCCCTGCCGGGTAGCTGGGGAGGCGTCGGCAAGCAAACCCAGCCATTGCTTCCCTCCCGAAGCACGGCCATCTCGCCACCGTCGCTCTTCGGCCAGTCCTTGATTGTGGCGTTCCGGGCAATGCTAACGGGCGCTGCGGACATCGCCTCAGCGATCCTTGCCGCCTTCGAGCGGGGCGCGCGTTGCGCGTCCGCGGACGCGGGCCCCAGAGCTACAGCAGACACCGCCGCAAGGCAGAATGCAAGGGAGTAATATTGCATAGTCATCTCCGATTAGGATGGAACATTTAACATAACGCCGCCGACTTTGGTGGTAAAGGAACGGGATCGAGGCGTCACTCCCCCGCCGCCCAATTCAATTGGCACGGCAACCGCCAGATAGCCGACTTCCAGCAGCTCCCTGAGTCCTCGGCACAGAATGTATTCTTCTGGGGTCGCCGATTCGAGTCCCGCCCTTGCTATCGATGGGCCAATCACTTAGCTGTGGTTGGCTCATGTCATTTCCAGATGAGGTACCACGGCCGGTACCTATCTCGTTGAATTTCGCGCTCTCCAGGTCCTGCAGTGTGGCGATCATTTCCCACTTGTCACGCTCCTGCTGGCTCGGCATGAACCGGCCGTAGACCTTGAGCACGAGCACCGCGTTCGCGTGCCCCAGTTGCCTGGAGATCAGCTCCGCCGGCGTGCCTGCCCGGGCAGCCCGCACTGCGTACGAATGGCGCTGATCCCTGAGTTGGTACCCTTCGATACCCAGTCTCCCGCATGCCTCGCGGTGGGAATCACTGGCGGCGAAGCGATCGATGCCAGGGAAAAGCAGATCGTTGGGCCTCAGACCCTGGCAGTGATCCTCGACGTATTCCCAGGCCCATTCCGCCACTCGGACGATCCGGTCCCGGGCATGTGTCTTCGTTCCGCTGGCGCGTACCTCGCGGCGCTCGAGATCGATGTCACGCCGGCGCAGCTTCACCGCAACGCTGACTTCGATGCCAGACCCCCCCAGGAGCGCCGAGAGCACGCCGAACCGTTCCTCCTGAGAGTTGGCCAGCCGCTTCATCTCGGGAACATCGACATAGCGTAGCCTGGGCGCGTTAGGCGGCGGCGGTTCCACGGAGCGCAACGGATTGATCGTGAGGATCCTTGCACGCACCAGGTACGCTGCGAAGCCGCTCATCGCCGCATGCGCCTTCCGCTGAGTGCTCCGGCTCCCCGGGTATGCAGATAGCCAGGCGTCGAGCTCGTCAGGGGTGAAGCGCGAGCGGAAGAATCGACATCCTGAGCCGACGAGCGAGCGCACCATGTGCCCGTAATGCCGCGCGGTCTCCGGTGCCACCTTTTCACGGATGCGCTCGAGCCAGATCGCGACATGGGGCTCGAGATCCAAGTCGTTCTGTTCGGCGCGCAGCCTGTCGAGATCGTTCCGGCAGTAGGCGTCGAACAGAACGCCCAGCGCGAGCGAGTTGTTTGCTACGCGCTCGAGCACATCCCATTCACGCCGGCCTTTTGGCCCCAGCACGGTGAGCATCCGCTCGATCGCGATCGCGGTTGGTTTGTGGGCCGTTCCGGTGGAACGCTTGACCCAGCCGTGCGGAGTCGGCACGGCTACGAACCACGCTGTGCGGTTCTTCCGGCGATAGACCATCATGCGACCCTCGTGGCTGAATGTTTGGTGTTGCGATTTTCCGCCCACGCGCGAACGTCGGCGGGGTCATAACGGATTATTTGGTGTCCCTGGGCACCATTCCCGGGCAACAAGACTTTGGGGCAGTCTGACTCCCGAAGATAACGAGCGGAGACGCTCAAGAAATACGCCGCTTCCGGCTGCGTCCACAACCTATCCGTTGGCAGTGAGCCAGAGCCGACCACCGCGGGCGTGATTTTCACCGGCCAGCGCTCCCAGCCAACAACTCCCGAACGCGCGGCCACGCATCTGTTCCGCTGTGTTCCCCCTTTGCGGCGTGTTTGACGGCGAGATGAGCCATCACCGGCCCACCCATCTGTCCCGCTCCGTCCCACTTTGGCGGCGTGTTAGAATGGGGTTTCTCCAGGCTTGAGAGGCGCCGGACCGCTACCACGGCTCAGGACGTTATCAACCGGCACGCCCCAACGCGCGGCCGCGATCTCGGACTTCTCCGTTGCCGTGATCTTCTCCTTCTCGTCGGCGTCGCCGGGCTCCACTTCACCCCACGCCTGCTTTTCGCTGGCTGAAGGAACGCGATACCGATGGAAGCGGCCTTTTGGCTCGTCGAGAATCAGTTTTCGCTCGAGTAGAAGAGCAAGGGCGGCGTCAACATCATCCATGTGCTCTTTCCACGACGTGCGCACCTGACGGAACGTGTTGGCGAGAACTTCCGCCTTTGTTGCGCCTGGATGGGCGCTGAGGAAATCATGGACGACGATATCGACCCCATATTCGACATACTGCATCAGCCTATGCTCCGTGAAGGTTGGACATCAGGACCACCGGCCTTCTCCATGACCGTGCTCGGCTCCGTTGCCGTTGCCGCGGCCCGCTCCGCCTTCACGCGGGGGGCAAGGCTTAGGAACTCTGCACGGAGATCGCACCGGCGAAGTAGTTCGCGTTCTTCGTCTGAACCAGGTTCTACCGTGTCGGCATCAGGCGCTTTTGGTAGTTTTGGCAGTGCCCCACCTTCGGCCTGGCGACGCAAAGCCACTATACGGGCTAGGCTCTCCTGGTACGTCATGAGCTTTGCCTTAGCTGGGGATGAATCGAGTACTCCCTCGTTGGTCGCCCCCCCGTTTCTAACGGCTTAGCTCGTAACCAGCCGAGATCGCCAAGTAGCTCCACCGCGAGAAGCGCTTCTTCCTTGTCCAGGTTCGCCCAGCAGGGGCGGTACACGTCGCGCACAGTGAAGCCGTCTTTGAGCGCACCGTTCTGAATTCGCGTCAACAACGCGCGCGCCGGAGCGACGTCCGAGCTGGTTACTGGTGAGTACAGCCGGCGTGCATGCGTGGCCAAGTACTTCCCCCAGGCAATCGCCATCTCGAGTGCGAGCAGGCTTACTCGGCCACGCTGCCCCTCGGCAAGGTGGATTACCAATGCGAGCGACGGGATGAGACTTCGATACTTAGCGAAGTGGGATATCAGCGCCGGTGGGTCTTCCTCCCCTCGAAGCTGCAGCTCCAGCTCGGTGCGCCAGACATTGAACCTTTCCTGCGCGCCATCGTCAAACCGAAGAAAAGGAATGCCGGACACTGGATCGAATTCATCGGCTTGCGCCTCCACGCTCTCCGGAGTCATCGCGTAAAGGCGCTCGTAAACGCCGAAAGCTCGCTCTCGCGCTTCCCGTTCCGGATATTCGTCGACGTTTCTCCAGTCGCCGGACACGTCTGGCCACGCCACCAGTTGAAGGCGCTGCACTAGCCCATCATCACCGCGTCCCTCCTTCTTGGCGGCACGCAAGTACTCTCGTAGGGGGCCTGGTTGAATGCACCCGAACAAGGACACCGTAACGGCAGGGATATCAATCGTTTCCCCTTCCGATTCTGTCGTACGTGAAGGAACCCGTGCCATTCCATGCTTCTAAGTAGAAAGCCCGCGCCGACTCGTGCCCCTCCTTGTCGAGACTCTTGAGAAATCCGCTGAACTCATCGCGAAAGACCAAGACGCCGCGCGAATTGTCTTTCAGGATTTCCCCGAGCTTTTCGACAGTTGAGTCGTTCAGAATCAACCGTCGCCGGACCGGTGGTTCATCCTGGCACTCAGCCGCTATCTCAGCAGCCAACTCGGATGCAGTCTTGGAGTGGTTTTTCAACTGGTTCTCTAGAGTCTTCTTTCGAAGCGATGACGACGCCGCCAGGACTTGCTGCATGGCGCCCCACTGAATCATGGCGTCATCGTAATCCTGCTTAGTCCGTATCTCGAGCCGCTTTAGCGGTTTTAGCGTCTCCGCGACCGCCGGACTCTTCTGGATTCCAGGACGTCCCACGGCGCCGCCCCACAGATTGGGAACCTCTTTCCAGTCATCGTGGCGCTTTGGTTTGATACCGACGCTTCGGCCAATAACGCTGCCAAGGGCGACCATGCAGCTGACACCCGCAAAATCGGGCGGGCACTGCATCCGATCAGCTATGTCACGGATCCACGCGCGGAGCGTTTCGGGCAGCAGATCCAGCGAGAAGGCTTCCACGGGTGGGAGCCCGTGGGGGATAGGCTTCGGCTCTCCCCACACCTGCTCATTATTCTCAGATGGCCCGGGAAGGGCACTGCCAAAACTGCCAGAACCCCCTTTTGGCAGTTTTGGCAGTGGGCCCCCGGGGCCCATTTGAGTTAAAAACATCCCCGCCACGGGCCAACGCGTTGGCGATCGTTATTTGCCCGTACGTCCTATCACCATGCTTCTCGAGCCACTTCTCCCGCATCAGCGCGGAGCTACGGAACAGCGCGTCCATCCGGGCGGCGTCTGCGCCAGTCCAAAAGCGGAGATGCCTACACAAGGCGAAATCAGCTTCCGATGGCGATCCGTAGCCACAGGCGTTGTAGTCGCCGTCGTCAAACAACGCACTGAACTTCTCACCGTTCGTAGCCGATCGCGCCTTCTCGAGCAGGACTGCGTCAGACTCCGTAACCGCGGAAGGGAGCCTGACACCCGTGGGTGTCGAAGCCTTCGCCACCAAGGGGCGTTCGGCTGGGGCGATATACCGGGCGTGGACACGCGCCAGTGCATCGGCGCACTCTTCTACTCGGTTCGGCGTCCCGGCCAGGTGTTGCCCGGTGCAAGTGAAGTATCGGCGGTTGTCGTACATCTCGACGACGCCGCAGATCTGGCCGTGCTCGTCCATAACATCCCGCTTGTGTCCACCGGCCGGCACTTTGCCGTGGCAGATGATGTGCACGCCCGTACCAGATTGCGAGACTTCGGTGTAGCTGTCGAGCTCGGTGATTATCGCCAGCGCCCAGGGCGCGATCACGCCTGTGGAAGGATCGCGGCATCCGTCAAGATCAACTCCGGCGATGTCGTCAGAGTCATCGAAGGCGAAGCCGATTCCGGTCAGTTTTGGGTTGGCCTGGAGAGTGGCCACGGCTTCAGCGAACGTCGCCCAGGTCCTTGGATCGGTCGAAGATGCCATGCGGCCTTGAGCCCGCGCCTGGATGGGGATTTTCTTCGGCTTGTCGGGATCCTTGTCGTCGAACCGCTTTTCCCAGCAGACAAAGCGTGGGATGGCGCGGAGCTCTGCGGGTATCGCGTCGAGCTGGCTAGCGGGAAGGCGAAGTACGGAGCTCATCGCGACGCCCCTAGACAGCGGTGGCACAGCACGGCCGGTAGGTCGCCACCGGAGCAACTCTCGCACGAGAGAGCCCGCATAAACATCGCAGCGTGATGGCGGACGTAATCTCCTGCCCAGACCCGGAATTCTTCTTGCGGCCGTACCGCCCAGGCCAGAGCGCCGTTCCGGAGCACGAGCTCGCCGCCTGAGCTATGTACAGCCTCGAGCAGCGCATCGACCGCGGCGTTCATCGGCCGGCGCCCCAAAGCATGTCTTTTTCATCCGCCGGCAAGTCCGGGTAGAGCCGCCGCTGGCGGGGCGTCATCAGCGCCCAGCTCGGCCCCAACGCGTCCAGCAGCGGGTGGTTGCAGTATTGGGTCAGCGGGGAACTGCGTTCCCGGGTGTACCGCGTTATATGCTCACCACGCGGGGCGATCTTCAGCGCCGTCTTGCGCGGGTGAGAACTATGAAGCAGATTCCTTACAGACATTTGATCGGTCTCCGTCGGGCCGAGAAGTGTTCAGACAGCCGCTTCGCGCCCGCGAGCGGCTTCGTCGCATCTAGGCGACTGACTCCGTTGCCGCGCTCCTGTCGCCAGCTGCGCCTTCTGACCGCGCGGCCTGGGCGCTGGCCAGCGAATCAGGATCCACGAACCACCGCCCCCCGATCTGCTCCGCTCGCAGCTCTCCTTTTAACATCATCGCCCAGGCCTTTGGCCACGCCACGCCCAGGGCTTGCGCGGCGCGCGAGAGCGGGATGCTTTTCAGTGCTGTCGTCATAAGTCGTCTCCCTTCGGAAGAATGCGCGTGATCTCAAATGAAAAGCACGTACCACCAACGAGATATTGTAGCGGCCACCGATTGCGCAACCCGCGTGATAGTGAGATATTAACGGTTGTCTAGGCCCCGAACAAGCCACAGGCCAAGTTTATCTCGTATGCGGACAAAATGCATAAGGAGTGAAGGGCGATGGCAGACAAAAAGGGAATTGCTGGGCGGTTGGACCGGGTGGTCCGTGAAAATGATCTCAGCCGAAGGCATTTCCAGCGGCTCATTCACGCTGAGCCCGGTGGCGGGCCTGGCTACTCCGCAGTGTGGAACTACGTAGAGGGAAAGAAGGATCCGCCCGTCGACTTCCTTCTCGCCGCTGCGAAGGTTCTCGGTGTGCGGTTCGCTTGGCTTGTGACTGGGCAGGGAGCCAGGACGGACGCCGACGCGGAACGTGAGGCGCGCGACGCGCGTCAGCGGTATGCCAGGGAGGTACTCGAGCGACATCGCGAACTCCATGACGAACACGCTGTGAACGACTTGGATCTCGGAAGTGGACCTCTTGCGTGGCACCGCCGGAACGCGGTCGTGCGCTTCGCACAAGCGCTGTTCGACGCCGGCAGTTCTCAGAACCGTTGGATGATGCAGGCTGACCGGCGCGCACTGCTGCGTGCAGCCGGTCGGTTTCTGGTCGAAGTAGATACTGCATTTGCCAAGGCCACCCGGCAGGATCCCAGTGGGGCCACGGAGGGCCCATTCGAGCGAAACCGGCTGGCAGAGCTTCTGCTCCTCGAGAGCGCCTCTGCAGGCTGGTACGTCGTATGGTCCGACGAAGTTCTCAACATATTCAAGCGGCGCGTTATCGGGCTTGGCGAACGTGATCCACACAACGAGTTGGACTCGCACTCGCTCGTAGATCACAACATGGCTTTGAACGAGCATCTCGACTGGAAGAGCCGAACACGTTGAAGCTTTGCGCCCGCAGCTCAACGGACGATTTCAAGGCAACCGCGGCGCAGCCCCGCCTGACGCTCGGGTACGACGACAGGATCGCTGGCGTCGAGCTCGTCCCACAAAGCGTCCGCCGCCGCAACGTGGTCCCCGCCCAGGACAACCATCACCGGCTCACGCAGTAGCGTTCCGCGGGCGGTCACCGAGAGCAGAAAGAGCTC
>JBPCJT010000104.1:0-12967 GCA_051005015.1 Gemmatimonadaceae bacterium | reverse complement strand
TGCTCAGGCTGCGTGAGCAATGGGAGCAGGAGTCTTCAAAAAGGCGGGAGGAAATCGAGCGCGGGGAGCGGCGAATTCAGGAACGTGAAACGGTGCTGGACCGAAAGTTCGATACGCTCGATGTGAGGGACAAGGAAATTAGTCGCCGCGCGAGCGAGCTTGGCCGGAAGGAAAAGTCCATGCTGGACCGGGAACAGGAGATCGATCGCATTAGCGCGGAGGGTCGCCGGCGTATCGAGCAGTTAGCCGGCATGTCGGCTCAGGACGCGAAGGCTGAACTCATGCACCGAATGGAGGAGGAAGCTCACGCCGATGCGGCCAACCGGCTGCGGGAGATTCGTGAGACCGCCAGGCGAAACGCGGATCGCGAGGCCAGAAAAATTGTGGCGCTGGCCGTACAGCGGGTGGCAGCGGATCACACGGCCGAGATCACGGTTTCATCAGTTGCGCTTCCAAATGACGAAATGAAGGGTCGAATCATCGGCCGGGAAGGGAGGAACATTCGTGCCTTCGAACTAGCGACGGGGGTAGACGTCATCATCGATGACACTCCCGATACCGTCGTTGTCTCCGGCTTCGATCCGGTGCGGCGTGAGATCGCTCGAGTGGCGCTTACCAAGCTTGTGGCGGACGGCCGGATCCACCCGGGCCGTATAGAGGAGGTAGTAGCCAAGTCGCGCAAGGAAGTCGACGCGGCTATCCAGGAACTTGGGGAGCAGGCCGCGTACGAAGCAGCCGCACACGGCATGCATCCGGAGCTCATCCGGCTGGTGGGCCGGATGCGGTACCGGACCAGCTATGGCCAGAACATTCTCAACCACTCAAAGGAGGTTGTGTGGTTGGCGGGAATCATGGCGGCGGAGCTGGGACTCGACGTCACCATGGCCAAGCGGGGGGCACTGCTACACGACGTCGGCAAGGTCCTCACTCATGAGCACGAAGGAACTCACGTACAGTTGGGCGTCGAGGTAGCCACGAAGTATGGCGAGCATCCACTCGTTATCAACTGCATAGCGGCGCACCACGACGATGTGCCGCATGAAAGCGAGATCTCGGTGTTGGTGCAGGCAGCGGACGCAATCTCCGGTTCGCGTCCCGGTGCCCGCCGCGAAGCATTCGAGACCTACGTGAAACGGCTGGAAGGGCTCGAGCGGATCGCTTCGAGCTATGACGGTGTGGAGAAGGTATTCGCCATTCAGGCGGGACGCGAAATCCGGGTAATCGTGAACCCGGACAGTATCAACGACATTCAGATGGCTTCACTCACCGAGGAAATCGCCCGTCGGGTAGAGTCGGAGTTGCAGTACCCTGGTCAGATCAAGGTAGTGGCCATCCGCGAGACCAGAACGGTGGATTTTGCCCGCTGAGCTGATCGACGGCACTTCGATTGCCAGGGCGATACGCGAGGAGGTCACCCGGGATGTTGCCGCACTCTCGGCTCGAGGCTTGCAACCCGGTTTGGCTGTGATTCTGGTTGGAGATGACGCCGCCAGCGCGGTATATGTGCGAAACAAGGGCAGGGCATGCACTGCCGTGGGCATGCATGGCGTTACAGTACGCCTTTCGGCGACCATTTCCCAGCAGGAGTTGCTGGCGCAAGCCGATGCTCTCAACGCCGATCCAGCCATTCATGGTTTTCTGGTGCAGATGCCGCTTCCTCGGCACCTGGATGCCAGTGCGCTGATCCGGCGCATCGATCCGTGCAAGGATGTCGATGGCTTTCATCCGGTGAACGTGGGGAAGATGCTGATTGGCGACACGGATGGTTTTGTTCCCGCAACGCCTGCGGGCGTGCGGGAATTACTTGTGCGGTCTGGCGTTCAGACGGAAGGACGCCACTGCGTCATCGTTGGGCGCAGCAACATCGTTGGGAAGCCGATGGCTGCCCTAATGGTCCAGAACCAGCCGGGTGCCAACGCGACGGTTACCGTTTGCCACAGCCGGACTAGATCATTGCCAGAGTTCACGAGACGCGCGGACATTCTCATCGTCGCGGCCGGCAAAGCGAATATCCTCCGCGGCGACATGGTCAAGCCCGGAGCTGTCGTCATAGACGTCGGCATTAACCGGGTGGATGATGCAGGCGCGCCGAAGGGGTACCGGCTTGTCGGAGACGTGGAGTTCGCCAGCGTGCGCGAGGTCGCCTCGAGGCTGACCCCGGTGCCCGGTGGTGTGGGTCCCATGACCATTGCCATGCTGCTTCGAAACACCGTTCGCGCCGCCGAGCGCCATCTATCCTGATGGTGCGTCGCGCTGAACAGGGACGCGAGGCTGCCGCGCCGTCCGCAGCCTCCTTCGATCTTTTCGGAGACTCACTCAGGGACGCGCCCGCCAGTGAGAATCGGACTGCCAGCGCAGGTGGCGGTGCAAGTCGCTCCAGTGAGTCGCGAGTACCTGGCGAGGCACCCGAGTCCGCCGTTTCAGTGGCGACTTTAACCCACATTGCCAGGGATGTGATCGAGGGTGCATTCGCTCCACTGTGGATCCGTGGTGAGGTAACGGATTTCAAGGCGCACCGGAACGGCCACTGGTACTTCTGCCTGCGAGATCAGAGCGCGCAGGTAAAATGTGTTGTCTGGTCACGCGACCGTTTTCGCATACCGGCCGCGCCGGACGAGGGGATGCAGATTGTCGCGAGGGGCCAGCTCACGGTGTATGCCGCGCGTGGGGACATGCAGTTCGTCGTCGCGGAGCTGGATGGAGTTGGGGATGGACTGTGGCGAAAGGCGATGGAGGCCGCCAGGGCGCGACTCGAGCTAGAGGGACTGCTCGCGCCCACGCGGAAGCGAAAGCTGCCACCGTTTCCACGTCGCGTGGCGGTAGTGACCAGCCTGGACGGAGCGGCGCTTCGGGATATCATCGCGATCGCGCGGCGGAGATCCGCGGATGTGGAGATCGTGGCCGTGCCGGCGTGGGTCCAGGGAGATGCTGCCGCGGAGCAGATAGTATCGGCGATCGAGACGGTGGGACGCTGGGGCGATGCGGACATCCTCATTGTAGGTCGCGGTGGCGGTGGACGGGAAGACCTCTGGGCGTTCAACGACGAACGTGTAGCGCGCGCCGTCGCCAATTGCCCCATCCCCACTATAAGCGCCGTTGGGCACGAGATTGACATCACGCTTTGCGATCTGGTCGCGGACCTTCGCGCCGCGACTCCGTCCGCGGCAGCAGAGGCGGCCATTCCGCTTTTCACGGACATGCAGGCAGCGCTCACATCCTGTGCGATGACATTGCGCGCCGCCCTGAAGCGTCGGGCCGTGCTTGCCAGGAAGATGGGGGAACGCGCCGCACGGGATCTCTCGGTGGCGGGGCGGCGCCTGATAGAGCGACGAAGGGCGCGGGTCGAGTCCCTCGCGGGGCGACTGGACGCGCTGAGTCCGCTCGCTGTGCTTACACGCGGGTATGCGGTTGCGCAGACCCCGGAGGGACGTGCCCACACGAGTATTCAGTCGCTTCCCCCCGGTACGCGCTTCAATCTCCGCCTGAGCGACGGTGTCGTGCGTGCGACATCGGATGCGCGCGAGCCCGAGCAGCCGGAGCCTTCCGGAAACGGCATTCGTCGCAAAAGCGAGGGAGCGTAAGACATGTCCTTCGAGAGCGATCTGGCTCGTCTTGACGCCATCGTCGCCGAACTGGAGCGAGACGATCTGGAGTTGGATCGCGCGCTGGCGCTTTTTCAGGAAGGGGTGGAGCGGCTGCGGGTGGCGCAGCTCGCTCTCGTGCAAACGGAGGCACAGGTAAAGCAGCTGGTGGAGCGGGCAGACGGCGGCTTCACTCTTTCTCCGCTTCGTGACTGACGCAACCGCGCTTCACTTCGGTTCAGACCGAGCGACTGTCGGCGCGCAAATCGAGGCGGTCTGCGAGAGCTTTCCGGATTTGGGAACCGGCATCGCGGCGCAAGCCGTCCGGTATACCCTGCTCGGGACCGGCAAGCGTATTCGTGCCATTCTCCTGCTTTCCGCCTACCGTGCCGTGGGCGGCCGCGGTGACGCGTCGGCTCTGGCGGCTGCCGTCGAAGTTGTACATGCGTACTCTCTTGTGCACGACGATCTGCCATGCATGGATAACGACGACATGCGGCGCGGCCGCCCTACAACGCATCGCGTCTTCGGTCCGCATGTGGCGGCGGTTGCGGGTGTGGTGATGGTTCCGCTCGCGGTCCGGTTCACGCTCGCGTCGGCGCGGGCACTCGGCTTGCCTGAAAAAGACTGCGCGGACATTGTTCAGGAGTTCATGCGTGCCTCGGGGGCCGGGGGGATGGTTGGTGGCCAACTGCTCGACCTCGCCGGAGAGGCGCGCACTCTCACGCTTGACGAACTCGAGAGGATTCATCGCGCGAAAACAGGGCGTTTGATCGAAGCGGCAGTACGCGTGGGCGGAATGGCGGGGGGGGCGGATGACGCCGAGCTCGATGCGCTCGGGCGATACGGGATGGCAGTGGGGCTGGCGTTTCAGATTGCGGATGACGTGCTGGACGCGACGGCGACGACAGCCGAGCTTGGCAAGACCGCCGGACGTGACGCTGAGCTCAGGAAAAGCACCTACGCGGTTCTCCTCGGAATACATGGGGCGCGACAACGCGCGCAGTCGCTCGCCGACGAGGCGTGTGCTGCTCTCGATGGCGCCGGTCTCCTGACGAATGCCCTCGAGCAAATTGCACGCTTCTCGGTGGAACGGAAAAAATGATACTCGAACGGATACGCAACACAGCCAACCTGAAATCCCTCAGCCGCGACGATCTCAAACTTCTGTCTGCGGAGATTCGTGCGCGGCTTATCGACGTTTGTTCGCGGACGGGCGGGCACATCGGCGCCGGGCTGGGAGTAGTGGAGCTGTCAGTCGCGTTGCATTATGTCTTCGATACGCCGCGCGACCAGTTGGTGTGGGACGTCGGGCATCAGGGTTATCCGCACAAGGTTCTGACAGGGCGCAACGGTCTGATCGAAACATTACGCCAGGAAGACGGACTGTCGGGTTTTCTCAAACGAACGGAAAGCCCATATGATACCTTTGGGGCTGGCCACGCAGCGACGGCTATATCCGCGGCACTCGGCATGGCCACGGCCCGGGATATCAACGGCGACGACTTTCGCGTCGCCGCCGTGCTCGGTGACGGCGCGCTCACTTGCGGGCTCGCGTACGAAGGCCTGAATAACGCGGGCGCTTCAGACAGAGACATCATCGTCATTCTGAATGACAACGAGATGTCGATTGCCCCCAATGTGGGCGCGATATCGCGCTACCTCGGCTCAGTGCAGCGCAATCCTTTGTACAACCGGCTGCGAAGCAAAATCGGCGAGGTTGTCGACGAACTGCCGGGCCCGCTCTCGGGTATTGGGGGATTCGTGCGCAAATGGGAGGAGAGCGTCAAGTCCTTTCTCACTCCGGGCGTGCTATTCGAAGAGTTGGGTTTTCGCTACTTCGGACCGATAGACGGACACGACATCGATATAATGGTCGACACGCTGAAGGCGGTCCGCGACCTTCGTTCTCCGCGCCTGGTGCACGTCATTACCCAGAAAGGGAGGGGCTTTCCCGCCGGCGAGCACGGGGAAAACTGGCATGCTCTGCCGCCGGGGCACGACCCCGCCACCGGAAAACAGCGCACGCAGTCCTCCGCGAATCCCGCTTATACCGCCGTTTTCGGCAAGGGCCTTTCGGAGCTCGGGGGTGAGCGCGCCGACCTGGTCGCCATTACGGCGGCCATGCCGGGCGGTACGGGCACGAATGTCTTCGCGAAGAATCATCCAGCCCGCTTCTTCGATGTCGGAATTGCCGAGGGCCACGCGGTTACGTTTGCAGCGGGACTGGCTACACAGGGAATTCGTCCTGTCGTGGCCATCTATTCGACCTTTCTCCAGCGCGCATACGACAACATCATTCACGACGTCGCCATCCAGCACCTGCCCGTGATTTTCTGCATGGACCGGGCGGGCCTTGTGGGCGAAGACGGGCCTACACACATGGGGCTGTACGACATTGCCTATATGTTGGCTGTGCCGGGAATGACCGTGACGGCTCCGAAGGACGGGGCAGAAATGCTCGGTCTTTTGCGAGCGGCTGTAGGTCATACGACCGGGCCGTTCTGCATGCGGTATCCTCGTGACGCAATCCCGGACCTGGTACCCGCGATCAGCGAAATACCCGCCGTGTCGTACGGGACGTGGGAAGTGCTTCGCAACGGCGGTGAGGTCGCGATTCTGGCCGTCGGCACGATGGTTCTTCCCTCACTCGCTGCCGCTGCCAAGCTAGCGGCGGAAGGATTGAGCGTTACCGTCGTCAACTGTCGCTTCATAAAACCTCACGATGAGCTCACGCTCGCGGCGGTGTTGCAGCATCACCGGCAAATTCTCGTGGTGGAGGAGGGCACTTCGGTAAACGGGTTCGGCGCCCACATGGCCGCCGTAATCGGACGCACCGATCCCGGCATCGCGGTCGCCATTCACGGCGTCCCGGATCGCTTCATCGAACAGGCAGCGAGAAAGCGACAGCTCGCATTAGCAGGATTGGACGAAGAAGGCATCGCGGCGCGGGTTCGCGCGCTCCGCGAGAGCGAGGCGGTCGCAGATTGATTCGCGTCGGTGTTGTCGGGAACCCAAGTTACGAGGGGCTGGAGGACGTCATTGTCCGGCTGCGATCGTGCGCTCCAGAGCTCGCGATGTCGCTGGAATTCGAGGATGGGTTCGCCGCTGATGCTGGTGGCGCGACTCTTACGCCCTCCTCCGACCTCGATCTGCTGCTGACGCTCGGGGGAGACGGGACGATGCTTCGTGGCGCGCGGTTTCTGGAAGGCCGACGCGTGCCCGTGCTCGGGATAAATCTCGGACGGCTCGGCTTCCTGACATGTTGCGGCGGTGACGAGCTCGAGGATGCTTTGCGCCGCTTCACGAATAGCGATTACACAGTAGAACAGCGCATGGTGCTCGACGTCCGACAGACGCACAGTCGCCATGGAGCGCGTTGGCGGGCCCTAAACGACGTTGTTCTGCACAAGGGCGGATTCGCGCGCGTTCTCAATTTACGCGTATACGTGAACGCGGAACTCATCGCGGCCTTTGCGTCCGACGGCATGATCATCTCGACTCCCACCGGATCCACGGCCTATAGTCTTTCCGCTGGTGGTCCGATCGTCGTGCCGACGCTCGAATCGATTGTTCTGACGCCGATTTCGCCGCACACGCTCGCCATCCGGCCGGTCGTCCTGCCTCCCGATCAGGTGGTGGAAGTGCGTGCGGAAGATGGTCCTGAAGAGCTTCTGGTTACAATCGACGGCCAGGTGGGAACCAGCTTGCCCTCCGGAGACGCCCTCGTGGTGCGCCGGGCGGATACCCCTGTGGACATCGTGCGCTTCAGTGATACCTCCTTTTTCGAACGCATGCGGCGCAAGCTCCATTGGGGAGGCCTGCGCGAGCGTGACGAGGCTGATGAGTGCTAACAGAGCTTCGAATTCGAAACTTTGCGATCATTGACTCTCTGACACTACAGCTTTCTGGCGGCCTCAACGTGCTGTCGGGCGAAACCGGGGCAGGGAAGTCGATAATCGTTGGCGCGCTGGGGCTGCTGCTCGGGGAGCGCGCCAGGAGTGACGTCATTCGAACCGGCGCCGAAAAGGCGATAGTCGAAGGCTCGTTCGAGATCGGTTCCAGCGACGAGGTAGCCCGGTTGCTGGATGAGCGCGGCTTTGATGCAGAGGATGGCACCGTGGTATTGCGTCGCGAGGTTGCCGCGACAGGGCGGACTCGTGCCTGGATCAACAGCGCAGTCACGAGCGCCGGTGTTCTGGCGGAGATCGGCCGCCAGCTGGTGAATCTCCACGGCCAGCACGAGGCGCAAACACTGCTCGACCCTGAAGCGCAGCGCGCCATTCTCGACGCCTTCGGTGGCGCAAACGGCCCGGCAGAAACCACGCGCGCCGCATACGAGGGGCTCACCGAGGTAACTCGCGAAATCGAGATGCTGGAGTCTCGCCGGGCCGACACCAGGCGGAGGGCTGACTATCTGCGTCACGTGGTCAGCGAGATTGAGGAGGCGAAGCTGCTTGCGGGAGAGGAGGCGCAACTCGAGGAGGAAGCGCATCGCCTGGAGCATGCCGAAGAGCTACAATCACTCTCTCGCGGGCTTTCCGAGCTGCTCGATGGAGATGAGCCTTCCGCGTTGCACGCGCTTCGAACGGCCGCGCGAACTCTCACGACGCTCCAGCGTATCGATCCTGCGCTTGCGCGGCTGCAGGAGCTGTTTGACAGCGCCTACTATGCCCTCGAGGAGCTGGCTCGTGAGGTCGATGCCTACGGGCGGGCCGTTGACCTCGATCCCAGTCGCATGGAAGCGGTGCAGCATCGGCGCGACCTGCTCTTCCGCCTGGCAAAGAAATATGGCCCCGCTCTCACCGACGTCATCGCCACCGGGCAGCGCGCTCGCGCGGAGCTCGATCTGGCCGACTCGGCGCACCTTGATCTGGCACAACTCGAAACCAGGCGGCGCGCTACGGCCAGCATCCTTGAAGCGGAGGCCAGGGCACTGACCGCGGCGCGCACCTTGGCCGCGGTGAAGCTGGGTGATGCGGTTGGCCGGCTTCTCCCGGAACTCGGCATGACGGACGGCCGTTTCAGAGTAGCACTCTCGCCGCGCGACACAATTGGCCCCGTTGGTTTCGAGGACGTCGAATTTCAGGTTGCACTCAACATTGGCCACGATTCGCGGCCTCTGGCGCGCATCGCTTCGGGGGGCGAGATGTCGCGCGTCATGCTGGCGCTCAAGACTATTCTTGCGCGGCTCGACCGCGTACCCACACTGGTTTTCGACGAAGTGGACGCCGGAATCGGAGGCCGCGTCGGGCTTCAGGTAGGCGACACGATGCGACGCGTCGCGGAACACCACCAGGTGCTGGCAATCTCACATTTGCCGCAGATCGCCGCGCGGGCGCACCACCACATAGTGGTGCGAAAAGGGGCTCGCGACGGAGTTACCACCGCCGACACACGTGTGGTGGAAGGGGAGGAGCGCATTGCCGAAATCGCCCGCATGCTTGGCGGGGACGCGGAGAGTGAGGTGAGTCGCGCCCACGCGCGCGAACTGCTGACGAGTGGAACCCGGGAGGTGGGAGGCGGGGGCCGGAGGAGGGAAGCCGCAAAGAAAGGAAGTATAGACAGGTCTGACTGAAACCCCTCCGTCGACGCTGCATGCGATGCAAGCCACCTTCCCGCGTCCCGCCACCCTCATCCCGCTTACCGCTTCCCGAATAACCGCATATACAGCCTTAACTGGACGATCTGTTGCCTGAGCTTTGGTACGTTGGCGCCCGATCCGGACAAGCTCTCCACGTGCTGAACAAACACTTCCAGGGGATATCGCGTACGGCCACGCTGGTGCGCCGCGACCGTCGAATAGGAGATTCCGGCTGAAGCGCGTGATTCCCGCTGCTCCGTATTGGCATCCAGAACGGACGCCTCGATCGTCAGGGGATCCCCGGAGACATCCGTGGTATCGAATTTACCAGTATGCCGGTCCTGCTCCTTTCGCCGGTAGCTGTACTGACCCGATATGGAAAAGAACTCGTTCAGTACAAGTCGCGGAGTAATTTCCAACTCCACATAGTCCCCGGGATCTCTGTCCACGAGCCTCTGGCCGAACGACGCGGCCGCCGGCGAGGCAAGGTCCGTAATTCTCAGAAGCGCTTGGCCGGCTAGCTGCCACCCATAGCGTCCAACGACGCTGAGCCAGAGCTTGCGTCCAAATACGAGATCGGATTGTGATCGCGCCTCGATGTCATTTTGCCCTTCGCCTGTCCCAATGTCTACGAGGTTGTCTGGCGAGTCTGCAGTCCCGGTGCCGAGACGCGCCATGCCAGTTAATGCCGTACGGAAATGAAATCCATCCCGAAAAGTCAGTCGCTGTCGCTCGCCCAGAGTGTTGATGAGCTGGAGCTTTGCGCCGACCTCGATGTCTCCGACTCCTGTCCGGGTTGTTGTCTCAATCGGCTCTGTGCCAAAACCGGTATCGCGATCCGTAAGAATGGAGTTGAGGTCGCCGGCACCTAGGATGGAGCGCGCCGAGACTGGCCCAGCCGACGAGATCAGTGGCTGATTCTGCGAGTCGCGAAGCGCGAACACATCGGTATACGTAGCAGCGAGTGTCTGGACATTCAGCCGTATGGAGGCGTCCGCCGTGCTGCCTGTGGTCGGCACGAACGTGGACGTGGCATAGACCTGCCGCAGACCAGTGAGGAGGGAAACGGTATTGGCGAGCTCGGCGGGGCCGCGCTGCAAAATGACCGAACAGTTGGAATCGGATGGTGTCGACTGACACTGGCTGATGCGATCTGACAGGGCATTCGCAGCGGCGTCGAGCTGGGCGAACAGCAAATCATTCTGCTCGCGCAGTGTTGCATTGTTGAGCGCCGGGTTCAATCCAAGGTTCGCTCCGCTGCCGGAGGAAACCGTGTTGAAATTTACCTCCGCGCGCGTCCGCACGATCGGTACCAGCATTCCGATTGAGAGCCTGTCTGTCAGTCCAATCTCAACTCCGAGCGGAAAGGTCTGCACGCTCGCGTCAATGCGGGTGATGCTGCGTCCCAGGTTTACTTCGAGAGTTGAGATTCCCGTGAGCTGGCGTAACGCGGTACGAACGGGGAGAAGCGACGGAAGCTGGGCGACGCCGATCGAGTCAAAGGTCAGCGGAAAGCCGAGAGGGACTGCCGATCGATCCATCTGGCTCGGCCCGTATCGCGAATCGAAGCGCGTTGACGACGTCGCAAGGCGAAGCCGAACGACGCCGCGCGGAACGATTGTGGCGTCTTCTCCAATGCCAAGCACCGCCTGCGCCGGGAGCGCGACGGCGTGCCCAACGATGGCGACAAGAATCGCAAGCGCCGCTACGCCGCGAGAGGCAGGGTTCACGGCGCTCCAGAGCTTAAACGAATTCATGTGGCGCTGGATGGAAGTGTGTGTGCGTTCGCGGTGGTCATTGGCTGGCGCAGCATTCTCTCCGGATGTTAACAAAAGTTGGAATTGTTGAGGTGAATCACTCGGTACCGAATGCTAGCGAATGTTAGGCCTACAAGACTAGCTTGGTGCCGTGCAACCCATCCCGACGCCCGCGATTGCCTGGCAGATTACCGGTAATCACTGGCTTGCCCTCCCTTGCATCCATCCCGCCGATGGCGCCCTGCACGCCGTCGGAATTCTCAGTCGCGGAGCTCGGGCTGCCGTGGAGATTGCGGGATCGGAGCACTTTCTGGACGGGGAGGGAGCTGCGCTCTTTCGGCCGGTGCTGCGCGTGGGAGGCGTGCGAGTCGAGCTCGCCCGGGAAGGCCTCGCGTGGGAGCGCGCGCTCAACTGGTTACCCACTTTTACGTGCTCTCTGGACGCTCTCGTCGTCAGGGGCACTATCTTCGCCCCATATGGTCGAGACGCGGACATAGCGGGTGCGGTATACGCAATCGCCGTCGAGAACCGCGCTGCGAGTGACGCAAGCATATCTCTGTCGCTGGAAGGCACGCTGGGGCACAGGCAGATCCGGGTGCAAACGCCCCGAGCCGCCGCAGATAGACACAAGGTAACTGTGGATGGAGACGTCGTGCTCCTCGAAGGTGCGACGCTACCGGGAACGGTAGCTCTTGCCATAGTGTCCGACGGCGAGTCGCGCATTGAAACCGGTGCGCTTGGTGAAAACAGCTTCGCGCTCCACAGAGAAGCCAGCGTTCCCGCCGGCGGACGTGTGAGCCTGGCGTTTTACATTGCCGCCGGACCGGAGCGTGACGGCGCGCGTGCCACGGCAGCCGTGATGCGGCGGCGCGGCTGGAGCGATCTGCTGGCCCAAACCCGGGAGGCGTTGCAGGCGCTGGAGCAAACCGTTGGCCACGAAGGGATCGACCGCCTGTTGAACCGGAATCTTCTCTTCGCTTATTTCTACGGCGCCGCGCGCGCGTTGGATGACGCGCATTTTTATCTCGTACGCACGCGCGCGCCGTGGCACGCCACGGGCGTGACGACGCGTGATTGGGAAGCGTTGTGGTGGACCATTCCCGCCATCCAGCTTGCCGATGCGCCGCTTGCCCGGGAACTGCTGTTGCGGGCCTGCGAGCTTCACGGCTACGCGCCCGGCCGGGGAGTTCATTATCTGGACGGGACGCTTTTCGAGCCCGGCTTTTCCCTGGAGGGCGCCTCGTCCTACGCCATCGCGGCCGACAGGTACATTCGTGAAACCGGCGACGACCAGGTCGTCGAGGAGCCAGCGCTCGCCGACGCCCTATACAATTCCGCTGACGACATAGGAACACGGCGTGACCAGCACGTACCGCTCTACGCGACGGAAGTTACGGCTACAGGCGCTACTTCAGCGTACCCGTTCACACTTCACGGTAACGCCGTCGTCGCGCTCGCGCTGGATGTGCTGCGGCGTACGCTGGATGAAGAAACCGCGCGCTCGGTTCAGGATCCGGAGCCAGTCCGAGCCGCGCTCCGTCGCCATTTCACGGTAGAGCGCGCAGGCAAGCCGGCATTCGCGGGGGCGATAGATCTGGCGGGCAACAGTTCGGCAGAGGCTCGGGATTTGGCACTGGCATACTGGCTTCCACTGTACGGTACGGTGGAGCGGCAGGACTCGGCTTATCGGCGAACGGTACGTGGAGTGAGTCTCGAGCCGGCAATGCTCGCCGAACAGTGCGCCAGACTTATTGGCCCGGAAGGCACTGATGTTCTGCGCTGGCTCCGTCGCGCCCCGTTGTACAGTGGTATTGCGGCGGAGTTCGTCGATGCTGATGGACGCGCGACAGCCAATTGTGGTGATGCCGCGCTTGCGGGGCTGCTGGCCTGGTCGGTGTGGTATGCTGTGCATGCGCTCGGGGTGGAAGCGTAGCGCAGACGGAGCCCTTCAGATCGGCTCGATGTGCTTGAGGGGTGGAGGAGGTATCTATATATTCTTTGACGCAGTGCGCGGGAATAGCTCAGTTGGTAGAGCACAACCTTGC
>JBPCJT010000103.1:0-10872 GCA_051005015.1 Gemmatimonadaceae bacterium | reverse complement strand
CTCCCGAGCTGGAGGGAAAAACGCTGGAGGAGCTGATGCGCGGAATCGGCAGCGTGCCCGAGTCGGTGCGCACCGCGGTTCGCAACAACGGCGGCGGACACTGGAACCACTCGATGTTCTGGAAGGTCATGACGCCGGGCGGCGGCGGGCAGCCAGACGGTGAGCTGGGCAGTGCGATAGACTCGTCTTTCGGCGGGTTCGACAAGTTCAAGGAGCAGTGGGCCGCCGCGGGTACGGGTCGGTTCGGCTCGGGGTGGGTGTGGCTGACGAACGACCGTAGAAAGCTCGAGATCACCAGCACACCGAACCAGGACAACCCGCTGATGGAGGGTAAGACGGCAATCCTCGGCCTCGATGTCTGGGAGCACGCCTACTATCTCAAGTACCAGAGCAAGCGGCCTGACTACATCACGGCATGGTGGAACGTCGTCGACTGGAAAGCGGTGGGAGAGAGTTTCTCTCAGTAGATCAACGTGTTCTATGAGACTGGTTCGGTCGATACCCGCGATGATTTGACTTAGATGGCAGGTCCGCTCCGGCTGCTGACGCGCCTGGAAGCCGCCTCGCCGAATCGGCGTCAGCGTCTTGCCGTTGCGGTGGTAGTTGCCGCTCTGTCCGCAGTGCTGGTGTCGAACGCGTTCCGTGGGGCTGCCTCCTACCATTCCGACTTCGGCATTGCCTGGTTCGGCGCTCGAGCGATGCTGGAAGGACGCGATCCATACCCGCTGATCGGGCCGGGACGCGAGTTCGACATCCGTTGGCACCCTCTTTACCCTGCCACGGCGATGGTTGCCGCGATCCCATTCGCTGCGCTCACTGAAAGACTTGCCACAATGGCCTTCGTAGCGACTTCGGTTTTTCTCCTCGCGTACGGAATAACACGCGACGGCTGGCACTTGATTCCGCTGTTCGTCACCGAACCGTTCGCCGCATCCGCGCGGCTTGGTCAATGGTCGATACTCGTTACAGCGGCTTGCTTTCTTCCGTGGCTGACATTCCTGACCGCGGGAAAGCCGCAGGCATTCCTGCCGGTTCTCGCGGCTTCGCGCTCTCGAGCCCCATTCCTGTTCGCGGGCACCGGAGGGTTGGCGCTGTTACTCATCAGCCTGGCTCTCCTCCCGAATTGGCCGGCCGCTTGGCTCGATGCGATGAAGAGCACGAGTCATTTGACGCCGCCGATCATGCGCCCTGGTGGCTTCCTCATTCTCGCAGTGCTATGCAAATGGCGCCGACCTGAGAGCTGGCTCGTGCTGGTGATGGCCTGCGTGCCACAGACATGGGGATGGTACAACGCGCTGCCGCTATTCGTCGTGCCGCGGACTTTAGTCGAGTCCGGCGCACTGGCGACGATCGTGACGATCGGAGCCTTGGCCGGCGCGTTGATTGTCCCGACGCCGACTTCACCTGACGCATTCTATGGCTGGGTGGGAGCCCTCCTGGTACTGACGATTTACCTGCCTGCGGTTGGTTTGATCCTCCGTCGTCCGAATACTGGCGAGGCCTTCCCATTCAGGAGGAAGTTTGCAGAGCGATCCCCAACTGGTGAGTAAGGCTGCGCTCGCAGCGGCACGAATCGACGGCACTCCATATGGATTTCCATGGGGTTCCAACCATCCCACAACGTCGCAACGGATTTGTGTTGCTGGCATAACGGCCGTGATTGCCGCTCTCGCACTAAGCTATCGTTTGTCGACCGGCCACCTCACTGATTTTCATCAGGTACTTTTTGGGGCCAGAGCAATGCTTGAAGGCCGGAACCCTTACGAGCTTGTTGGACACGGCAGGGAATTCGTGGCGGATTTCGGCCTTCTATACCCGGCGACGTCTTTTCTAATGGTGCTTCCCCTCGCGTTTATCACGGCGACCGCCGCGACTATCGTTTTCGTGGCTGTATCGGTGTTTTTGCTAACATACGCCGTCGCTACCGGAAGTTGGCACCGCCTCCCAATGCTCGGGTCGGCGGCGTTCGCCGACACAGTGATTTCGGGGCAGTGGTCCGCTGTCCTTGTCGCGGCGCTCTTCCTGCCGGCATTGGCGGTTTTCGTTCCCGCCAAGCCCCAACTCGGCGCTGCTGTGCTGGCAGGTACTCGATCGCGATTCGCTTGGCTAGTCGCAACTTTATCCGGGGTGGTGCTCGTATCCATCAGCCTCTATTTCCTGCCCGATTGGCCGGCGGATTGGTTCCGGCTCATTCAGGCCGATACATCCCATATGAAAGCGGCAGTAACGCAGCCTTTCGGAGCCGCCGTGCTACTGCTTCTTCTGCGTTGGAAGAGGCCTGAAGCGTGGGTTGTCCTCATCACGGCGTGTCTGCCACAGACCCTGATGTGGTACAGCTTCCTCGTTCTGCTCGCCTTCCCGGCTACGTACCGCGAGGCTTGTGTCCTTTCCCTTGTGTCGTCGGCAGGCTTTCTAATAGCTCAGTGGATTGCCGCGGTTAACCCCGTTGAACCGCGCACAGGAACGATCCTGTGGACGGTGGTTGTGATCACGACTTTCCTGCCCGTGTCGATCGCAATCCTGCGACGTCCGAATGAGGGGGAACTACCCGCATGGCTGCAGCAGCTTACCAACTACCCGCCATACTCCCGGCGATCACTGCCTGGTGCGCGTTAATCCGCGCATCTTCCGGTGGACGAGAAACAAGCCTACTGGAAGGCAACGGATAGGCGTTGCCACCGGCATCGCTGCGTATGCGGCCCTGCAACTTCTTTCATAGTACTTCTGGAAACCTGGATTTCGCTCGGACTTCGGCCTCGTATGGTTCGGCGCTCGTTCGATTATCCTCGGGGTCGATCCTTATTCGCTGGTTGGTCCGGGTCTCACATACGACTGGCCGTACCATCTGCTGTATACCGCTACAGCGATGGTCGCGGCAATTCCACTTTCCATTCTCACTAAAAAGACTGCATCGCTCCTTTTTGTTTCAGGCTCTGCATTCCTGCTTGCATACGGAATGACGAGAAATGGCTGGCACCTGCTCCCATTGTTTGTGACCTCCTCATTCGCATCCTCAGCGCAGAAATTCCAATGGTCGATCCTCTTTACCGCGGCCCTTTTCACTCCATGGCTGGCGATTTTCGTCGCCGCGAAGCCACAGGGCGGGATCGGTCCTGTAATTTCTGCGTCGACGTCCAAGCCGCTGGTCATCGCCGCAATCGGTGGTGCAACACTCTCAGCGATCAGCTTGCTGCTTCTCCCCTAGTGGCCGATGGAGTGGCTCCAATTGCTCCGCTCGTCCACAGGCCACATGCAACCACTGCTCTTCACCCCGACGACCGGAGTCCTTGTCTTTCTCGTTCTTCTCCGATGGAGGCGGCCGGAAGCATGGCTGCTTCTTTCAGTTGCCATCGTGCCACAGACGTGGTGGTGGTACAACGTGCTCATGCTATTCACGATTCCAGGATCACTCCCTCCGGCATCTGTCTACCGCGCCGCTTCGCCCTCGAGATAGGTGTACCCTTCCAATCCCGCCATATAGTCGGCGATGAACGTGTTCGCCTCCTGCCGCGTGATGTTAGTTGCCGCTGCAACCTTGCGCCGAAATGTCGCCAGGAGATCCGACGCACGGAACTGGACGTAGGCCAGCACCTCCGTCACCGTATCGCCGTGCACGAGCTCAGCAACCTCGTATCCATTCTCCGACAGACGGATGTGAACCGCGTTCGTGTCGCCAAAAAGATTGTGCAGATCGCCGAGGATCTCCTGATACGCGCCGGTGAGAAAAATCCCGAGGATGTACTGCTCCCCGTCATTGAACGCATGCAGCGGAAGGCTCGGCTTCGATGACCTTCCGCCGATGAACTTTTCGATCTTCCCGTCCGAATCGCAAGTCACATCCTGGATGGTGCCGCGACGGTCGGGCTGTTCCTCGAGACGGTGAACCGGCATTACGGGAAAAAGTTGATCGATGGCCCAGCTATCCGGTAACGACTGGAAGAGCGAGAAGTTGCAGAAGTACCGGTCGGTCAGAGCGGCCTCGAGGTCTTCGATGATGTCGCCATACTCCTCGCGGTCTTGTTGGGCGAGCCGAGCCACCGCGGTGATCGTCGCAACGTAGATCTGCTCCGCCAGCGCGCGCTCCCGGAGCGTCAGCACCCCGCTGTTGAACAGCTCCTGCGATCTGTCCTTGGAGAACGTCGCGTCGTGATACACCTCGCGGACGCGGCGTCCCGACACGGCGTGATAGTCGTCCGCCATCTCGTGCAGGAAGCCATGGTCGTCCTCCGACAGATCGGGCATCACGTTATCCGCCTGCGATTCCACATCGATGACGCTCAGCAGCAGGAGGGCATGATGCGCCGTCAGCGCTCGCCCCGACTCGCTGATGATGTGAGGCATCGGCAAATCATGCTCACGACACGCCTCGGCCAGCGTGTACACCACATCGTTGGCGTACTCCTGAAGCGAGTAGTTGACGCTTGCCTGGGACGTGGATGAGGAGCCGTCGTAATCAACGCCGAGTCCGCCGCCGACATCCACATGCGTCACGTCGACACCCATCGATCGCAGCTCCGCGTAATACCTGGAAACTTCCTGCAGTCCCGCCTTGATGTAGCGGATGTCGGTAATCTGCGAGCCAAGGTGAAAGTGAATCAGCTTGAGCACGTCTATCCGCCCTGCTTCGCGCAGGCGATCCACCAGCTTGACGAGCTGCGCGGTGCTGAGCCCGAATTTCGATTTCTCTCCCCCGCTCTTTGCCCAGCGGCCTGAGCCTTCGGAGTGCAGCTTGATACGCACTCCCGCAGTGGGGTTCACACCCAGCTCGTCGGCCACCTGAAGCAGAACATCCACCTCACTCAGCTGCTCGAGCACGATGAAGACCTTGTGACCCAGCTTCTGCCCCATCAGCGCGAGGCGCATGAACTCTTCGTCCTTGTAGCCATTGCAGACGATGAGGTGATCGGTGTGCTCAGCCAGCGCGAGCACGGCCTGCAGCTCGGGCTTGCTGCCGCATTCGAGACCAACGCCGGAGTGCTTTCCGAACTCGACAATTTCCTCGACCACATGGCGCTGCTGGTTCACCTTGATCGGGTATACCGTCGTGTATCGGCCGGTGTACTCGTACTCGTCCATCGCGCGCGCGAACCGGGAGTTCAGTGACTCGATGCGGGAGCGGAGGATGTCGGAAAAACGCAGCAACAGCGGAAGCCCGACGCCCTGTGCCTCGAGGTCGTTCGCGAGCTCGAACAAATCAAGCTCCCGAGACGGGTTGTCGGCATCCGGCCGAACGACAACGTGACCCCTGTCGTTGATGTCGAAGTATCCGATTCCCCATCCTTCAATGTTGTAGAGCGTACGCGCCGACTCGATCGACCAGGCTTGTTCAGGCTCGACCTGTGATGGCGGGGGAATTCTGGTCATCGTCATGCCCACAGTTTATGGCATGCGAGCGCGCTACGGTACCGCTCAAGGGTATAAGGTGTCCATTGTCCAGCTGTCGCCGGCTCGCCTGTAGAGATGCCGCTCGTGCAGCCGCCCAGGGCGACTCCTCCAGAACTCGATCCTCTCGGGACGCAGTCGGAATCCCGACCAGAAGGGCGGCCGAGTGACCTCCTTTCCAGCGAATCGTTCCTCGACCTCGGCGACGCGATCGATCAAATCGCCGGGCTGCTCGATAGGTTGGCTCTGAATGGAAGCCCAGGCGCCGACCTGGCTCTCCCTCGGACGGGTCGCGAAATATTCATCTGCTTCGACATCCGTGACCGAAGTGACAGGACCTTCGGCACGCACTTGCACTTCGAGTGGAGCCCAGTGGAAACAGATCGCGGCGAAAGCCCGGGTTCGAAGCTCACGACCTTTCCGCCCCTCGAGGTTCGTGTAGAAAACGAATCCCCTCTCGTCTACGCCTTTCATCAGGACGATGCGTACCGATGGGTTGCCGCTCATGCCAACCGTCGCAAGTGACATGGCATTCGGCTCGGGAAGAATCGAGCGATCGACATTCTGCGCCTGGGCGTACAAGCGGTGGAACCGGCTGACCGGATTCTGGACCGGGTAAGCGGTCCTCAAGGCGCAAGCGGAGTCGGGCCCGGCGCAGGACGGTAAATGACGGCGGTGCTGTCGCGATGCCATATCGACCAGCTCCGCTCACGTGCGAGGCCCTTCGCTAGCGGGCTAGCGGATTTGACGATTATGGTCTGAACGTTCCAGCGGCTGAGCTCTTCCTGCCAGCCGGGACGCAAATCTTCGATGGCCGTATATGACTTCATCGTCTCGGCGTTGAATTTGAGTGGATCCACGTGAAGAGAGGCCTCCGGCCATGCATACATTATATATCCGCCCCAGACCCAGGCGTCGAAGACTCGCCCGGGGAGAGCTGCCGCTCTCGCTTTCGCGACCGCGACCGTGGGAAACTTCCGCTCATTCCATCGGTCGGCGATGACCTGGACAGGCCCCGCATGCCCCCGATTCAAACCCAGGGCGAGCAGCAGTACGGCGGTGGGAATGCCCAGTATCCCGATTCGTGAACCGGGGTCGAGGCGGGCAAACTCCTTGAACAACGGGAAGCCGCGGCGGCCGGCAGGCCAACCCCTTGCAACCTGGAGCGCGATAAGCGGCCAGGCGGTCACTCCGAACAGCGCAATGTTCCGAAACGAACGAAGCGCGAAGAATGAGCTCAGCAGGATGACGCCTAGCCATGGTAACGGAATTCGGCGCGTAGTAAGCGCAAACAGGCCGATTGTGGTCAACAAGGCCAGCAGGAACGGCAGCTGCGCGAGCTCCTGAAAATTGGGCGGCAGGAACTCCGACATCTGGGTTGCGAGCGATGAGTTCATCACTGCTGAGAGCACTTCTCTGTGCAGCGAAAGACCGAAGGGATTGAGCAACGTCGCCGCGGTTGCAACGCCGAACATGATACAGTTTTTCCTGGCGGCGCGAAGCCATTTTGGCCGCTCGCCTCCAATAAGCGCCTCGGCGAGATCGCCCGCGACATAGGTGCCAATCAGCGCAAGACCATAAAGCCAACCCCCATGAAAGTTCGCCCAGAGCGCGAAGAGCGGAAGGGAAAGCAACTCGCGCCGCGGCCGATCGGATTCGAGCAGGAAGAGAGTCAGCGCGGCGCCGACGATAGAGAACAGGTGGGGTCGGGTGAGCCAGTGAGTGGACGCGAGGGCGAGGCTCATGAGCGCGGCGAGGAATGCCCATCGCGGATCTGCGCCGCGTTTCCTGAGAAAAAGGGCGATGCTTCCATGAGTGAGGCCGACAACGATGCCCGTCGTCGCAGCCAGCAGCGGCAGCCCGCCAACCCGGAACAGAAGGGCGAATACGATCTCGCTGAGCCATGCATGCGCGATCAGCGGATCCGATGTGGCGGTGTAGGACGAGAGGCTCACAGACGGGATGTGTCCACTCGCGAGAATTGTATCGCCCATCCTGATGTGCGCGGCGAGGTCGCCGTCACTCTGGGTCAGCTTCACGGCACCCCTGATCGCGGTCAGCGGGGCGAACACCATGAATATCAGATCAGCCGCGCTCGGCGCATTGTTCTTTTCCACGGGGGCAATCTTGCGGGCCCGGGCGCACAGCGCCACCGTGAGCCCGAGGTGTTAAGCCAGTTAACCAGATCGTTACTAGGGAATCTTTCTCACGGTGATTAGCCTGCATGACGTCGGGAAGGGCGGAACCATCATCCCAAAACTTATCAGAGGCTGATCATGACAAGAATCACACGGAGCATCCACAACTTTCTCCACGAGGATGATGGAGCCGCACTCGCGGAGTATGCCATTCTCGTTGCATTCATCGCGATCGTATCGATCACGATTATCACGACTTTCGGCGGTAAGATTTCCGCGAAGTTCGAGGAAATCTCGTCCAAGTTCTAACCAGATCGGAGGTCCGTTCCCACAGGGAATCCCCGACCTGACAGCGGCGGGTCAGTCGCCCTAGTCACAAATACCACTGGCAGAAAAACACCGTTGCTATCCTACGACTGATGTTGTAGGGTTGGCCACGGTGCGAGAGCGGTTTTGCGAAGCGTGTCGCCCCTTGAGCACCACGCCTCTCAGAACCGCTCTCGTGGCAAGGGATGACTTTCCTCGTACAAGGTCGTCTTCACCGGTAATGCTCCGGCCTTCGTCAGTTCGACCGACCACCAGCCGGTGTCTCGGCATGTCCTATAATTTATCAGGAGGTTTAGGTGGAAAGTCTCAAGCGCGCAGCCGGAAAGTTCATCAGAGAAGAGGAAGGCGCCGCACTCGCGGAGTACGCTATTCTTGTAGCTTTCATCGCGATCGTATCGATCACGATCATAACGACGTTCGGCGGGAAGATCTCCGCGAAGTTCCAGGAGATCAGCTCAAAGCTTTAAGATCCGCAGAATGAGGTTGTTTGACGGAGCTCCGGTCGGCGTGCTAGCGGGTATCGTTTTCACGACGCTGCTCGTCGTGGCCGCCGTCGGGGACATCCGGCATCGCCGAATTCCCAACTCGCTTGTAGCGACTCTCGCCGTATTGGGCGTCGTGTTTTCCGTTTATGGCCAAGGCGTTACCGCTGGTCTGCTCACCGCAGTTCAAGGGTTCGCCATCGGCCTTGCGGTCTGGTTACCGTTTTACCTGGTGGGGTGGCTTGGTGCGGGTGACGTCAAACTGTACGCTGCGGCGGGCGCGTGGCTTGGCCCCGCACGGACCCTGGAAGGAGCGCTGATAGCGGCCCTCGTTGGTGCACTGCTGGCCTTCATCTGGATGCTGAAGTCTCAAGGCGTTGGCAAGGCGCTCGCCACCCTTGGCATCGCAGCGGGGTCGCCAGGTATCCTGGCGAGTGGGCGAGATACGGTGAGGACGCGGCCTACCCTTCCTTATGGAGTGGCCATCGCCCTCGGCGCCATCTGCGCGGCCTGGATACCAGGACTATTGTTCGCATAGCATGGAGACCGAATGAGGTTATCGAAGTCCTGGAGAGCGACAGACGGAGCGGTGCTTGTCGAATTCGCGATCACCATTCCCATACTTCTGCTGGTGGTATGGTGCGTGATCGACTTTGCGCGCGCCTATTATACCAGCAATTCTCTGTCTACCGCCGTCCGCGAGGGTGCGCGCGTCGCTGCGGTTAGACAAAATCCGAGTTCAGGCGCGAGCACAACTGTTATCAAGCAGCGAGTCGTTGACGCATTCAACGCCTTCGGGGGGCCGGGAATCGACCCTAGCAAGATCATTATCACTGTGACCAATGTAGGGGGTAAACCGTCGCAAGTCTCAGTGAAGGTCGACAAATACCAGTGGCTCACGACAACGCCCATAAACGTGATAACTGGCGGAAAGATCGAGATGACCCGGCAGGCTATCTTTCGGGTTGAGCGCGACGATAGCTCTACGTAGTCTTGAACGCAGCACCGCGGGGCCTCCACGGGTCCGTGCAATCTTTTTTTTTCGGGACGGAGTATGGGCGGACGATACAAGTACGTGTTCTGGGGCGCTCTCCTGGTGGCGGCAATCGCAACATTCGGAGCCTACCGGCTACTAGCGGCAAACAGCGGTGCCGGCAAAGTCGTTATGCGGCCAGTCATCATTGCCAGCCGAGATATCCCGGAAGGCTCGTCGATCGATAGGGTAGCTCTAACCACCGCACAGTGGCCCGTCCAGACTGTACCCGATGGTGCCTTTTCCGCAATGGATTCTGTAGCTGGCCGTGTCGCGCGCGTCAATGTCTTCAGCGGCGAGGCAATCGTCCCGGGACGCCTTGCTCCAATCGGTACAGGCCCCGGTCTCGAGCTCAAGATTCCTCCCGGGCAGAGAGCCATGGCCGTCCGCATCAATGATGTGGCTGGCATCAGCGGCCTGATTCAGCCGAATAGTCGCGTGGATGTTCTCGTGACCATCAAGGAGGACAATAACTCGGACAGGCAGGTCGCCAAGCTCTTCATGTCCAACATGCAGGTACTCTCAGTTGGAACCGAGGTTCAACGCGACGCATCGGGAAAGCCAATCACGGCGACGACAGTCACGCTGGGTGTAACGCCTGAAGAGGCGGAGCGGCTTGCCATCGCAATGAACACGGGCGCGATCCAGCTGGTACTGCGCGGATATGGCGATCCGGACAGCGTTCGGACGAAAGGAGCCACATCTACGGACGTTCTTGCCGCGCTACGAGGATCGCGGGCGATTGTGCCATCAGCTCCGAGCGCGAGGCCGCGAGTGATCTACCGGCCGGCGCCCCAGGCGCCTCCGGTCAAAACAGCTCCCCCGCCTCCTCCGCCGCCGCCCGATTCGGCGGTGGTCAACGTATATCGGGCTGGTAAGTCGGACAAGCTCAAGTTCGATACGGCCGGCAAGCGCTGACGACTGCGCTCTCCGAGCGTCCTAGTATCAAACGAAACAAGGAATTCTACGTGGAGGTCCGTCTGAAAGTTCCAGCTCAGGTTCGCGCCGTATTTTGCTGCATGGTCATCGCTCTCGCTGGCCTGGCGGCCGTTCCCGTGGCTGCGCAAGTGGGGCCGATCACCCGTTTTGACCTGCCAGTGGGCCGCGCGTATCCGCTGACGACGCAGATTGGCGTCACGAGGGTGTCCATTGCCAACCCCGAAGTGGCCGATGTGGTTGTCGTCGGCACCCGCGAGCTGGTCATCAACGCCAAGGCCGCCGGCGAAACCGACGCGATTTTCTGGCTGGCGAACGGAACGCGACTCCACTTCCGCGTATCCGTGCACTCCCCCGCCGACCGCCAGCAGATCGCTCTCTACATCAAGATCGCGGAAGTGCGGCGCGACGTTCTGCGGCAGATCGGCGTATCCGGACTCTATCGCAACGGTGGCACGCGTATCGGAACGGGGACGTTCCGCACCGACAATGTCTTCGGCACAGATGGCAGAATCAACCTGCCTTCGGATGCCGGGTTTCTCACGGTTCTCACCGATTTCGGCACGAAGAACCT
>JBPCJT010000102.1:0-10111 GCA_051005015.1 Gemmatimonadaceae bacterium | reverse complement strand
TTCCAGTACCCTGAGCTGGCCGGAGAATGCAACAAATTCATTCCCGATCCACACGTACATTGGTCGCAGACCCAGGCGATCCGTGGCGATTGCGAGGCGTGCCGGCTCTGGGTGGTAGCTGGCCGCGCTGAACACCCCTCGCGTCATGGCCAGTTCATGCCACCGCGCTTTTCCCAGACTCTGATGGAGGATCTCGGCCTCGCGGGCCCGGTTGCGTACTCCCGGGTCGGGACCGATGAGCGGCTCGCCTGTAACGCCGGTCACCGAGCCGTCAGTCCCGGCGAACCACGCAGCCTCGCCGAAGGCTTTGACATCCACCTTCACGATGCAGACGCGGTCATCCCGAAATACAGCCACACGTTCATCCGGCATTCGCGAGATGACGCGCGAAAGCGTGTTACAGGCTTCGTCCGGAATTCGCAGGCGAGCGGTTCTGCTGAAAATCCCCGCCACCAGCGTCATGCAGTTCCTCCGAAGGTTGTACAGGCCGCTGTATTGACGACATGGAAAGCTCTTGCACCAGGTGCGCGTTGCGCGGGAATGCGCAAGTTAACAACGTCAGCGGCCATCATGCTTCGTGTGGCAGATGGCTTACGGTTGAAACAGCATGAGCTCCCTCCTCGCCGAAAGCGTCCCGCACTGCCGAACAAGGTCCACCGAAACCGCGCTCCAGAACGGCCGCCACCTGGCGCATCTGCCGCTCCGGCGTGAAGCGCACCACGGCACGCTGGCGAGCCATCATTCCAAGCGCGCGCGCGCGTGCCGGGTCCCGCAGAAGCGCTCCCATTGCGTCGCCGAGCGTTCGCTCGTCCGCAGGGGCGACCAGAATCCCACTCTCTCCGTCGTCGATCAGCTCCGGAATACCTCCCACGCGGGTGGCCACGATCGGCTTGGCTCGCAGCATTGCCTCGAGCACAGCGTTGGGAAACGCGTCCTGCCACACGGACGGGACGACCACGATTGTCGCGCCATCTATCAGCTGAGCCGCGTCCCGTCGATAACCGGGGAGCAGAATGTCAGCATTCGCGCCGAGCGTATCCTTTAGGGTACGGAGCTCGGGCAATTGCGGACCATCGCCGGCGTACACGAGTACTGGGCGTGGAGAAAGGTCCTTGCTTCGATGCATGAGATCGTCAAATGCGCGCATTAGATGCGGGACGCCCTTTTCCTTGCTCGCGCGCGACGCGGAGACGATGAGCGGCCGTTCAGGCGCTACTCCAAGCAAGCGCTGCGCGGTTCCGTCAGGAACGGGTATCTCTATTGGAACGGGATGGCCATTGTAAATGCGAACCACGCGGGATGCGGGAATGAGACCCACCTCCACCTGCCGTCGCGCAACGTAATCGCTCACCCCGACAACGGCATCCGCCACCAGCAGAGGCGTTCGTCCCAGGATCCACTTGAGCGCGCGCTTCGGGCCGCGCGGAGGCGTGCGGGCCCCCGAGGTACGGTCGTGCACGACGATGTGACGCACTCCCGCCAGCCGCAGTCGCGCATAAGTCACGCTTCTGGCAGGCCGATCGGTGAGGTACAGCGTTTTTACGTTCTCGCGGCGAATCAGGTCCGTCACGGCATTCACAGACGCGAGTGTAGCCAATGACCCGTCCAGCTCCACCACGCGTGCTGCCGTGCCCTCTAGCGTGCGTGGCGGCGCCTCCAGTCTGGGATACCCAACTATCGTTTGTATGCCATGAGTGGCGAGGTGATCGGCTACCCTGCCGAAGAGCCGCTCGATGTGATCCCAGGCGTATCCTACGTTACTCGCGAAGTTCGCGACGCAGAGAAGAGTTTCCGGTTGATCGCGCATACTGGAGCGGAAAAAATTGCGAAGACGCGCCATACGTTTGTTGCGGAGGTGCAACGTTGTCTGGCGACGATCGATGATCGCGATGTATTATGCGCCACCGCGAGTACTAAGCTGTCGCAACCTCTGAACTTCCTTTGGGCCCTGGCACCGGAGCGGTTTCCATAGCAACTGAATCCACCACCGCGGAAATCAGGCGCGAACGAATCCGCATCGCGACCTGGTGCGCGGCCATCCTCCTGCTGCTAATACACGCGGGAGTCGCTTGGATGCTGCGAGCGCCCGGAATTCGCGCCGGTAATGATGACGCCGTGTATCTCTTCCTTTCCAGGTCACTGAGAAGCCTGGAATACCGGGAAATGTTTTTTACGGATGACCCGTGGCACTCCAAGTATCCACCTGGTTATCCGTTGCTGCTAGCGGCAGTCGCCACGATCGCAGGCGAGAGCACCGACGCATTTGTCGTGATGAACATAATACTATCGGTCGGCGCCCTGATTCTCATATTCGACGTCGTGCGCCGGCTGTGGTCGCCAGAGCTGGCACTCATGGTGCTCATGATGGGCGCGGTCAACTTCGCTCTCGTAGATAACGCCGGCAAGCACATAACGGAGACGCCCTACATGGCCTTGACGGCGGTTGCGCTGTGGCTCCTTGTCGTTCGACCCAACGAGGGTCGCTCCGCCGCCGCGGCAGCTGGCGTTGCGATTCTGGCGGCTCTTACGAGAAGTATTGGCATCATCCTCCTTGGGGCCATGTTCGTGTGGTGGGTGCTCCAGCGGCAGTTCCGCCGGGCGGTGGTGTTTGGAACCCTGAGCGCGCTTACGGTGGGTGCGTGGCTGGCGTGGACGGTCGTTGCTCCTCAGCGAAGCTGGGAGAACTCGTACG
The DNA here is from genome assembly GCA_051005015.1 of Gemmatimonadaceae bacterium. Taxonomy (GTDB): domain Bacteria; phylum Gemmatimonadota; class Gemmatimonadetes; order Gemmatimonadales; family Gemmatimonadaceae; genus JACMME01. Next base: position 7,419 of record JBPCJT010000102.1, on the reverse strand, counting down.
TGGGAGACGCCGTGGCGGCCATAACCGGCGGTGGTAATTTGAGTTTGACTGCTCGGCTCTCGAAAAACGTATTCAAGTATGTGGGCAAGGGCATACCAGCGCACTTGGGCGTTCCAACAATCCAGGGAACCACCATCGACAATCTGTTCTGGCTTGTCATTATCGTTGGTTGTCTCGGAATTGGCGCATGGACATTGTGGGCGCGGTGGCGGCTGATGTTCCTGTATATGGGGTTTTACCTTGCTTTCCTCGTTTTCTGGAGGTATCCCGTCTCACGCTTTCTCGATCCCATACTGCCATTATTGATTGTCACCCTACTGGCTGGCGCAATGCAAGTGGGGATGCGGGTCGTTCGGAGGGCGTCATGGGCGCTGCCGCTCGTGCTTGCCGTTACGATCGGCGCCACGTCGGCTTCGCAGTTGCTCGCAGAGTGGCAAAAGGTTCGCCTGTGCGACCGCTCGCGGCCGCTAGAGTCCCATGCGTGCTTTACTCCGGATCAGCTCGCAATGTTCGCCGCTGCCACCTATGCACGCACGCACACCTCTCGCGATGCGCGATTCGTCTTTTTTGACAAGGAGGCCATGTTCTCATACTACAGCGAACGCGAGATGGTCGCTGACAGCTACGTCCTTCCCACCAAATCTGAAGACATGGTTGAGTGGCTTAGGCGTGCAGGCGTGGATTATATTGCGGTCGGAACCCGGACAGCCGGGGAGGTACGATTGGGTAAGGCGCTCCTGGCAATCTGCGACCGACTGGAGACCGTGGCTACGTTCCCACCCCAGGCAGCGATTTTCCGAGTGAAAACCCCCGCCGGATCCAATCCTGACAGCCAGGCATGCACCCTCCTTTCCAGCTTTCAAGCGAGACGCAGCTAACCACTCCAAGACCCGTTCTACCGCGGCATTGCCTGGGCCGATTGTAAGGCGCCTGCACGTGGGTGTTGGCCGCATGCAACAGGCTGGTTGGCAGCCCGAGCACCTTTGGTACCCAACCCCAGTGATTTCAAGATCCTCAAGCACATCGGAACCGGGCCTGTGCCTTGCGTCTGAGCCATACGCAAGACGGATCCGTCTACTGCACAACTCGCTGGCACCGCTGATCGTTGGGGGGAGACCGTTCCCTCACACCGCGCCAGGCAACTGAGCGCCAGGTAATCCTGTAGGGAGCTTTCTGTATCATGTCGTACAAACCAGTCTGGGAAAGGCGCGAATGCCGACAAGCTCGGTCCGCATGAAAGACGCTGCACAATTAGCCGATGGAATAACCGGGCAGGCCGCACTTTCGGGGGACAGCCGGACGAAACAGCGGCGCGCGCCACGGCGCGGGGCTCTGCCGACCCTGACGGTGGTGATCGCATCCAACGGCAGTCGTTCGGGCCTCGAAGCCTGTCTCGCTAGCGTTTCCGCCCAATGCGCGCGCCTGGACGCTGAGCTCATTGTCGTACGCGCGGCGCCTGGCGCGGAAATACAGATATTAGGGACGCTTCATCCCGCGGTGCGATTCCTACCAGCTCCAGGGGGGACCACGGTACCTGAGCTTCGCTCGCTGGGAATGGCGGAGGCGAACGGAGACATTGTGGTCTTCTCCGAGGATGCGGTAGTTCGGGAAAACCGGTGGCTGGCCATGATCATGGCGCACGTGTTTCCCACCGACGCCGAAGTATCGGCCAGCGACCGACCCTTCGACTGGCCTGCTTACTTCGCCGCCTCGGGCACCTTTACGAGAGAACCTCTTGGCATCGGCGGACGCTAATACGTTGCAGCGGCAGGAAAGCATCACGGAACGAAAGCCGGATGTGAAACAACCGGAGCTCTCGGTCGTCATTCCATCTGTAAACGGCCTGACTGACCTGATAGGCTGCCTGGAAGCGGTAGAGCGGCAGCGGGATGACGTCTCCCTCGAGGTTTTGGTCGTGGACAGGCTTGGTGACGTCGTTCGTGACGAGGTGCGCATACGCTTTCCCAATGCCCGCGTCATTGAGACACCGCCGGAAACGACAATTCCGCGCATGCGGCGCATCGCATTTGCTGCTGCGCAAGGGGGTTCCGTCGCCGTTATCGAAGACCATGTGATCGTACCACGCGGGTGGGCCCGCCAGCTTCTCGCTGCCCAGGGAAATGGAGAACGCGTCGTTGGAGGGTCGGTAGAAAACGCGGCGACCGATCACCTCGTTGACTGGGCCGCCTTTCTCTGCGAGTATAGCCACTGCATGACTCCGTTGCCGAGCGGGCGGGCGGAGTGGCTCACCGGCAACAACGTCATATACCCTCGCAAGCTACTCGAGCGTTACCAGCAGATAATTGGCGAAGAGAAGTGGGAGAACCATCTGCACGACGCCCTGCGCCGTGATGGCGTGGAGCTGATATGCAGACCGGAAATCCAGGTAGGCCACAAAAAGCACTACTCGGTGCGAGAGTATCTATCCCAACGGTATCTCTATGCCCGTTCGTACGCGGGCGCTCGAGTTCAGGGCGCCTCGCTCGCGCGCCGTGTTTCGTACGGGTTGGCGGCCTTCGCGCTGCCACCGCTGCTATTTTTTCGCACGCTATCGAGAATCATCACCAAGCGGCGCCACATGGCGAAGCTGGTGCAATCCGTTCCCCTTCTCGTCCTGTTCGTGTCCTCGTGGGCCGCGGGCGAAATCGTAGGTTATTGGGCTGGTTCCGGTAACTCCCTCGGCAGAGTCCGTTAGATGAGTGTTACAGCTAAAATTATGTCCCGGCAGGTAAGCCGGATCAAGGCCGGCGACCGGGTCGTCGTTATTGGCGGCGGTCCGGCCGGGTTGACAGCCGCTTACCAGCTGGGAAAACAGGGTTACGCCGTCACCGTGCTCGAAGGGGAAAACATCCTCGGAGGAATCTCGCAAACGGCGCAATACAACGGCTACCGTTTCGACATCGGCGGACATCGCTTCTTTACCAAGATCAAGCCGGTGGAAGATCTCTGGCACGAGATACTGGGGGACGAGTTCATCTCGGTGCCCCGAATGTCCCGCATTCACTACGGTGGAAAGTATTTTGACTACCCGCTCAAGGCAGCGAACGCCCTGAATGGTCTTGGGTTGTGGAATGCATTTCTGATAATGCTGAGTTATCTCAAGGCCCACTTCCGCCCGAATCCCATCGAGGAGAATTTCGAGCAGTGGGTTTCAAACCGGTTCGGCAAGCGTCTTTACACTATTTTTTTCAAGACCTACACCGAAAAGGTGTGGGGCATTCCCTGCACGGAAATTCGCGCCGAGTGGGCTGCTCAGCGCATTCAGGGGTTGAGTCTCGCCAAGGCGATCATGTCCGCCGCGTCTCTGAACAAGCGCTCGACGAAGATAAAGAGCCTCATCAACGAGTTTCAGTATCCGCGGCTGGGTCCCGGGCAGATGTGGGAGATGGCCGCCGACAGGATTCGCGAGATGGGTGGCGAAGTACTCATGCAGCAGTACGTCGAACAGCTCGAGATACAGGACGGCCGGATCGCTGCGGTGCGCGTACGGACTCCGGTCGGCGAACGGCGGATAGAAGCGGAGCACTTCATCTCGACAATGCCGATCCGCGACCTTGTTCGTGCCCTGCGGCCTGAGCCCCCAGGCAGCATATTGGATGCCGGCGATGGCTTGAACTACAGGGATTTTCTGGTCGTCGCTCTCATGCTCGACGAAGAGAATCTTTTTCCCGACAACTGGATCTATATCCACACCCCCGGAGTGAAGGTCGGGCGAATCCAGAATTTCAATAACTGGAGCCGTGCGATGATTCCGGAGGCGGGGAAAACCTGTCTTGGACTCGAGTACTTCTGCTTCGAGGGAGATGGGCTGTGGACGAGCTCAAATGCGGAGCTGATCGCTCTGGCGACGCGTGAGCTTGGAGAGCTCGGCCTCGCCGACACATCCAGGGTATTCGACGGCACGGTGGTCCGGATGAAAAAGGCCTACCCCGTGTACGACTTTGCCTACAACGCACACCTGGAAACTGTGCGTGGCTTCATCGATCCGATATCCAATCTGCACACTGTTGGCCGGAACGGAATGCACAAGTACAACAACCAGGATCACTCGATGCTCACGGCGATGATGGCCGTGCAGAACATGCATGGCTCCGCCCACGACATCTGGGAAGTGAACACCGACTTCGAGTACCACGAAGAGCAGAAGGTAGAGGACGCGAAGTACCCCGAGCCCAAGCTGCCGGCGCTCCGCGCGGCCGTGGGCGCATAGCTCGCTCTCCACTAAGGCGATGCGCATCGGTGTCGACGCGACCTGCTGGGCGAATGGTCGCGGTTACGGGCGATACGCTCGCGAGCTGTTACAAGCGATGGTGTCGCTCGCACCGGATGACCAGTTCGTGTTTTTTCTCGACGACCATGCCGCCCGCACGTTCAGCCTCGACGAGAAGAACGTCAGAGTGGTGCTTGTCCCGCAGCGGGTGTCTCCGACTGTGGCGGCGGCCGCGGATGGAAGCCGTTCTCCGTCGGACATGCTTCGCTTTTCCCGCGCCGTCTGGCGCGAGCCGCTGGGTGTGTTCTTCTCCACCTAGGTTTACAGCTACTTCCCGCTGCCCCCCGGGCTCGCCGCCGTGATCACGATTCACGATGCCATAGCTGAACGCTTCCCCGAGCTGACGCTCCCGTCGCCGCGTGCCCGGCTTTTCTGGCGCATGAAAGTGGCTCTCGCGCTGAAGCAGGCCAGACTGGTTCTTACGCCCTCGAACTACAGTGGCCGCGAGCTGTCGGAGGTGCTGGGGGTTCCGGAGGGACGTATTCGCGTGGCCGGTGAGGCTCCCGCGTCCGCCTTCCGTCCCAGCGAGTGTGTCGGCCAGATTGCGGCCGCCGCGTCCCGTCTCGGACTTCCGAAGGCAGCCCAGTGGTTCGCGTACGTGGGGGGTTTTAACCCTCATAAAAACGTTGACGTGATCGTGCGCGCGCACGCAAGCATAGCCGCCGAGTGCCCCACGGGGGAGGCACCGTACCTGGTGTTGGTAGGCGCCACCACAGGCGATGTTTTCCACGGCGATCTCGCGCGCATCAGGGAGGCGATAGCGCGCAGCGGCACCGATAATCTCGTGCGCTGGGCAGGCTGGGTAGCCGATGATGAGCTAAGGCATTTGCTCACCGGTGCGTCCGCGCTTGTGCTCCCTTCCGAGAGTGAGGGTTTTGGACTTCCCGCGGTGGAGGCAGCCGCTTGCGGCACCCCCGTCATTGCCACGGTAGCGAGCCCGCTTCCCGAGCTCCTTGAAGGCGGAGGGATATTCGTGGAACCGCGCGATGAGGTCGCGCTCACGAATGCCATGCGTGCTCTGTTCTCGGACCGCGGTGCACGCCACGCCCTTGGTGCCCGCGCGCGGGAGCGCGCGCAAAATCTTACCTGGGAGCGGGGCGCAGCGGCCGCGCTCGGCGCTTTGCGCGAGGCGGCCGCGTGAGCGGGCTCAGATTCGCTTTCATCACCACGTTTTATCCGCCGCACAACTTTGGCGGGGACGGCATTGGAGTGCAGCGGTGGGCGCGCGCACTCGCACGCCGGGGTCACCACGTAACCGTCATTTGCGATACGGATGTGTACAAGGTTCTGAGCACCGATCCCGCCCGGTCAGCCGTCGCCGAGGACAGCGGAATCACCGTGCACTGGCTTCACAGCTGCATCGCGCCGCTTTCGGTGCTGCTCACCCACCAGGCCGGCCATCCTGTAGTTCAGGCGGGTGCGATTCAGCGCATCCTGGATAAAGGTCGCTTCGACGTCATCAACTACCACAACGTGTCAGCGGTGGGGGGACCTGGTGTGCTAGGCATGGGTAGCGCCGTAAAGCTCTACACCGCGTGGGAGCATTGGCTCGTTTGTCCAACCCACGTTCTCTGGCGGCACAACCGCGAGGCCTGCACCGGGCGTGAATGCCTGCGGTGCGTCCTCGCATACAAGCGACCCCCTCAGCTCTGGCGGTATACGGGAAAACTCGAACGCGAGATACAGCATATCGATGCTTTCATCGCGCTCAGCGAGTTCAGCCGCGGCAAGCACCGTGAATTTGGCTTTCAACGCGAGATGGAGGTAATTCCGGGTTTTCTGCCAGATCCCATCGCGGAGCCGGCTTTCGCGGCCACCGAACGTGCGACTTCCGCCGCCGACGATCGGTTGACGGGTGTCGGCACGCGCGATCGGAATGCCGCGCAGGCGATCGCGCCCGGGCCGGCCGATCCCCCAATTCATTCGCGGCCGTACTTTTTCTTCGCGGGAAGGCTCGAGCGCATCAAGGGACTGGACGACGTGATTCCGGTATTCGAGCGTTACACGGACGCCGATCTTGTAATCGCCGGTGACGGCACCCACCGTGCCGAGCTGGAGCAAATCGCCGCACGCAACCCGCGAGTGAAATTTCTCGGGCTGGTGTCGAGCGATGTGGTGGATCGCTACAATGCGCAGGCGATAGCGTCCATAGTTCCATCAGCCGGTTTCGAAACGTTCGGCTTCGTGATAATCGAGGCCTTCCGCCGCGGAACGCCGGTGATCGCCCGCCGCATTGGTCCCTTTCCGGAATTGGTGGAATCGTGTGGCGGCGGGGAGCTCTTCGGCACGCCCGCCGAGCTGGTCATTGCCTTGACCCGTATGCAACAGGAACCTTTGCGCAGGGCGCAGATGGCTCGCGCCGCATACCAGGGTTTTCTGGCGAACTGGACTGAATCCGCGGTCTTGCCGCGGTATTTCAGCCTGTTGGAGCGGATTGCGGTCTCGCGCGGACGCACCGACATTGCAAGAACGCTGGAAAAGGGGCGCGCGGCGTGAAAGCGATTTTGACCTATCACTCCATCGATGATTCCGGGTCGCCGGTTTCAGTGAGCCCGGAAGCATTCCGGCGCCACGTCGCCTGGTTCGCCTCCGGCGTTACGCGAGTGGTATCAGTCGCGGATCTGCTAGCCTTGCCTGACAATGCGGACGCCATCGCGATCACCTTCGACGATGGCTTCAGGAATTTCGGGCTGGTCGCGGCGCCGCTGCTGCTCGGGCACGGTTTGCCAGCTACACTTTTCGTTGTCACCGATGCCGTCGGCGGAACCAACAACTGGGGTGGAATCGCCGATACCCGCGTTCCCACCCTGGAATTGCTCAACTGGAAGGAGCTTGCCACCCTGGCTGGTGCGGGAATAGAGCTGGGCTCGCACACTCGCTCGCATCCGCACCTTCCGCGGCTGAGCTCGGCCGCCATCGCCGATGAGCTCACCGGATCGGCGGAGCGGCTCGAGATGGAAACCGGCCTGACGCCGGCGGGTTTTGCGTACCCGTACGGGGAAGTGAGCGATGCAGCGAGTAGCTTGACTGAATCCGTGTATCGGTGGGCGTGTACCACATCAATGCGTGCGGTTGGCCCGGGCGCGAGAACGCACCTTCTGCCACGAGTGGATATGTATTATTTCCGGGAGCCTGGTCGTCTGGAAACA
>JBPCJT010000101.1:0-13859 GCA_051005015.1 Gemmatimonadaceae bacterium | reverse complement strand
CTCCGCCTGCGGCAAGGGGCTGAGCGCTGTGCCGCACAGCACCGTCGGGTACGAGCGCCGCTTCAACTGGGCGTTTGGCGTCGAAGACGAGGAGGAGTTCATGAAGGCGGTGCTCGCCGGTCAGCCGGAGCCCCCCAAGTACTTCGCCGAGATGAAGCGCATCAACAGAGAGGGGCCGCGCATCCTTGGCGGCTTCCACCGCCCGGAGCGCTTACCCCAGACGCGGCTCGACGGGCTGCTCGAGTCGGGGGCGCTCGTCGTCGACACAAGACAAGCGACCGACTACGCGGCGGGTCACGTGCCGGGAACGATAAACATCACGCTGAACCAGAGCTTCAACACGTGGGCCGGGTGGCTCATCCGGTATGATCGCGCGTTCTACCTGATCATCGATGAGCATTGCACGGACTGTGTTGACGAGGCGGTACGCGATCTGGCGATGGTCGGGCTTGACCGCGTGGCGGGCTACTTCGGGAGCGAGGTGGTGGCGGGCTGGGCCGCGTCCGGGCGCGAGTTGGCGACCATCCCGCAAATCACCAGCACGGAGTTGGCCAAGCGTCTACGAACCGGTGAGGTCTCCGTGCTCGATGTGCGCGGCCGCGCGGAGTGGGAGGGGGGACACCTGCCTGGGGTGAAAAACATTCCCGTCGGATATCTCACGGACCGGCTGGACGAGATCCCGAGGGACAAGCCCGTGGTGGTGCACTGCCAGAGTGGTGCGCGCTCGGCGATCGCCGCGAGCCTGCTCCATGCCAGGGGGCTGACCGGCGTCATCAACCTGACAGGAGGCTTCGCCGCCTGGCAAGAGGCCGGGCACCCGGTAGAAGTTACGGACCGCACACTTCCCGGCCAGGCTATATTCAACTATATTACTAGTTAGTCGTTAGGCGCGCACTTTCAACAAGCGATGTTCCCACCGCGGAGATCAGATTTGGGCAAGCCGTCGATGACTCCTGAGCTGCTGGCAATCATTGCCGAGCGCTTCAGAGCGCTCGCGGAGCCGGCGCGGCTACAAATTCTGAATGCGCTAAGGGAGGGTGAGCAAACTGTCACCGGTCTGGTCGAGGTGACCGGGCTTGGCCAGGCAAATGTGTCGAAGCATCTGCAGGTGCTGCACAGCCTGGGCTTCGTGAGCCGTCGCAAGGACGGTCTCTACGTGTATTACGTGCTCGCTGACAGGAGTGTGTTTCAGCTCTGCAATATCATGTGTGGTCGCCTCGAAGCCGAAGTCAAGACGCGCCGGAAGCTGCTCGCGATCTGATGTGGAAACCTTGTTCTGACCGACGGCCAGCTATCACGCTGTGAGAGGCGGTGCCGGGGGCATCTCGCACGACAGTGCAGCTAATGCGCGACTCCATTCTTCATCGCTCGCGGCACGGCGAGCCCGAAAGTTGACACCGAGCGTGCCGAACTGGGCGGCGCTCGACGCTTGTGGAGCACCGCTGAACACATCGGCGCGCCAGGTAATCTCGAAGTCGACGAAACCAGCGGCAACCACAGTCGCATGGAGCTCTGCTTCCAGCAGAGCGCCGGCGATTCAGCCCTTCCACAGATCTATGTTGCGCTTGGCGCCTTGCGGTACCGCCTTCTGAACCAGAATGTCACCGATCTGCAGCCGCCCACCCGGCTGGAGCACCCGCGCCATCTCCTGTAGCCCCGCTGACTTGTCTGGAAAGAGGTTCAGCACCCCGTTCGAAATGACGACGTCGGCCCACGCGTCGCTCACAGGAAGCTCCTCTGCCAGTCCCTGCCGGAATTCGACATTCGTCGCGCCAATGGCGGTTGCACTCGCGCGAGCCTTGTCCAGCATCGCCGGCGTCATGTCAATGCCGATGACTCGTCCCGACGGTCCCACCATTCGCGCAGCGATGAGACTATCAATTCCGGCGCCGCAGCCGACATCCACAACGTGCTCGCCCTCACTGAGTTCGGCAATGCTGAACGGGCTCCCGGTACCGGCGAACGACGCGATGCTGGGCTCGGGAATGCCGGCGAGCCACGCCTCCTCGTAGCCGAGCAAGCGCGCGAGCGGGCGTCCGGTGTGGAAATGGAACCCGCGCTGGGGCTCCGTGGCAACGGTTGAGTATTCCGCACGAATCGCCTGCCGGAGTCCAACGACGTCCAGGCCGGCGATCCGTCCCGCGGCACCAGGAACATGCTGTGGGACTCGGGTCATGCGAACCTCCTATTTCCAGTTTTGTCGGACGGCGCCGCAGCGCAAGCGAGGAGCTTGACCAAGGCTGCTAATCTCGTATACTATAGAACATTAGAATACTGTCAAGAGGCCCCATGAGCCGCGACTTCAAGAATGCCCTGTTCGCCCAGTTTGCCAGGATCGGCCACGCTCTGGCCAGCCCCAAACGAATCGAGCTGCTCGACCTTCTCAGCCAGAGCGAAAAGACGGTCGACATGCTCGCGAAGCAGTCCGGCACAGCCGTGAAGAACACGAGCGCCCATCTGCGTGTTCTGCGCCAGGCGCATTTGGTAGAGACGCGCCGTGCCGCGACACACGTCCACTACCGCCTCGCCGACGACGGCGTCTTCCGGCTTCTCCAAAGCGTGCAAGCTCTCGGTCACAACCTGCTCGCCGAAGTTGAACGGGTGACCGATCTGTATATAAACAGCCGCGACAATCTCGAGCCCATCACCAGCAGGGAGCTGAGGAAGCTGATGCGCCGTGGTGACGTAACGGTGATCGACGTCCGCCCCCGCGAGGAGTACGAGGCCGGCCACATTCCGGGCGCGCTCTCATTCCCGGTGTCCGGGCTGAAGCGCCGGCTCCGAGAGATACTCGGCTCCCGTGAAGTGGTCGCGTACTGCCGTGGTCCATACTGCGTGTACTCCATTCAGGCCGTTGAAATCCTTCGGAAACACGGCTTTCGGGCGCGCAGGGCGAGAGAGGGCCTCCCGCACTGGCGGGCGGAGGGGCTGCCTGTAGCGAAAGGAGCCTAGCGCGCGGAAGTGTCGGCCACCAACGAGCAGGTGCATCCGATTACAGCATTCATGGTGACCAACGGGCCAGGCGAGCCCGGGGAAGGCCGTGAGCCGGCACTCGGCCTGCGCGAGAATTGGAGACAATTCTGGCTGCTGGTGCTCGTGAATGCCTTTGTCGGCGCCATGGTCGGCCTCGAGCGCACAGTGCTGCCGCTACTGGCAGAGCAGGAGTTCGGAATCGCTTCGAAAAGTGCCGCGCTCTCGTTCATCGCGACGTTCGGAGTCGTAAAGGCGGTCACCAACCTGTTCGCGGGCAGGCTTGGTGACCGGTTCGGAAGAAAGCGCATTCTGGTGGCGGGATGGCTCGTGGGTCTGCCGATGCCGTTCCTCGTCATGTGGGCTCCCAGTTGGTCCTGGATAGTCTTCGCCAATATCCTGCTGGGCATTAACCAGGGCTTGACGTGGTCCACAACGATCATAATGAAGATCGACCTCGTGGGCCCGAAGCGGCGCGGCCTGGCGATGGGCCTGAACGAGTTCGCGGGGTATCTCGCCGTCGCCGTTGTGGCACTCGCCACCGGGGAGATCGCGAGCCGCTTTGGCATGCGGCCTGAGCCATTCTACCTCGGCATCGCGTTCGCGACGGTTGGACTGGCCCTGTCGCTCCTTCTGGTGCGCGACACGACGCGGCACGCGCTGCATGAGGCAGGACTCCACGCGGCCGATCCAGTTGCGTTTTCGGGCACGAGAAAGTCGCCGAGTATGCGCGAGCTGTTCGTGCGTGCGAGCTGGCGGGACCCGGCGCTCTCTAGCATGAGTCAGGCGGGCCTGGTCAACAACCTCAACGATGGGCTCGCCTGGGGACTCTTCCCGCTCTTCTTTGCCGCCGCCGGGCTCTCGGTTCGGCACATCGGCGCGCTCGCGTTCATCTATCCAGCCACCTGGGGCATCGCGCAGCTCTTCACGGGCGCCCTGAGCGACCGCGTCGGTCGCAAGCGCTTGATTGCGGGAGGTATGGTGCTTCAAGGGCTGGCACTGCTGGGGATGCCTGCAGCGGCTGGATTCCTGTGGTGGATGTTCGTTGGCGCTTTACTCGGTTTGGGCACCGCCATGGCGTACCCGACGCTGCTCGCGGCCATCGGCGATGTGGCGCACCCATCGTGGCGCGCGTCCGCGGTTGGGATCTACCGTTTCTGGCGCGATCTTGGATATGCCGTTGGCGCAATTCTCGCCGGTACGCTCGCCGATGTGTTCGATGTGCCTACAGCGATCGCGACAATCGGGGCGCTCACGGTCGCATCGGGAATTGTAGTTGCCCTGCGCATGCCGGAGACTCTTCCCGGCAGGAGTGCCGTACCAGCAGGCCGCTGAGTGCAGTCGGGAAATTCCACCTTAGTGGTAGGTTGTGTAAATACGGCAACTTGTCTGGCGTCGAAAGACCGCCGCCCTTCGGAGAAAAAAAGATGCCCACTTTGACAGGATGACCAGTCCACTAAATGGGGGTAGGTCCATAGGTCCAGGATGGGTTCGTAAGCGAATCAGCGGACTGTTCCCATCATGTCCATCATGTCCATCATGTCCATCCTGTCATCCTGTCCAATCCTGTCTCATTTTTTCTGCCAGTACACCCTGGGCCTCAATGCTGCGCCGCTCGCTGCTGCCGTATTTACGCGATCGACCACCTTAGCCGGACCCCGCCGCCGCGAGCCAGACACTCTCCCAGCGCTGGCTGAGACTCGATGGGTGCGGAACAAAGCCCCGAACCCGGTTGCTTACACCCCATAGCCGGTAGGTGGCGGCCAGGGGTATCACTACGAACTCTTCGTCCACAAGCACGCGCATCGCTTCGGCAGCGTTTCTTCGAGCCGCCTCGGCGTTCCCCGCTGACCGGCATGCGTCAATGAAGCGATCGAAGCCGGCACCCGGTCCGAAGATGCGGGCGTATGACGATCGATCGGCGGGCGCTCCCCCACGGTAAAAGAGCAGGTCTGGCAGAAAACACGGATTGGCATCGTTCTGCCCCCCGGCCTCTGCCCACAGGTCACCCTGGCCGGACCTGATGCGCGCCTGATAGGAGGCGTTATCCGCTGTCTGCACTATCTTCAGCTCTACGCCGATCGCCCGGAGCTGCGCCTGCACCACCTCGGGCATGGGCCTGTGAATTTCAGGGTTCGGGAAGCCGACGATCATCGTCAGACTGAGCCGGCGCGCTCGCCTGGCACGGACTCCATCCGGGCCCGGCATCCACCCGGCACTGTCGAGGATTTGTTTCGCGCTGGCCGGATCGAAAGCGGTGCCGCGTACGAGTCGCGCGCTTTCGCCGAGTATGGATGCGGGGACCAGAGTCTGGCCCCGCTCGGCATTCCCTTGCCACACGCTTTCGACAATTGCCTGTTTGTCGATCGCATACGCCAGCGCCCGCCGGATCGACCGGTCACGCCCAAGGTCGTAGGGCGGATCACCGTGAATGGTCACATACAGCGCCTCATACGATCCAACCTGTGAGCTGGCCAGCGTGAGGCCCGGAACGCGAGCGACATCGAGTGCCTCCTCGCGCGGGAGATCGTACGCTATCCCCACTTCACCTGAGCGAAGTGCGAGCACGCGAGTGTTGGGGTCGGTGATAAATCTGAAGGTGATCCGGTTCAACCTCGCCTTCTCACCCCAGTAGCCGGCAAACCGCTCGACAGTCAGCCGGTTCCCCTTCGCGTACTCCACGATTTTGAAGGGGCCCGTGCCTACAGGCGCAGTGGAGGGCTCCGAGCCATGCGCAATGATGCTCCAGTTCGGGTGGACGAGCTGCTCGAGCAGGCGAAGGTTGGGACGCGTGGGCGTTATGTCTACTGTGGAGTCGTCCAGTACGCGCACGGAGCTATCGGCCGTGCCGAGCAAGCGCCGCTCGGTTTTCGCCATCCGCCGTATCGTCCACTCCACTGATCGGGCCGTGAAAGCGGTGCCGTCATGCATCTTCACACCCTGGCGCAGATGGAAGCGCCAGGTGTTGGGCGGACGGAACTCCCATCGCGTGGCAAGCATCGGCGCAACCCGGTAATCGGGAGTCAGCCGCACCAGTGTCTCGTAGATGTTCGCGTTAACCGGGTATATGCCCAGCTCGGATCCCGGGCCGGTGTTGTAGTCATCACCCGGCGCGGCGGCGACCAGCACGCTGGCAGCGCCGCTCTGCGCTCGTTCCGTTTGGCAGCCATGCAGCCCGGTGAACAGGAGGACGAGCGCCAGCTCAGCTGGAAATTTTCTTGCGGTACACATTGTTGGTATCTTATCCATCTCAGTCGAAGAGAAGGGAATCGTGGTGCGTGTCGCCTTCGTGGGGAAGGGAGGTAGCGGCAAGTCGACGATCGCCGGAACGGTCGCCCGCCTCATGGCGCGCGCCGGAGAGCGAGTGCTCGCGCTCGACGTGGACACCATGCCCGGCCTATCCTTCTCCATCGGCCTCGGCCGCATTCCAGACGCGGGGCTGCCGGACGATTTGGCGGAGCGGCGCGAGGGCAAAGGTTGGGTGATGCGCGAAGAGATAAGCGCCGCGAGGCTTGTCGATCGCTACGCGGTGGAGGCGCCGGATGGCATCCGATTTCTTCAACTGGGTAAGCTACCCGGTAACGTCAGCCCGGCGTCGGTAACCGCCTTCCGCCACGTCGTGGAGACATTCCGCACTCCTGGATGGTCCATGGTTGGTGACCTGGCCGCCGGCACAAGGCAGGGCTTTGCGGGGTGGGCCGGTTTCGTCTCGTTCCTTGTCATCGTCGTTGAGCCCACCCGTTCGGCCATGCTCTCCGCCAAGCGGCTCCACCGAGTTGCCGAAACTTTGCCAGAAGCATCGGTGGGACTGGTTGTCAACAAGGTACGGAGCGATACTCCGGTCACGAGCCTTGTGGCCGATCTTCACATTCCGATACTCGCCCTCGTGCCTTACGATCACGACGTGGCAATGGCGGAGCGTTTGGGGCTGGCGCCGGTCGACCAGGCGCCTGGGTGCGACGCCGTGGCGGCGATCGCCGGGCTGGTGTCGGACCTGCGCGCCAGGAGCAGTATACCACTCACTAGCGGGGGTACCGCATGAAGATCGCCGTGGTCGGAAAAGGCGGCGTTGGAAAAACAACCATTGCCGGAATAATCGCGCGCTCACTCGCGTCAAGTGGTCGCACCGTCATAGCGCTCGATTGCGACGCAAATCCCAACCTCGGCATTGCGCTCGGCCTTACCCCCGAGGAGACGGACCGCATTGCCGCGATCCGACAGGCGCTCGACGAGGAGGGAGCGGAACATGCGCCCACGGTGCCACAGATTCTCGAGCGCTTCGGCGCTGAAGCTCCTGGCGGAGTGCGCCTCGCGGTGGTGACGAAGATCGAGAAGCCCAACCCTGGCTGAGGGTGATGCGGAGTATCACCTGAGCAGTTGCTCGGGCAGATGGAGCAGAGCGCGTCAGTAATCGTGGCGGACTTCGAGGCCGGGCTCGGCACGCTCTCGCGCATGAAGGCGAATTCGCTCGACGTGCTGCTCGTCGTGGCGGAGCCGACCGCGAAGTCCCTCGAGATCGCGCGCCGCGCAACCGAAATGATTCGCACACGCGCAGTCGCCGCCATAACGATCATCGTTGCCAATCGCGTGGGTGACGCTGAAGCTCGTAAGCTCGTCGAGCAGACATTTCCCGGCAGCGCCGTGACGGTCGTGCCTGACGACCCCGCGGTGCGATCCGCGGACGCGGGAGGGAATGCGCCATTCGACGCGGCACCCGAATCGCCAGCGGTCCGCGCGGTGCGTGCTCTGGCGGAGTCGCTCGTCGCGTAACACAGATCACCCACCAGCCAGGCCCAGTCTCGATTGAGTGGCGCTACTAACCCGCCTGTGCGAGTGCGAGGCTGGCATCCCGTGCGGGTGACTGGAGCACCGCACGCACCTTTGCCACCAGAGCTAACGCGCGCGGCGCACTCGACGGGCGGTTCGTTCAACCGGTACCCTTCGCTGAACGATGGCAAGAAAGAGCGAAGAGAGCGTCGTGACATAGGGAGTCGAACGAGGGCTGCCGCCTGTCACAGTCAGCGCCGCCGCACTCCACCGTACGGCCGGAGTCGCGGGTCGAGCTCGTCGCGCAGGCCATCGCCGAGCACGTTGAACCCGATCACCAGCAGACTGATCGCGAGGCCGGGGTAAATCATCAGTTGGGGGGCGGTGAGGAAAAATGGCCGGCCGTCGTTCAGCATCGACCCCCATTCGGGCGTCGGCGGCTGGGCGCCCAGTCCCAGAAAGCTGAGCCCTGAGAGTGCGAGGATCAGCTCCCCCATCTCGACGGTTGCCAACACGATCACTGGCGAGATGACGTTCGGCAGGATGTGGCGCAAAACCATGTAGCGCTCGCTGGCGCCAAGGGAGCGTGCGGCCTCGATGAAGCGTCGCTCGCGTAGTGCAAGCACAAGCCCGCGCACGACGCGGGCGTAGCTTGCCCACCAGACAAACACCATCGCGGCCATCACGTTTCGGGATCCTGGTCCAAGAGTGCCCGCTATCGCCAATGCGAGCAGCAGACTGGGTACGGCCAGCAGCACGTCCACGACGCGCATCAGGAGTTTGTCGATGATACCGCCAAAGAAGCCGGCAACGACTCCGACGGTGACTCCGATCGACATGATCAGCGCTGTCGCGACAGCGACCGTTCCGAGCGACCAGCGCGAGCCGTACAGCAGGCGGCTCAACAGATCCCGGCCAAGGTTGTCTGTACCGAGAGGATGTTGGAAGCTCGATCCCTCGAGTCGCCGTGCGGCATCGATCGCGGCCGGATCGTGCGGCGTGAGCAGGGGGGCTGCGACCGCGGCCAGGATGAAGAGCGCAACGATCCCGAGACCGATCAGAATCGAGCGCCGCCGGATGAGAATGCCTGGCGACAAGTACACGGTGCCGGAGAGTAGCTCGCCGGCAGGAAGGGTGGAGACATAGGCTCGCGGAATATTGTCAGCCACGGCTTTCGCTCCATCGCACGGAGAAGCGCACGCGCGGATCCAGCCACCCGTACGAGAAATCGATAAGCAGATTCAGCAGGACGAACACTGTACCCATGTACAGTACAAAGCCCTGAATCATGGGGTAGTCCCGGTCGTAGATCGAGTCGACCACATGCTTGCCGATGCCGGGCCATGCGAAGACTGTCTCCACGATGGCCGCCTGACCGAGCATTCGGCCAAAGCGCAGGCCGGACAGTGTGACGATGGGGTTGAGCGCGTTGCGAAGTGCGTGTCGCACCACCACCATTCGCCTCGGCAAACCCTTGGCCGAGGCGGTGCGCACATAATCTTCACCGAGCTCCTCGAGGAGGGCCGAGCGCGTCAATCTCATGAGAGTGGCGGCATCGCCCAGGCCAAGTGTGAGTGCGGGGAGAATGATATGCTGCCAGCCCCCACGCCCGGCCACTGGCAGGAAACCGAGCGCAACGGCGAAGAGCAGGATCAGCAGGTAAGCCAGCCAGAAGCCCGGTATCGACGCTCCCGCAAGCGCGACGAAGCGGGAGGCGTGGTCCAGCGGGGAGCCCCGGTACAGTGCCGAGAGCGCGCCGATCGGCACCGCGACGGCCAACCCGATCAGAGTGGCCGCAATCGCCAGCTGAAGCGTGGCTCCGAAGCGGTCGCTCAGCGCGCGCGCGACTGGCTCGCCGGTGCGGAATGACCGGCCCAGGTCGCCTCGCAGGGCTTGTGCGAGCCACCGCCCGTAACGCTCCGGAAACGGGCGGTCCAGCCCCATCTCACGACGGAGCTGGAGCACCGCCGCTTCCGTCGGAACCTCGCCAGTCCGCC
The DNA here is from genome assembly GCA_051005015.1 of Gemmatimonadaceae bacterium. Lineage (GTDB taxonomy): Bacteria > Gemmatimonadota > Gemmatimonadetes > Gemmatimonadales > Gemmatimonadaceae > JACMME01. The sequence goes on along the minus strand of JBPCJT010000101.1, from coordinate 4,125 downwards.
TCATCAGGGCCATCTGAGCGGGATCGCCGGGCGCAAGATTCGCGAGGCTGAAGGCGATGATCGAAATGCCAAGCCAGACGAACACCAGGTGAAGGAGACGGTTGGCAATCACCGCGCCCGCCACACCGTACTCCACCACTGGTTCGTCTTGGACGGGTGCGGGACGAAGCCGCGTACCCGAGTGTTCATCGCGTAGATGCGGTACACTCCAGCGAGCGGGATGGCCGCAACATCTTCGTCCACGAGCAGATGCATTGCTTCAGCCGCCATTTCCTGTGCCCGGTCGTGATCGCTCGCGGTCAGCGCCTGCTGAACCGCGGCGTCGAAGCGCGAGCCGGCTATCATGAACACCGCACTCTTCACGTTCGACCTGGAGAACCAGCGGAGTGCGAGCAGGAAGGCGAGATTCCCGTCGTTCTGGTTCGGCACCTCGATGTCGAGGTCGAACTTCCCGGAGTTGAGCCGGCTCTCGAATGCGGCCGGATCGAGATGCTCGATCCGAACCTGGACTCCCACATGCGCCAGTTGCGCCTGAACGTATTCGGCCACCGCCCGATCCACCGCGCCGGGCTGCGTGATCATGGTGAGAACGAGGCGCTTCCCCCCTCTGCCGCGGTAGCCTCCGTTCTCGATCCTCCAACCCGCCTTGTCAAGCTGTTGCGCCGCGCCCGCCGGGTCATATGGGACGCCGATCACCCGATGCGCGTACCGGCCCAGTACTGCCGGCGGGTTGACGGTGTTCACGACCGCTCCGTGACCATCCAGCACGTGTTCCACGAGAGTCTTGCGGTCGATTGCCGTGGCGATCGCGCGGCGCAGCGCGGGATCGCCGAGGCTCGAGTGCGGCGGCGTCCCGCGTGTCGCCAGGTATAGCGTGATTACCGCGCCTGGCGGTGCCGTGACGATCTGGATTCCGGGAACACGCTTCAGGCCCGCGACCATGCTCCGGTGCACGTCGAAAATCGCGTCCACCTCCCCCGACCGAAGCATCAGCGCCCTGGTATTGTCATCCGGAATGAAACGAAAGGTAATGCGCTCGAGCTTCGCCTTCTCTCCCCAGTATTGCTCGTTGCGCTCCACCGTCAGGTGGTTTTGCCTTACGTATTCAACGAAACGGAACGGCCCGGTACACACTGGGTGCGTAATCGGGTCGCTCCCGGGAGCGATCACGGCGTAGGTTGGATGAACGAGTTGCTCCAGCACGCGCAGGTTGGTCATGGCAGGCGTGATGTCCACGGTCGAGTCGTCAACGACGCGCACCGAGGAGTCGGAGAGGAAGCTGTATTGCGTCTTCGCTTTGACTGAGCGGTCAAGAGTGTACTTCACCGCCGCGGCGTCCAGGAGGCGCCCGTCATGAAACTTCACATTACGCCGAATTGTGAATCGGTAAGTGTTGTTGCCCCGGTAAGTCCATCCGGTGGCCAGCCACGGCTCAACCCGGAGCTCTCGTGACAGCCGCACCAGCGGCTCACAGATGTTCGCGTTGAGCGGATACATGCCCAGCCGGTGGCGGTTGAGCTCCAGCCCGAACTCGTCCTCCCCGGCCGCTACTACAAGCTCCTGCTTCGTGGCGGTCCGCGGGTGACGACTGCGCGCCGATGGTTCGCTCTGCTCACATGCGGGCACGGCGAAAAACAACACCATCATTAGCGCAAGCGAGACCGGGCCTTGTCGTGTCATCGTGAACGGAGCACGCGTTAAATGGTCGACCAACGGGGCACAAGGCAAGAGCGTTGCGAACGCGTGCGCCAAGGTGCGCGAAGCCTGAAGCGCTCGCTCAGTGATGCAGATCCACGGTTGGCGCCGGCGCACTCGCGCCCCGTAATACCTCGTACAGATGCATTGCGGCGGCCATACCGGTGATCGGTGCAAGCCAATACAGCCAGTGCGCCGTCCAAACTCCTCCGACGACTGCGGGACCGAGACTTCGCGCGGGATTGAAGCTTCCGCCGGTGAGGGGTCCCGTAACGAGGGCGCCGGCGAACACCGCTGCTCCGAGCGCAAAGGGAGCGACTGCGGCCGGTGTACGCTCGTCAGTCGCCACTGCCATGGTGACGAAGGCCAGGATGGCCGAGTAGCCGGCCTCGACCACGAACGATCGGGCGACTGACAGGGCGGGCACTGTCGCGCCGAAATTGCCTACCGGTCCGAGCAACCATACCAGCACGGTTGACGCGGCGACCATGGCGGCTCCAGGCCCGATCGCAACGAGCGTGAATGTTCCGAACGCCTCTGCCGCATAGCGTCTTACATTGTGGGATCGCCGTTCGCTCTCAGCCACGCTTCGCGCCTTCGATGGCCGCGCGCGCGCTCAGCTTGCCGCCAGATTTGAGGTACTCAGCCAAATCATTCGGTAACTCACTCTGGATTATCGCGCGCGCGACTTGCTCTACGTCGTATTCCACGCGCACGAACTCGACGCCGGCGTGCTCTGCCGTGATGTCGAGAAGCGCGTAGCCGGCGCGCCAGTCTGCATCCTTGGGGCGACCGACTGAACCGGTGTTGACGTAGTGAACGCCGCTCGCCACGCGGTGCCAGGGTTTGTGCGTGTGGCCGAAGCAGACGACGTCTCCGCTTCGAGCGCCCACTGCCTGACCCATCTTTTCCAGAAAGCTGTCGGGACGGTCCTCGTACACGTACACGGTGTTGAGCACCTGATTCCCGTGCAGCAGCGTCACCGTGGGACCCCCGACGTGGCCGCCGAGTGGCCGGATGTCGATCCTGAATGGAAGCTCCCCCAGGAAGTGCTTTACCTCATGGCTCGTGTGCAGGCGTGTCCATTCGTAGCTCAGATGCGAGAGCTCCTCCTGACGCGGATCCTCGTACTTGCAGCCGCAGTGCTTGTAGTCCGTGGCCACAGTGGAATCGTAGTTCCCCGCGACTCCCGGCACATTGAAGGCGCGGAGTAGTTGCACGGTTTCGTTGGGCCACGGCGCGTATCCCACGAGGTCGCCCAGGTGGTACGTCGCGGCGACGTCCTTTTGCCCAGCGATATTCTCCAGCACGGACTTTAGTGCTGGAAGGTTTGCATGGATGTCCGATATGAGAGCGTAGCGCATTGGTCAGGAACGGCAAGTCTCTTCGGGGTGATGATCCGGCCTCTGGCCAACCACGATTGTGCTGCGAAAGCTGAGAGGGAGGTTCAGCAAGGGTCCGTCTCTCGCGCACTGACACGCTTTTCCGCCCGCATTCGCTCGCGATCGAGCGACGCTATACCGCGGAAGCATGAGCGCACACAATTGATGAGGTTCCGATGGACCGGATGGCTGGGCTCAGCCAGCCGGTAATACGCGAACTTCCACTCACGGGTCACATTGACGAGCCCCGCCTCTCTAAGTATGGCGAGGTGACGCGAGACCGTGGGTTGCGGGAGCTCGAGGATCTCGACAATGTCGCACACGCACAGCTCGCCGGCGGCCAACAAACTGAGGACGCGAAGCCGGGTGGGATCGGCGAACGTCTTGAAAAGGGCGTTGACGTCGGCAATGGTTGGATTCGCCAGCGCGGCTGAATGGGAAATGGTCATATACGATTTGCCGAATATGATACGGAACGCTCCCGCCGGCAAGGGCGGGCACGCTCAAAGTTCGGCTGCATCTCACTTAAACGCCGATTCAGATGTCCAACGCCGACACCTTTATCAGTACGTTCGCCTCGATCGAGCGGACGCTGCGGGCCAGGACGCAGTCGGAGCGCACGGCATCATTTTACCAGTTGGTGGATGCCGCCGCGCGCTGGTCGCCGGAGGTCAGGCGGTATCGCGACGACCTGAAGGAGTTCGCCGACCTGCGCAACGCGATCATCCACGAGCGCTCCGACGGGCACGTGATCGCCGAGCCAAACGACCACGCGGTGGAGCGGCTCAAGGTGCTGGAGGGGATGGTGCTGCGGCCCCCAGCCGTGGTGCCGCTGTTCCAGGGGTCGGTATTAACAATCTCGCCGAGCGACTCGCTCGCTCGCGCAGTGACCGTGATGCGTGAGAACGGCTTCTCTCAGGTGCCGGTGATGGAGGACACGCACTTCGCCGGCCTCCTCACTTCGGACGCCGTCACGCGCTGGCTCGGCGCGCAGATCGAGGACGACGTGATCAGCCTGGGCGAGGCACGAGTGGCCGACGTGCTGCGG
>JBPCJT010000100.1:0-2511 GCA_051005015.1 Gemmatimonadaceae bacterium | reverse complement strand
ATTCGTAGGTGTAGCCGCCCCAGCCGGTGTTCAGAGAAAGTGCCGGAAGATATTGCGATTGAGCCTGCCGCACGACGAGCGAAGCTGACTTGTCACGGGAGCGAAGAGCTTCGAGGGCGGGGCTTCTGCGCTGAGCCATTTCGAGCACGGATTCGAGGCTGAATGTCGGTTCCGAAACCGCAAACGTTGACGACAACCGCACCTTGGGGGGCTGCTCAACCCCAATGCGCTCGAACAATTTTAGCTTCTCGATTTCCACAGCATTGTGCGCCTGGAGAGCCTGAACACGCGCCTGCCCCAGCGTAACCTCGGCTCGGGCTACGTCCAGTTGAGTGCCTGAGCCAACCGCGGCGCGCGCCCGCGCCAGCTCCAGTTGTGCTTCAGAAGTTATTACCAGCGAATCCTGCAACGCCGCGCGCGCTTCGGCCTGGAGCGCGGTCAAGTAATGCTGTGCGACCAGGGCGTGTACGACCTCCGCTGACAGTGCGACGTCAGCATCCGCTGCCGCCACGTTCGCCTTCTGCACGCGCGGGTTCAGCAGCGTCGAGGCGCTGATGTTGTAATTGAGGCCGAGCCAGTAGGATGACTGCCGGATATCAGAGGTCTCGAAGGTGACGCCGTTTATGGGCTGCGTTCCGCCTTCGCGCAACTGCCCCTGGAACAGCAAGTCGGCGCCTGGCAGGAGATTGCCGTAGGCGCTCCTCAAAGCCGCTGTTGCGACACGCCGGTTGTTGCGGATCTGCTGATGATCGGGGTTGTTGCGCCCGGCGAGTGACTGCGCTTCCTCGAGGGTGAGTGCGGGGCCGCTCAGGGAATCGCGCACCTGGGCGGATGCCGAGCTCGCCAGCAACAGAGCTGTAAGCGGGGCGAGCAGAGCGACAGGCGTGCGTTGCATTTAAAGGGATCCCCTTGTTGAGTCTGCGTCCAATACGGAGGGTCAAGTATCCTGGTTTCACAAATAAATAAAACAAAAAAACCGCCCCGCGAGGGCGGGGCGGCGCGCTTGCGGTGGCTAGCGTGGTAGTTCGTCTCTGATAGCCGTAGTTCCGGACTCTTCCAGCACCACCTTGAGGACGCGTCCCTGCGCATCGATCCAGACGTGACGGCGTGCGCCCGCTGGCTCCATTATTACAATGTGCCGGGCATCGACGCCCGTACCGCCAATTGAAAGCGATTCATTTCCCTGCAATTCGACGCGCATCGCAACCTGTGTGTTCCGTCGAGGAATCACGACCGGCACGGTGCCGAGTGCCGCACGCGCCAGGAAATAGTAATGGTGAAATACTTCATCATCGAGCACGAGCGCTCCGTCAGAAACGATATACTCCTTGGCGGACTCGCCTCGCGGTGTTCTTACGCGGGCGCTGAACCGACCACGGCCGAGCTGGCCACTGAGCCGTTCGCGCAGCTCCGTGCCCGCCTTGACCTCGATCTGGTAGGCTAGTGGGGAGCCGTCCTCATCCGCGCGGAGGGCCGGTGACAGGTGCACTTCATCGTATACCACACTCGCTTTGGCCATGAACGAGCTTCGATCGGGCCCGCCCATGCGGCGGATTGTAAAGTCCTCGGTTCCAATACGCTGGCCGGCGCGCGTGATCACGAATCGTCCCTCATCGACCGTAACTGGCTGGGCCGAAAGGACCGAGACACTCGCGAGGAGAAGTGCGGCGGAAAAAACAGCAGGATGTCGCATTACGTATGATACCCGGACTGGGCGGCGAGGTTCAGTCCTCGAGCGAAGGAGCGAGAAAGATTCGCTCGCTGATTCGCTCCCGCAACCGGCCGTAAATCGCTTCGCCTTTTTCACCGGTGGCGAGCGTGGGTCTGCCAATGGATCCGGGGCTTCCGTCGGGAACGCGCAACCATCCCCGCCGGTAACGCCGCATCGCTTCCCGCGTCATCATGAAATCTTGCGCCAGTTCCATGTGAACGAGGTGCGGCGCGAGAAACAGCATCAGCGAAGTGTCGGCCTCGTCACCGTGCATATGTTCCCGCTGTCCTTCCAGGAGATCCGAGATATCCACACCGAATACGTCCACAACTCTCACACGCGCAACGTCGGTAACTACCGTTGCCAGTGCCTCCTGGTGCGGATCGTGATCGTGGGCAGTGAGCAAAATGAATTCACGAAACCCTGTCGCTTCCCACGATCCCAGGAGATCGTTCAACATTCGATGCAACGTCTTCTTTCGCATGGACGCGTTCCCCGCGAACGACCGCTCGGTGTCGACATTCACTCCGTATTCAACCGTCGGGGCGCGGAGCACGCCATATTCAGCCGAGAGATCGTCGGCGAGGCGTTCAGCGATAAGGGTGGCGCAACCGATCGGCAGATGAGGGCCGTGCTGTTCACACGTTCCAACGGGCACAATGAGCCGTGGGTCATCAGCGATTATCACGGCGACCTCGGCGGGGGTCATCTCCTTGAGGAGCCGCACGGGCCGCTCGGCAGTGTGAGCAGCGGAAGACATTTCGGTTCTACGCGGCTCCGTTCCCGGCACGGTGTACCAC
>JBPCJT010000099.1:0-4352 GCA_051005015.1 Gemmatimonadaceae bacterium | reverse complement strand
AAAGCGCGGTCGCCATCTCCCAGCATCGCGGTACCGAGCGCCGCCCAGAGCGCCGCGTGGGTGTACTGGGCACCATTCTCTCGCACACCCGGCACGTATCCCTTGATATATCCCGGATCGTGAGGTGTATTGTTGAACGCGGGTGTCAGAAGCGCGACGAGCCGCGCGTCCTCGCGGACGAGATGCTCGTTCATCGAGCGCATGGCTTGTGCTTGCCGCTCCGGATCGGCCGCCCCAGAGATCACGCTCCAGCTCTGAGCAAGTGAGTCGATCTTGCACTCATCATTTTCCGCCGAGCCGATCGGCGTGCCATCGTCATAATACGCGCGTCGGTACCACTTGCCGTCCCAGCCATGTTCCTCGGCAGCCGTGGAGTATGCCAGTGCCTGGCGCCTGAACTCCTCGGCGGTGCCGCTATCTCCACGCCGTTCGACATGCTCGGCGAACGCCCGCAGCGTCGTGATGAGAAACCAGGCGAGCCACACGCTTTCGCCCTGACCTCCGGCTCCGACGCGATTCATTCCGTCGTTCCAATCGCCGCCGCCTATCAGAGGGAGGCCGTGAACGCCAGTCGTACATGCCTTTCGCAGGGCCAGGAGGCAATGATCGTAAACGCTGCCATGCTGCGCCGACAGCTGAGGCAGGTCGTACACCTCGTGCTCGTTGGGTTCGAGCGCGCGCATCTCGAGGAAGGGAGCAGACTCGTCGAGCACCGCGGTATCCCCCGTCACGCGGACATAGTGGTCGACCACATAGGGGAGCCACACCAGGTCGTCCGAGAATCTTGTGCGTACTCCACGCCCACTCTGCGGATGCCACCAATGCTGCACATCGCCCTCTACGAACTGCCGCGCGGCCGAGCGGAGGATGTGCTCACGCGCGATAGCGGGCTCGGCGTACACGAACGCCATGATGTCCTGAAGCTGATCCCTGAAGCCGTACGCTCCACTCGACTGATATAGAGCTGACCGCGCCCACATTCGACAGGCCAGGGCCTGATATAGTGTCCACCGGTTGAGCATTGCGTCGAACGTCGAATCGGGTGTCTGAACGGCGATTATGGAAAGCCTTGCTACCCACGCTTCGCGGGTGTCCTCCAATGCTTGGCGTGCGCTGATGGCGTTTCCATACCGGGCTATCATCTTCCGGGCGTCCGCATCACCGGCGGCGGCGCCCAGGAGAACGACGACGTCGCGCGTCTCCCCCGGCGCAAGCTCCAGCACGCACTGAAGCGCCGCGCACGGATCGATTCCGGCTCCGGTCGTTCGAGTCATTCCTCTGCCTCGAAACGCGGCAGGGTCCCCGGCGGAACCGTTGCGTCCCAGAAATTCCCGACGATCCGCTGTATAGCTCGTCACCGGTTCGCTCAGGGCGCAGAAGGCTACCAGATGAGCGAACTGCGGGTCGAAAAAGTTCTGAGCGAACACGGTGTTTCGCTCGCCATCGAATGCGGTGCGCACTTGATGCTGAGTGTGTTCACGCAAAGCGCCGAGCGCCCACTCCGCGTACGCGGTGACGCTGAGCCGGCGCCGCGTGGTCCCGGAGTTCGTCACACGCAATACGGAGATCTTCACGGAGTCCACTCGAGGTACTCCCAGTGTAAGATTCGTCGTGATGCCGCTGTGCTCATGCTGAAAGGAGGACCATCCCGCACCGTGCCGAATCGTGTACGGCGAGGCTTGCCGGATCGGCGCCGGTGTCGCACTCCAAAGCTCCTTGGTATCCTCGTCGCGTAAATAGAGTACCTCGCTTGCGGGGTCGCTTACCGGATCGTTGTGCCATGGAGTGAGCCGATAGAAGTAACTGTTCTCCGCCCAGCTGAAGCCACCTCCTCGCTCGGTCACCACGAAGCCGCCTCGTTCGTTAGACACAACGTTTGCCCAGGGCGCGGGCGTGGTGCTATCGCCAACGAGTCGAATCTCGTAGTCCCCGTCCTGGGTAAGATCGCCGAGCCCGTTCGAGGGCTGAATCGCGCTGCTTTCGGTGTCCCGCGCAACACGCTCCTCGAGCACCTCAGCATCCTTCCTTCCGCCTTTCTCGTCCCGCCTCACGCTGCCGCGCTCCCGCTCCGCGTCTTCCCAGGGCGAATTGGCTCCTGTCTCGCGCCTCCTGCTTCCCGAGAGCACAGCGTTCCGTCGCCCGTTGCCCGTGAGAAGTCGCACCGCGTCCCTTCTGGGCGCAGCCGCATCACGACTGACGCCTGCCGCGTCGTCGCCAAGAATTCGTCCAAGCGCCCGGCCGTCGCACTCCACCAGAACGCGGGCGGTCGCACGCAGCATGAGCAACTCCTCCTTGCTCAGGAAGTCGCCCCGCCGCACGAAAACGCCGCCCGGCCTGTCAATCACGCCAGCCTCGCTCGACGCGAGCAGCACTGCTGTGATCTGCTCGCTCAGCGCCTCCAGGTACGTTGGCGGGTGCTCGTTGATCAGGACAAGATCGACCATCATCCCGCGACGCCGCAGATACTGGTGCGCGACCAGTAGTTGACGAACGGTGGGCAGCCCATCCGCTGATTCAATCGTCGCTAGAAGTATCGGCCAATCACCCGAGATGCCCTGTGACCAGAGCAGCGTCTGCGCGCCATGATTTTCCCGTAACTCATTCTCGCTCGCGCGCAGCGCGGGATCGGGATAAAAGAGGTGGCCGGCCAGATCCTGAAACACAGCGGCGTCCGCGGGTGTGACGCCAAGCTCTCGCAACTCCACCTGTGCGGCCGTCCAAGCCAGGTCAAAGGCTCTCTGCGCGGCGTGCGAATCGTCGTACCGGTCCGCCAGCTCGAAGGCCCGCACTCGACTACCCGCCACGAGCGTTGTAAAGGAGGCTGTAGCCGTCTGGCCGGGCGCGATGCGCAAACGCGTTCGCAGCGCGAAAATCGGGTCCAGCACAGCGCCCGTGGTGCCCGACAATGCGCCCTCTCGCTCCACTGCCACCGGGTCGCGCGTCGAGCGCCCGCGCCCTATGAAGCGGTCGCGATCGGTCTCGCATGATGTGACCCCCACTGACTCCTTGCCCGTAGCGACGACATGTACGCACCAGAGGCGTTGCTCCTGCGCCGAGCGTGGCCGTCTGGTTGCGGTGATGGCGCTGGCCCAGGCGTGCCATTCCGTTTCCACAAAGAGGTTGGCGAACGCGGGATGAGCCCGGTCCGCGTCCGGCTGGGCGAGCACGATCTCTCCGTAGCTGGTCAGTTCGATCTCGCGCGGGTCGTCGCTGTTGTTGGTGAGAGTGATGCGCCGTACCTCGGCCAGATCCTCGGGAACGATGGCGATCTCAGTGCGCGTTTCGATGTCGCCATCGCGTCGATGGAATGTGACGCGGTCGGTGGCCAGAAACGCGCGATACCAGTCCGCGGTAGCGCAAACCGGTTGGTGCGCAGCCGACCAGACGCGCGATCGGGAAACATCCCTCACGTAGCAGAACTGGCCGGTGTTGTCGCGCGTCCCATCGGCGCGCCAGCGCGTGACTGCCAGTCCCTCGTATCGACTGTAGCCCCCGCCGCAGTGGCTTGCCATGAGCGTGTAGGGCAGGTGTCCCAAAAGGGCGACGCGCGGCTCCGGTGTGTCTGGAGTCTCGAATTCGCGCACCGCCGGCCGTTCCAGCTCCGGATCGGGAAGCGCCTCTTCTGGATGTGCTCCTTGCGCCCGCTGGAGTATCAGCCGCCGGGGAATACGCTCGTGCAGGAGCAGCTCCACTGAACGCACCAGTGGATCCGCATGAAAGCGTCGCTTCCACTGCTGGCCGGTGAGTGCGTTCGTGAGCGCAACGAAGCCCATGCCAATGTGGTGTGCCATGTACGTACAGACTACGGCATGCGCGTGACCAGCGTCGGGCCGCGTGTAGTCGATCGCATCGCGGAAGCCATAGGCACCCAGCGCCTCCAGCCGCTCGAGCGAGTGCAGGTTCGCGAGCGCAGCCGTGGCGTCCACCATTACGGCGAGTGCCGACGCGTATGGAGCGACGACAAGATCGCGGCTCAATCCCCGCTTGAGAGCGAGATCGGGGACGCCGAAGGCACGATACTGATACGTCTGAAAACGGTCACGAACGTTGTAGGCGCTCTCGCTTATCCCCCACGGTACGTCACGCTCCCCGCAATACGTGGCGTGGCGGCGTACGGCGCCTTCATAAGTCTGGTCCAGCAGCGTGGAGGGGTAGGACTGCATGACGAGCAGGGGCATGAGATACTCGAACATGCTGCCACTCCACGACACCAGCGCTGTTTCCCCAGCGGCGTGCGTAAGGGAGCGGCCGAGGCGGAACCAGTGGTCTACCGGCACATCGTTCTTGGCGATTGCTATGAAGCTGGCGAGCCGGGCTTCCGAGGCGAGCAGGTCGTAGTACGAGTTGTCGAG
>JBPCJT010000098.1:0-7226 GCA_051005015.1 Gemmatimonadaceae bacterium | reverse complement strand
GGGGAGGGGGGGGGGGGTGGGAAGGGAGGGAGAGCGCACCTTCTGCAAAGAGTGGATATGTATTATGTCCGGGAGCCTGGTCGTCTGGAAACATGGGGTTCAGCACGCTTTCGCCAGTATCTCTGGCTCCGGTCGCGCGCGCGCCAGGTGCGCCGGGGCCTGTCAGCCGTTCATGAGTATCTATGAAACCTGACCGGCCATATCTTTCGGTCATTGTTCCCGCGCATCAGGGAGCGGGTGTGCTTCCGCGGTCGCTCTCGAGTCTGGCGGCAAGCGATCTCTCACGGGAGTGCTGGGAGTTGATCGTGGTGGACGACGCGAGCACGGATGAGACCGCGCTGATCGCCGCCCGGTACGCTGATACCGTAGTGCGGCTCCCCGGCAGGCCGCATGGGCCGGCCTACGCGCGAAACCGGGGCTTCGAAGTCGCCCGTGGCGAGATCGTGGTCTTTACAGACGCGGACGTCAGCGTGCATGTGGACACTTTGCGGCGCTTTGCGGAAGTGTTCTGCAATGAGCCGGAGGTGAGCGCCGTGTTCGGTGCCTACGATGACGAACCGGCCGAGAAAGGGCTCATCACGGAGTACCGTAACCTGCTGCACCATTACGTCCATCATCAGAACGCTGGGGAGGCGGAAACGTTCTGGGCAGGATGTGGCGCGGTGCGAACGGCCGTCTTCAGGAAGGCGGGAATGTATGACGAGTGGCACTACTCACGGCCCCAGATAGAGGACATAGAGCTGGGGCATCGCATCCGCGCCATTGGACATCGTATCTCGCTTCGACCGGAAATACAGGGAAAGCACCTGAAACGGTGGACCCTGAGACAGGTTATTCGGACTGACCTAAACGACCGTGGAGTGCCGTGGACGCGTTTCCTGATCATGCAGGGCCAGGCCATCACGAGCCGCGCCCTCAATCTTCGCACCATCGAGCGCATCAACACGGCGCTCGTGGCGCTGGTGATCTTCTTCACTCTGGGGGCGGCGTTCAGACTGGATCCCCGCTGGCTGGTTCCGGCCGCGTTGTGTCTTCTTCCAATAGTCCTGAGCAACGCGCAACTCTACGGATTCTTCCTCCGGAGCCGCGGCTTGCTATTCATGCTGGGCGTGATTCCTCTCAACCTGATGTACTACGCGCTGAACATCGTATCGTTCGCGTTCGGGTGGCTATTGCACGGCACGGTGGGCGGACCGCGTCCGGATCCCGCGGTGGACGCGTTCTCCGAGGTTGGCGTGCAGACGTGGCCGCCAGTGCCCGTCAAGCGGAAAATCTCCGCGTGATTACTCCGCCTGGCTCGGACACGAGAGATGACGTGCTCCCTCCGGAGTTGGTCCTTGCCTTCGCCCCGCTGCACAAGCGCGCGTTTGGTACGGCTGTCGGCAGTGCGGCTGGATTGGCGTTTTTCGTGTTGACTATGTTCCACGTGCTTGCGCGGCCTCGCGGAGCGTTACCGCTGGTGTTGCTGGGAGAGTATTTCTACGGATATAGCGTCAGCTGGATGGGGGCGTTCATCGCGTTGGCCTGGGGGTTGGCGGTTGGTTTCGTAGCGGGCTGGTTCTTTGCGTTCTGCCGAAATCTTGCGCTTGCGGTCTCAGTATTCATTTCGCGCACCCGCGGCGAGCTGGAATCAACCCGCGACTTTCTTGATCACATTTGAAACGTGTCATGACAGACAGATCTAACACCGGTTCCGGGCCGCTCGAAGACGAGCGGGAGCTGCATGGTGCACTCCTGCGGATGAACGCACGTGCATGGGGCATCGCGGTCGGTTTCCTGATGGGCGGAGCGATTTTCGTCGCCACCAACTTTCTCATCCTCAAGGGTGGTGAGAACGTCGGCCAGCATCTCATGCTCCTGGCGGTCTACTTTCCAGGGTACAGGGTCACGTTCCTCGGAAGCATCGTGGGTTTCATCTATCTGTTCGTTATTGGTTATATCCTGGGGCGACTGGTCGGCACCGTGTATAACCGCATGGTCCAGCTCGGCCGATAGGGTGGTGTTCGGCAGGGTTCTCGCAGGCCACTTTTTCCTGGACACTCCCATCAGTTTTCAGTCATGTCTCAGCTAACCGTTGCGGTTGTTGGTCTGGGCAACGCCGGCCACACGCTGCACCTGCCAGCTCTTGCGGGAATTCGGTCGGTTCGCGTCGTTGGCGCGGTGGACCCCGATGCAGCGCGCCGGTCTCGCGCAGCGGACACGTGGAAAGTGCCGGTGTTCGACGATTTCGATCATATGATCGCCAAGGTGCGTCCGGATGTGGTTATCGTGGGTACACCTCCTCACACGCACGCGGAATACTGCCTGAGGAGCTTTGACGCCGGCGCGCACGTGCTGTGTGAAAAGCCTTTCGTTACCAATCTCGACGAAGCCGATCGCATCATTGCCGCCGCCGCGGCCGCGGGGAGACGGCTTGCGCTGAACCACACATTTCGGGAGATGCCTGTCTTTCGGGCGGTGCGTGATGCGGTCAACAACACGGACGGAGCGGCTGACCTTGTTTTTGCGCAGGTCTGGCAAAACATGGACTTGCCACCCTGGAAGGAGCCGGGCTGGAGGGGGGCGATGCTGCAGCACGTTCTCTTTGAGGCCGGTATTCATCTGGTGGATTATCTGATTGCGCTTTTCGGCGAGAAGCCCCGCAGTGTGACCGCGTCTGTGTCTACGTGCGGCGTGCGGGACGAGGACACCGACGCGGTCGCTCTCGTGACGCTCGAGTTCTCGCGTGGGCGGCTCGCCCAGCTCGTGCAAAACCGGCTTTGCAAGGGTGAGACCCAGTTCTTTGAAGTGCGTGCCGAGACGACGGCGGCGTCCTTCCGCGCGTCCTTTGGCGGGCGCGCGCGGGTGTCGGCGGGATTGCTGCGCGACACGAAGCCGCACCTGCGCGTGGAATACGGCGTCGCCGGGCTCGCGTGGCGAGAGGTTGGCAACCGGCGCACGATCATCGCGCGGAATCCAAAGAATCCCGCGATGATTGCCACGCGCCTCCTGTTCGAGAAGACGTTCGCCGCGTTCCGTGATGGCACACAGCCGCCCGCGAATGGCGAAGATGGGCGCGCTGTGCTCGAAGTCATCGCCGCATGTTACCATTCGGCAGCTTCAGGCCGTCGCGTGGAATTGGCCGGTCCGGAAGCGCGCGAATTGGCCGGTATGACGATGGGAGCGCCGGCGGAATGAGCTGGTAGTGCCGGCTCCGCTGTCCATCCTCCACATACTCGCACCCGGGCGGGTGGGCGGTCTCGAGAGCGTTGTTGCCCTGCTCGCCTCCGGTCAAGCGCGCGCTGGACACGTGGTGCGAGTGGCTGCTATCGAGAGCGCCGAGTCCAGCACCGAGCAATGGCTGACACCACTGCGTGCCGCGGGAGTCCAGACCGCCGCGATCCGGGCCGCTGCAAGATCGTACCTCAGGGAGCGCTCGGCCATTCGCGATCTGTGTGGCGATACAGCGGCGTCGGTTGTTCACACCCATGGCTATCGTCCGGATGTCATCGACGCGGGCGTAGCCAGGAAGCTCGGGATCCCGACGGTAACTACCGTGCACGGATTTACAGGTGGGGGCTGGAAGAACCGGCTGTATGAGCGACTCCAGGTGCGCGCCTTCAGGGCTTTCGGCGCCGTCGTGTCAGTCTCGCGCCCGCTGGCCGACAAACTCGTGCAACGTGGTGTACCTCGCGATAAGGTGCACATCGTGCAAAACGCTTACGACGGAACGGTTGTACGCCTTCCGCGTGATGAGGCACGGCGCCTTTTGCAAGTAGCCGGGAATGGCTTTCACATTGGTTGCGTTGGGCGGCTGAGCCACGAGAAAGGCGTGGACCTCCTGCTTCGCGCAATCGCGAGTCTCGCCGACGTTCCGGTGCACTTGTCGATAGTGGGTGACGGCAGGGAACGCGATGCGCTCCAGCGCCTCGCCGCGGAACTCAGCATCGGTGATCGCATCTCATGGCGAGGCACGCTTACCGATGCAGCGCGCTTTTTCCCGGCATTTGACCTCTTCGTTCTTGGCTCGCGCACGGAAGGAACTCCAATGGTGCTCTTCGAAGCGATGGCTGCCAATGTGCCAATCGTGGCCGCGCGGGTTGGAGGAGTACCCGATGTAGTCACGGATGCGGAAGCGATGCTTGTGCCCCCGAACGACTCCGATTCGCTCGCCGGGGCTATTCGGGCCGCGTACGAGCAGTCGGGCGCCGCGGCTCTGCTTGCCGCGCGAGCGCGGAAGAGGCTTCTGGAGCATTTCAGCATGACCCCGTGGCTCGAGCGCTATGAGTCGATCTATCGAGGCTTGCAGCGTCCGGCAGCCGGCGCTCCGGGCCACAATCGCGGGAGCTTGAAGAAGTGATCGGCCTGGCGCTGAGCTTCATTGCTGCCCCCGTCATCTTTTTCGGGTACGCCTACGTCGGATACCCCGTACTCTTGCGGCTCATGGTTCTACGCCGACCCCCAGCGCGTGACTATGATGATCCGGTGGAGTGGCCCGTCGTCACCATCGCCGTACCCTGCTTCAATGAGGAGAAGCGGATTCGTTGGACGCTGGAAAGCGTGCTGGCGATTGACTATCCGGCCGCGAGTCTGCAGGTGCTCGTCGTCTCCGATGCCTCTACAGACGGAACCGATGACATCGTCGCGGAATACGGCAGCAGGTTCGGCGTGGAGCTGCTGCGCTTGCCAGCGCGCATGGGAAAGACTGCTGCCGAGAACGCCGCGCTGGAGGCGGCGCGAGGAGAGATAGTCGTAAACCTGGACGCCTCCGTACGCATTCTGCCGAATTCGATCAAGGAACTCGTGCGTGCCTTTCAGGACCCCAGCGTTGGTGTCGTGTCGAGTTGCGATGTGAGCACTGGTAGCTCCAGGGCTGAAGGAAACCAGGGTGAGTCCGGCTACGTTGGCTACGAGATGTGGGTTCGTGAACTGGAAACGCGCATGGGCTCGATAGTCGGTGCGAGCGGATCCTTCTTTGGAATTCGCCGGGGAATTCACGAACCCGGCTTTCCAGAGGCCCTGAGTCGTGATTTCGCGTCCGCACTGATGGCCCGGGAGAAAGGATACCGGTCCGTGTCGGCACCGGACGTGGTTTGCCTCGTGCCGCGGACGCCGTCACTGCATGCCGAGTTCCACCGGAAAATCAGGACGATGGCTCGTGGACTGGAGACGCTGTGGTACAAGCGCCAATTGATGAACCCCATCCGCTACGGGAGCTTTGCCTGGATGCTGGTGAGTCACAAGCTCTGCCGCTGGCTCGCCTACCTTGCACTGCCTTTGGGATTCGCCGGGTTGGTGCTATTGGCTCTTCAGTCGCGCTTCGCTCTCTGGTTGCTGGCCGTTACGCTTTTGGGGATCGCGGCCGGCATTGTGGGAATGTCCTGGCCCGATGGACGCCACGTTCCGAAGATTTTCGCCATGCCTGGATTTGCCCTCGCCTCGAACCTCGCCGGTGTTCTCGCCTGGGCGAGGGTGCTCCGGGGGAAGCGAAGCCCTATCTGGCAGCCGACTCGGCGCTGAGAGGCCGGGTCTACCAGCCTCCCTTTCCGAACAGGATCACCGGGAAAGTCTTCAGCATGATCCGGAAATCCTCGGCGATGCTCTGGCGATTTATGTACTCGAGGTCGTAGCGAACCTTTGCCCGCACGTCATCCAGGTCCTGGTCGTATCCCTGGTTTATCTGGGCCCAGCCGGTGATACCTGGCTTGGCCAGCTGTCTCAGGGGATAATCCGCAATGTCCTCGCGAAGGCGCGCAAAGATACTGGGGCGCTCTGGACGAGGTCCGACAATGTTCATGTGGCCCTGCACGACATTCAGGAGCTGCGGCAATTCGTCCATCCGCGCCTTCCGGAGGAAGCGCCCAACAAGCGTCACGCGCGGGTCCGACTTCGTGGCCCACACAACGCCGGATACATCTTCGGCGTCTACGTGCATTGTTCGGAACTTGTAAATCGAGAACACCTGACCGCCAAGGTCCTGCATACGGCGATCGTATGAGGCGTTCAAGGGTGCCTGACGTCTATCCCTTCCGACGCGCGTCTGTACGTACAGGACCGGCCCCGCAGATGTCAGTTTCACCAGCAGAGCCACCAGCAACATGACTGGGGAGAAGACGACTAGAGCTGCCACACTGAGTGCGACATTCACAAGGCGGTCGAGGCGCTCGGAGCGCTCACGCGGGACCACTCCAGCAACCGGCCGATCTGACGTAGGGCCATCGGCGAAACGCACCAGCTCTATGGGCCGGGCAACATCGCGAGTCTCCGCCATGCCTGAAGCGGGCGCACGCTGACGCACTGCCAAAGGTGCGTGATGAATCAATCTGGTTCGTTGCCCGCTGGTGGTCATGTTAAAATCTCTTGCCAATGCCGTAGACGGTGAATCCAAGCGCAAGGCCGATGCTGATTGCCCTGAAGACCTGCGTCCAGTTCTTTGACCCCGTGCTCCCCACATATATCGCATCCCCCGCGCGGATATCAAGCGCATCAATTGTCGATCCTACCACCAGAGCCCGCTGGATTGTCTTGCGGGAAACAACCTCCCTGCGTCCTCGGCGAACAACCGTCTTGTTCAGATCGGCCAATGCGCCTGGGCCACCAGCGGCCATGATTACATCGCTGAACAGCCAGTCCGCGGGAACTGAATAAAATCCCGGCTTTCCCACCGGTCCGTAAATTCCCAGGCGAAGGAGAAGGGCCGCCTTTATCTTCGGCTCCCTGATTATTCGCGCATACTGCTGCGTCAGATATTCCTGAAGCTCCGACCGAAGCACTCCCTGAAGCGAAATCTCCGGCATGCCGTTCAACTGAATAGTCCGACCTGCGCGAATTGTGACCGAATCCGTTACGCCCACTGCTCCGGTGTCGACGGTCACCAGAATGCGGTCACCTACCGGGAAATCTCCGTCACGCAGACGCTGCCGCATCAACTCCGCGTCCGCCCGGTGCCGATTCCGCGTATCTTCCCTGGTGGAAGATCCCGCGTCGCGTTCGGCCTGAGCCGCCATGGCTTCAAGCTGTTCTCGTGTAGCGCTTGGACTTCTAGGATCAAATGCCTCAGACGTTTCCTGCGCTTGCAACGCCGCCGCGAATGCGAAACAGACAGAAGCCAGGCAGGTAGTGATCAGGCGACGACATTTCAGACCGTCATTATGGAAGTGCGTATATTGAATCATGTGGACCCTAGTGAATGCATCCGCCGTGCTACGGCGCCATCATCGTAACCCTATCCGTAATCTCTTGCGATT
>JBPCJT010000097.1:0-3390 GCA_051005015.1 Gemmatimonadaceae bacterium | reverse complement strand
GGCAAGGCATCAGACACTCCGGCGAGCCATTGACTGGAGTTACGATCTCCTGACCTCTGACGAGCAGAAGCTGTTTCGCCGTCTATGCATTTTCGTGGGCGGGTGCACGCTCGAAGAAGCGGAGGAGGTATGCGGCGGCTCAGGAGACATTGACGTACTGGATCAACTCTCCTCACTCGTAGACAAGAGTCTGCTCCGCCAGATTGCGAATGAAACGCCGGAGCCACGATTCGCTCCGTTGGAGACTATTCGTCAGTATGGGCTGGAACGCCTGCGCGAGCACTCGGAGGAGGATGCGTTTCGGCGCCGGCATCGAGATTGCTTCCTGGCGCTCGCTGAGCTGGCCGAACCAAGGCTGACCAGCGCCGAGCAGGGACAATGGTTCGGGCGATTGGCGCGCGAACAGGGAAACCTTCGCGCCGCGCTGGACTGGAGCGAGGGTCAACATGAAAGCAAGGAGGCCGTACGGCTCGGCCTGGCGCTCTGGCGATACTGGCTGGTTCGCGGCGACCAAACCGAGGGTCGCAGACGCCTTGAACGACTGCTCACTGCGCCGGAAGCCATGGGTCGCACGGCTGTGCGAGCACGACTGCTGACGAGCATCGCGATGCTCGCCCAGAATCAGAGTGGATATGCTTCCTCCCGTGCCCTGTTGGAGGACGGCCTTGAAATTTGGCGATCACTCGGCAACAAGGGCGAGATTGCGGCATCACTCAATCATCTGGGTTGGATGGCGCACCGGCTCGGCGAGCCCGGCCGCGCGGAGAAGCTCTCCGAGGAGGCGCTGGGCCTGCATCGCGAGCTCGGCGACCGCCGGGGCATCGCGGTCTCGCTGAACAATCTGGGTTGGAGCGCGCACCTCAACGGTCAGCTTCTGTCCGCGAAGTCGTACCACGAGCAAGCGGCGAACCTTCGCCGGGCCATCGGTGACGTGCGTGGTGCCGCCTTTTCGTTGACGAATCTCGCCTGGGCGGTGCATTGCCTTGGCGATCTCGGCAGGGCTACATCGCTCCTGGTGGAAGCTGAGGGACTTCTGCGTCCAATCGGAGACAAGCAGCTGCTTGCCTGGGCTCTCAGCTTGAAAGCGGAGGTGCTGCACGATCGCGGGGATAGTGCCCAGGCAGTTCAGGTGCTGGAAGAGGCGCTTCCTCTCTTTCGCTCCATTGAAGACACTTTCGGTACCGCGTATACTTTGGGCGTGATGGGCAAAATTGCACGTGATGCTGCACAACCGGGGCGCGCAGAGGCGCTGCTCGAGGAGAGCCTTTCATACCAGCTTGCACTCGAGAGTATCGCGGGCGTAGCGGACGCCTTGTCGCGACTGGGCGGGATAGCATCCGCGCGCGGAGATCGCACACGCGCAACGACGTTGTACGAAGAAAGCCTGGCCACCTACAGGAAGATCGGGGCCAGGCTCGGTGTATCGCGGTGCCTCGCAGGTCTGGCCGAGCTCGCGGCAGGCGATAATGACCTGGAACGTGCCGCAAGGCTGTTGAGCCTGGCCGATGCCATGGACCAATCGACAGGCCGCGTACTTTCGCCTCGGAGTCGCATCCGGAGGGACAGGATTATCGAAGGAGTTAGAGCCGGATTGGGGGGTGCAGCCTTCGAGGCCGCGTGGCTATCTGAAAAAGAAAATTCGCGCAACGAAGCAATAGGCGACGACCTCACGCCGCCGGCATGAAAGAGCGCGGAATCACTGGTTTCAGTTCAGGTCTTCCAGCGTCCGCGCTCGTTTCGGAATTCCAGCATGATCACTCCAGTTCCACCAATACCGCTCCCTTCTCCACCGCGATCCCCTCCTCCGCAGCGATCAGCCTTACCCTTCCACCCGCGCGCGCGCGGAGCTCGTTTTCCATCTTCATGGCCTCCATGATTACCAGCCCCTGACCTGCCTGCACCATGTCGCCAACAACCACCTTGATCCGCACAATTAGTCCGGGCATGGGCGCGATTAGCGGCGCGGGACCAGCAGCGGCCGCGGTAGTGGCCGATAGATCGCGAATTGCCCGCGCACGTTCGTCAAGCGCTTCCACTTCGTAGCGGTGCCCGTCAATCCACAGTACGTACGCTCCGCGTCCGCGTTGCTTTTGCATGACAACTCGATGCACCTCGTCGCCGATCTTCACCAGCCGGACGGGCGTTCCTTCTATCTCTTCCAGGTCGGCGCGCATTTGGTCGTCGCCAACGGCGAACTCCGCGCCGTCACGGGAAACCGCTATCCGCTCGCCATTGACCGTAACGATGTACCTCACGTTTCACCCGGCACGAGCTCACAAACCGTCTCAACGTGCGCGGTCTGCGGAAACATGTCGAATGCCTCTATTCTGGCGACGCGATAGCCCGGAAGCCGAGCGACGTCGCGCGCGAGCGTAGCCGGATTGCAGCTCGTGTAGATGATTGCGCGGGTAGCTCCGCAAACCCTCTGGAGAGCCTCGCACACATTCGCGTCAATGCCAGTGCGTGGCGGATTCAGCAAAACGACGTCCGCCGGTAGAAAGTCGGACAGTAGTTCTTCCACGCGTCCCGCTATTGCACGCGAGCCGAAGGGAAGAAGCTGGGCGCATCGCGCCACCGCGGCAGGGTCAAGGTCGATTGCAGTGGTCTGCACGCCGGCGTCCGAAAGCACAGAAGCGATCTCCCCAATTCCCGAGTAAGCATCGATTACTCGGTCTGGCCGATACGCCATCGTGCGCTGTACGACGTAGTGCTGCAGCTCCGCCGCAACGGAAGCATTTACCTGAAGGAATACTGCTCCGGATTGCGCGTTCGGCTCGCCGCCAGTCATCAACCGGCGCGTTCCGCGCGCCGGGGTCCACCAGATTGCATTCAGCTCCGGCACGGCTGACATGAAACCTTCGAAACCGGGCCACGAATTACCCCCCTCCAAAACGAAGGTGGCGGCGCTTTGATCGACACGTACCGCCCCGCGCAGTGAGCGGGCGTCGGGGAGCAGCGACTCGGCTCGGAGGATTGCCCGCCAAATGTCCATGACTGCGTCGCCGGTGATTGGACACTCCTCCAGAGGGAAGACGTTCGCGGGATCGTCGAACGGGTGAAGTCCGGCGATCCATTCTGATCCGATCCGTGATCCGTCATCGCTGATTTCTCGCCGCCTGAGCGCAAGAGTCAGCTTCCTGCGATATCTCCATTGCGGAGCACTTGGGCGAACGTGAATCGCCGCCACTGCTCGCTTTCCAATGCGCTCGAACGCGTCCCTGATGATGCGCGCCTTGGCTTTGAGTTGAGCGTTGTACGAAATGTGCTGAAGCTGGCAGCCGCCACATTTGTCGCGCGTATAATGCATGCAGAGTGGCTCTACCCTCTCCGGCGAGGCCACGCGCAGCGTCCGCAACTCCGCGCGCGCGAAGCGGCTGCCTTTTTTGACGC
>JBPCJT010000096.1:0-3748 GCA_051005015.1 Gemmatimonadaceae bacterium | reverse complement strand
AGCGCCTGGATGTTGATCGCCGGATTCGCGGCGGCCGCCGCGCTCAGCGCGATGCTGGTGACGCGCACCGCCGAGCTTCGCTACGAGCGCGACGTTAATCGGATGGTGTTCAATGACAACCTCGGCGTGCTCGAGGAAGTCAGGGCGAAGCTCGGAACCACCACCGACAGCCTGAAGAGCGTGCTCGCGAGCGCTCCCGTGGCCGCCGCGGATCAGCCTTACATCGTCGTCAGCATCGCCGAGCGGAAGATCTGGTTCAAGCGCGGCAACACGGTCCTGTTCCAGGCTCCCGTTGCGACGGGCAGCGGGAAGGAGTTTGTCAGCGGAACCAACCGATACCGGTTCCAGACTCCGCGCGGCCGGCTCGTCGTGCAGCAGAAAGAGGTCAATCCTGCGTGGGTTCCGCCGGACTGGCATTACCAGGAACAGGCCAAGAAACGCGGGCTCGGCGTGGTGAAGCTGTCGCGCAACGAGAGCGTTCCGACGGGCGACGGCGGCTTGATCTACGCGTCCGGATCGGAGCTGGTGAAGCGCTCCGCGAACGGCACGGTCGTGTCACTCGGTGGAGGCAAGGAGGACCGCGAGGTCGTCGCCGGGGGGAACATCATCATCCCGCCGTTCGGCACCAATGCGCGGCGCTATGAAGGGGTGCTGGGCACGCGCCGCCTGAACATGGGGGATGGTTACGGCATCCACGGCACGAACAAGCCGGAGACCGTTGGCCAGGCCGTCAGCCACGGTTGCGTGCGCATGCGCAACGAGGACATCGAACGGCTGTTCGAAATGGTCCCGGTGGGGACGCCGGTCTACCTGTACTGATTTTAACTGCCACGGAGAACTGACAAGCTGGTAGCTGCCAGCGAAAAACGCTGCCAGCCGCGAGCGAAGCAGGCGATCCGAATCAGTGCGCCGTAGAGCCCGTAGCTGGTAGCGTTGTTCGCTGGGAGCTGCCAGCTTGGCAGTTCTATGTTGCAGCTCCCTGCCTTAAACGTCTTTTGTTTACCCAGCCCCGCCTTTACCGACTATCTTTATCAGGATGTCCTTGAATACTCCCGATCGGCGCACGTCGCCACGTCGCGCGCCACGTCGGCGCCGCTCCAATGGCAGGGAAAGCGTGATAACGCTCGTCCTGTTCGTGGTGGCCGCTGTTGGGGTCATCCAGTTCCAGGCCAACCGCTCGGCTAGCACCGCGCCATTCTCGTCGTTCCTGAAGACGCGTGCGATGCCCGCTGTCACCCCGTCGATGGACGCTTACGGGACGAGTGGGGAGGTGAAGGTCCGGTTCGTTCTCCCCGGCGAGATGCTGGAGTATCCGCTGCAGATTCAGGGGGACCCCACGGGCCTCGCTTATACCTGGATGCGACTCGGGGACAGCGTGGCCGTGGCCCCTCCACGCCCGCTCGCAGGCGCAATGCTCGCCGGGCCCGACAAGCCGGGCTTCTACCGGGTCGTTCTGGTGCGGGGATCGGAGCAGCGGCCCATCGACGGCCTCGCCGTGGCCGTGTTGAAGCCTCTGACGGAGAAAGTGGGTGGCATCCTGAACGGATACACGATCGGCACTTATCTGAACGAGAAGGTCGGCGGGAATCGTCCGCCACCGGAAGGCTTCATGGAGATCATGCCGCGCGATCTCGGCCTGAGCATCACCAAGCACCTGCGCGTGTCGGACTTCGTGACGCACGACAACCAGAAGTCCTGGCCGCGCTACGCAGCGGTGAGCCCGCGCCTCCTCGACAAGCTCGAGCTCGTCGTCGCCGAGATCCAGCGCTGGCATGGCGGCGAAGTCGAGCTGGCGCTGGACGTAAAATCCGGTTTTCGCTCGCCTGACCACAACCGAAAGATCAAGCGCGCGGCGCGCGACAGCCGTCACCAGTACGGTGATGCCGCCGACGTGGCGATGGACGTGAATGGAGACGGGGAGTTCAACGCGTCCGACACGAGAATGCTCGGCTTGGCGGTCGAAATCGTGGAGCTCAAGCATCCCCATCTCGCCGGAGGGTTGGGCATGTATCTGCGTGCCAGGATCCCCTACGTGCACATCGACACGCGTGGGAAAAAAGCTCGCTGGCGCGGCTGACGTCGCCTCGACGTGAACGACGTCATGCGTGAGCGGATCGTCAGAAAGCTGGAGTCCCTGCCTGACGACCGGGTGTACGAGATTCTCGACTACATCGATTTTCTCGAGTCCAAGTACTCGCGCCGCCCGGCCCCGGCTCAAAACCCCATTCAGCGGTTCGCCGAGAACGTGGAAGACACCCTGAGGGCCGGAAAAGTCTCGGCCGGAGCCATCGCCGGAACCATGAGCGTTTTGAGCAAAGCGGCGGGGGTAATCAACGGCGTCGCGAACGTTGGCAAGTCTGTTGCAACGGACGTGGTTAACGTGGTGACGAAGCCCTCGTCGCCGCCGCCACCGCAGTCGCAGCCGCCAGCCGGCGAATAGCGATCGCGCGGCGGACCACCGCCCGGAGACAGCCGTGAGCACGCAAGCAGAGAGAGCAGCAGCCCGCAGAACCCGTCAGAGGCGAGCGGACAAGAAGGCAGCCAGCGGAGGCGAAAAGCCACGCACGGGCGCCAAGCGGATGGTTACCGACACCATCAGTCAGCTCCCGAACTTTCTCCGGCTGCTGTATGGGCTGATCACCGATTCGCGCGTCAACGGCGTGGACAAGCTTCTGGTAGGTGGAGCGATCGCTTACATCCTGATGCCGTTGGACATGATGCCGGACTTCATTCCCTTTTTCGGGGAAGTGGACGACGTGTTCGTTCTGGTCATGTCGCTCAAGCGGCTGATCGCGAACGCGGGCCGGGCGGTAGCGTTGGATCACTGGAACGGCGATCCAAAGTCACTGGACTCGCTCAATCTCCAGCATACACTCATGGCGGCCGCGTTCTTCCTGCCCCGTAGAGTCCGTCGCCGGTTGCGGGCTATTGGGCGGCCGCTTTAGCTCCGGGAAGGTTGACAGGGAATCCAAGTTTGGAGTGTGGCAGTAAGGAGTCTGGAGTAAGGAGTTCTACTCCCGACTCACCACTCCATACTGCCACACTCCAAACTTGGATTCCCCGTAGCCCCACTTTGAAGCCTCTCCGCAGCGTTGTGGCAGTTCCCCGCAATTAGCTGTACCTTTGGCTATGGCACCCCAGACTCGACAGACCAAGCGACCCGCAGCCCCGGCAATCCCGGCGCGCGGGTCTTTGCGCGTGGAAGACCCCGAGCAGTCCGACAGCGGATACTCCCGCGTCCGCGCCCGCGTCGCGCTGACCTTCGACGACGTTCTGCTCGCTCCCGGTCACTCGCAGATCCACCCACGCGACGTTTCGACCGCCTCCCGGGTCACACGCGGCATCACCCTTAACATCCCGCTCCTATCCGCGGCGATGGACACCGTGTGCGAATCCGAGATGGCGATCGCGATGGCGCGCGCAGGCGGAATGGGAGTGATCCACAAGAACATGTCCATCGATCGTCAGGCCGCCGAGGTGGATCGCGTCAAGCGATCGGAGAGCGGGATGATCATGAACCCGATCACGCTCGCCCCGGGGGGCACGCTCCGCGAGGCCGTGGGCATGATGAACCGTTTCAAGATTTCCGGCGTGCCGATCGTGGACCCCTCTGGACAGCTCGTGGGGATCATAACGAACCGCGACCTCCAGTTCCAACGGAATCTCGAACGGCCCCTGAGCGAAGCGCTGACCGCGGAGGGCCTGGTCACGGCGCCGCTCGGCACGCCCCTCGACGAAGCCGCGCGAC
>JBPCJT010000095.1:0-14104 GCA_051005015.1 Gemmatimonadaceae bacterium | reverse complement strand
GACCAGGCGATCGTTGTCGAGGGCGGAGAGCACGTAAACCTGCTTACTCGGGTTTTCCTTGTTCGCCCTGAGTATGGCGTTTGCCAGGGCTTCCGAAAGGGCCACTGGTATGTTGAGCGAACACTTGGACGACGGAAAGCCTACTTCCCGGCACTGCCTCTGGATTAGCGCGACGATACCTTCAATAAACCGGATATCACTCGGCACGCACAACTCGAGCGTGAGGCGGAGTTGCACTGGCTCTATGTGATCGGCACTCATTCGCTTGTCACGATCCCGCGCGCAAGCTCAGCTCGCGGTCCAAAGCTGAATACCACAGTCGACGCCGTCAGAACGTGTCGAGGGCTCGTTCTCGCGTATCGGCGATCTGGAACAGCGTATCCAGCTTGGTCAGCTCGAAAAGTGTCTTGAGGTCCTCATTCAGGTTGGCGAGACGAAGTTCGCCGCCCTGTTCTCGAATCTTCTTTGACAGCGAGACAAGAACGCCGAGTCCCGAACTGTCGATGTAGCCAGTCTGACTGAAGTCGATGAGAAACTTGCGCTCGCCGCGCTCGAGTTCGTCGAGAACCTTTTGCTTGAGTTCCTGTCTATTCCCAACTATGAGCTGACCTTCCACGTCAACCACGACCACTTCTCCCTGCTTCTTGATCGCGAAACTCATAACGTTTTCTCCAGTTGGGAAACCAGTGATATCTGTTCCATGTCGCAATTCGTAGCCTGAAGTGCCGTGATCGCAGCAACATTGATAATGTCATCCACCGAGGCGCCACGCGAGAGATCGCTGCAGGGTCTGGACAACCCCTGGATTATCGGGCCAATCGCCTGAGCACCCCCGAGCCGCTCGACCAGCTTGTACGCAATATTTCCCGCTTCCAGCGAGGGGAAAACCAGCACGTTCGCGCGTCCGGCGACCCGGGATCCCGGAGCTTTGCGTGTGCCGATCTCGGGTATCAGCGCGGCATCTCCCTGCAATTCTCCGTCCACTGCCAACCCCGGAGCGCGGCCACGAAGAAGTTCGAGAGCTTTTCTAACCTTGGTAACAGATGTCCCGCTGCCGCTCCCCCTTGTACTGTAAGACAGGAGCGCGACGCAAGGCTCATCACCGACGATTCGGCCCCGGTCAGCGGCTGCGGCAAGGGCGATATCAGCAAGCTGCGTCGGCGTGGGATTCGGAACGACCGCGCAGTCGGTAAATGTTATGACTTCCTCGTGTGCACCGCGGAACGGTGATGTCACCATGTAAAACGCGCTGGAAACAGTCGTCACCCCATGGGCCGGTCCAACACACCACAGCGCGGCACGCAGAACACTGGCTGTCGCCGTGACCGCGCCGGCTACCGAGCCGTGTACGTCGCCCAGTGCAACGAGACCCGCGGCGAAGTACAGCGGCGTGCGCGCGAGCGCCATTGCCTCATCGGGAGTCAGGCCCTTCGGGCCACGCCGTGTCGCCAGATGTTCGGCGACGGCGGCAGTCCGCGCATCGCTGGACGGATCGAGGATTTCTATTCCGGCTACGGCGCGTCCCTGCCGGGCATGAGCAGCGGAATCCAACACGAGAATCGGCTCCACCACACCTTCCGCACTCAGGTAGCGAACCGCAGCCAGCGTACGTTCGTCGCTACTCTCCGGAAAGACAATCCGGCGCCTTGCGTCGTGCGCCCTCCTCTGCAGGTCGGCAACCCAGCTCATTTCACTCCGTGCCTTTCGCGGATTTCCCGCTCCACGATCGGGTGCACCAGACCCGCGAGGTCGCCACCAAAGCGCGCAACTTCCCGGACGATGCTCGAACTGACAAACGTGAGATCGAGCGACGGTATCATGAAGAGCGTTTCGAGGTTCGGCATTAGGTGCCGGTTCATGAGTGCCATCTGATACTCGTACTCGAAGTCGCTCACAGCTCTCAGGCCCCGGATGCTGAGAGTGGCGCCGACCTCTCTGGCGAAATCCACCAGCAGCCCCTCAAACTGCCTTACATGCACGCGCGGATTGTCGCCTGCCGCTTCGCGAATGAATCTCATTCGATCGTCCAGCGCGAACAGCGGCTGTTTCGCGACGTTGGTGGCAACTGCCACGATGAGCGTGTCCACAAACGACAGGCTTCGCCGGATCACGTCCTCGTGGCCGCGGGTAATCGGGTCGAAGCTGCCAGCGTAAAGGGCTATCTTGGCCATTGGAGTGTGAAAGAGAAATAGATGAACAGGAAAGCCGAAGGCGAGGGCAGTATGTTAGCCCTTCGCTGCCGGACGCGCTTGATCTTCCCGGTAGAACGTGACCGCCGTATCGCCGTATACCCGGCTGTCTCCACCCGGGGGAAGCATCTCGGCGGTGGAGTGCTCCACTGATAGCACGCTGGCGAAACGGGAGACGAGCCAGCGTTCAACCACACGCCCGGCCAGTCCCAATCGATATGGCGGATCGGCAAAGACGATGTCGTAAGCACCCAGTCCGAGCCCACCGATGAACTGAAGTGCGTCAACTCTGTGAATGTGGGACGAATCGCCCGCGGCGAGTCGCTGCACATTGAGGCGAAGAGTGGCCAGGCTGCGCGCCCCCGTCTCGACAAAGTCTGCCGAGCAGGCTCCTCGTGACAACGCCTCGAGGCCGAGGGCTCCAGAACCTGCGAAAAGATCGAGGGTGCGTGCGCCCGGCAAGTCGTTCTGAAGAATGTTCATCCACGCTTCTCGAACACGGTCCCCAGTGGGCCGCACGTTCAGCCCCGGCGGCGCCTGGATCGTACGGCCGCGCCAACGCCCACTTACTATTCGCACCCGTCAGAAGCGGATGCCGGCAATCTTGGCCTGGAGTCGCTTTCCGCCATTCCAATCGTCGCTCTCCAGGCGGAAGGCGACGTCGAAGGACGTGCCGACAGGAATGGTTCGCGCCAGCGACGCGAGTCCGAAGCCGATCGCATCAAGCTCCGCCCCGTTGGCGGAGAGACGCAGCTTCGCGTGTCCGTCGCCGACTGAGCGCGCGGGACACGCGAGCATCACGTTACGACTGACAAGCACCGGGCTTGGGTTTCCCATGCCGAATGGCTCGAAATGGCGAAGCAGCGACTCGAGGCCGGCATTGGCGTCCGACAGTGGAACCTCAAGATCGATGTGAACTTCGTGAACCAGGTCGTCAGCGGTAAGCCGGTCCCTGGCCACCGCTTTAAAACGCTCCGTGAAATCGGCGACACGATCCGCGCGTATTGTGACACCGGCGGCGGCCCGGTGACCGCCAAAGCGAACAAGCAGATCGCGGCAGGCAGCCAGCCCCGCGTGCAGATCGAACGACGAGATCGAGCGACCCGACCCCTTTCCTTCCTCCCCGCTGAGAGCGACGAGGACTGTCGGCCGGCACACCTGTTCCACCACGCGTGATGCGACTATTCCAATAACACCCGGATGCCAACCATGCTGGGCCAGTACCAGACCGTAAGTGGCATCGAGGTCGATCCGGTCCACTAGACGCATCGCCTGGGTTACGGTGTCGCGATCTATCGTTTGGCGGTGGCGATTCAGTTCCTCCAATTCGCGGGCGATCGTGTTTGCTTCGTTCTCACTGTCCGTCATCAGCAATTCTACGCCGCGTAACGCGTGCCCCAGCCTGCCCACCGCATTTAGCCGTGGCGCCAGAACGTAGCCAACGCGGCCGGCCGTCAGCGCCCTGCCGTCGAGTCCCGCTGAACGCATGAGTGCCCGCAGTCCGGCGTTTTCAGACTCGGCCAGAAGCTTGAGGCCATACCGGACGATGATGCGATTCTCGCCCCGCAGCGGAGCGATGTCGGCGATCGTCGCGAGTGCGACCAGGTCGAGCATCCGGTAGATGAAACCGTCATTCTGACCCAGGGCTTTGGCGAGCGCGAGCGCAAGCTTGAAAGCGATTCCGACAGCCGCCAGCTCCTTGTCCGGATAGTCGCACGCCGGTTGTCTGGGATTAAGCACGGCGACGCAGTCGGGCAAAGGCCCGCTCGGCAAATGGTGGTCGGAAATTATGACGTCCATTCCGGCTGCGTTCGCCGCGCGCACGGGCTGCACGGCGTTCGTCCCACAGTCACATGTAACCAGCAAGCTGACACCTGCCGTGATTGCGGCGTTGATTCCGGCCATCGAGAGGTCATAGCCATCCTCGATGCGGCGCGGAATGAACGGCGTGACGCGCGCTCCGAACGTGCGCAGGGTCCGAAGCAGTAAGGTCGTCGCGCAAATTCCGTCGACGTCGTAGTCCCCATGAACGCAGATGAGCTCGCCATCGCGCACCGCACGCACAAGCCGGCTGATGGCATCGCTCATGCCACGCATGAGCGCCGGGTCGTGGAAGTGCTCGAGTCGGGGCCGTAAATAGCTCTTGGCGCTCTCCGAATGGGCGTACCCGCGCCGCACGAGTAGCCGGCATGCATGCTCCGGCAGGTGCAACGAAGCCATGAGCGCGGCAACCTCCACGTGATTTGGCGCGTCGGGGAAGGACCATCGTGCGTCGCGCCGGGTTGCTCGCACCGAGTCACCGCCTTGGGGGATGACGGTTTCCGCGGGTGGAGGGAAGGCTGTCACAATGCGAAAGCTACCGGCTGGTGCAACGCCCAACAAGCATCATTCCGCCGCGTGTAGAAGCACGCCGCATCCCTCACACGACTCGATGGAATTGCCGGCCAGTATCGCGCTTCGCCGCTGCATCGGAATCGCCATGTGGCAGCGGCCGCAGGATCCATCGCGGACTGGCACAAGGGCGGCCATTGGCCCACGTGTCCGGATCCTTTCATACTTTGCAAGCATTGACCTCGTCACCTTGACCGCGCTCTCTCCGCGTTTGGCTCTCGCAACCGCGAGCCCTTCGGCCAGAGCCTTTCTCTCAACCGCGAGGTCAGCTCGCGGCCGGAACTGCCGCTCGTCAATTTCAGCGAGTTCCAGCTCACACATGTCGATATTCTGCAGAAGATCTGCAACTCGGCCGTTCAGCGCAAGTTGCTCCTTTTCGTCTGCTGCGAGCACTCGCTGAACGAGGTCCATCTCGGTCTTGGCGGCGTTGGCATCCCGAGCTTTTCTGATGTGATCGACATGCGCCAGACTGCGCTCCTGTGTACGCCTGTGCTCATCGATCTTGTTCTGAAGCTCCCGATTCCGCGCGGCTGTCACTTCTACCTCGCTGCGCAACCGCTGAATCATCTCGACCGACGCGGTCCGTTCCCGATCCAGCTCCACCTCGCGCACGCTTAGATCTCGTATCGCCTTTTCAATCCGGTCGACCTCGACGCCGTCGCGCTGGAGCGCGATTAGTACTTGAAGATCAGGATGCACATTCACTCCGTTGATCGGGAAGCCTTGCCAACAGTACCCTTGCAACCAAGCCGCGCGGACCGTTTCTGCAGTTCGCCGCGTTCGCGATTGTACTCGTCCTTGACCGAATCAGATGCGTCCCCCTGAAGACCTTCCAGCTCTCTGAACCGTGCCTGGATCGTGCGGCACTCCAGGCGCCGCAGACAGTCGTCAACCGTTTTGCGGACGTCCATCACAACGTCAGGCTCCTCGACGAGCGGCCGAAGTGTTTCCATTGCCTCAGGTGGAACAGCATCTGTCACTTCGTCCAGCGCGGCACCTGGCCCCGACTCGAGCAGCGCCTCGAAAATCGCCCTGTAACCTGGCTCGTGAAAATCCCCCGGGCCCACGCGTCCGGCGATGTACTCGATTTCATCCCGATAGTGCAGCATGACGCGCACTAGCTCCCTTTCAGCCGACACACCGTGATCCTGAACTCGTGGCCGGTTCCCTCCATACGCACGATTGGTGTTGCGCGGATAACGCTTCTCTTCAGTACGGCCAGGCGGGGAGGCCGACGGCGGGCGCCCCGCAGGCGTGTCGGCTTCGCGCTGCAGCAGATCCTTGCGCACCCCGGTCACTTCGCTCGCCCTGGTTAGGTATAGATCGCGCGTAATGGCATCCTTGGTGAGTCTGATAGTTGGCAGCAGCCGGTCGAGCGCGCGACGTTTCTTCTGGAGGTCGGTGAGCCATCCCCCGCGTTCCAGAAGTTGAATCTTGCGCTCAAACGCATCTATGGCCTGGCCGATGGCTCTGAGCAGCGCCTCCGGTCCATTCCGGGCGACGAAGCTGTCGGGATCCTCTCCCTCCGGAAGCGTGAGGACCTGGACCGAGAACTCGTGCCTCAGCAGCTCGTCCGCCGCCCGAAATGTCGCCTTGAGTCCCGCACGGTCGCTGTCATACAGGAGTAGCACGTTTTTCGTGTAGCGCCTGAGCAACACTGCCTGCTCGGTCGTGAATGCCGTTCCGAGAGGAGCGACAACCCAGTTGACACCGGCGCTCGCCACCCGGACAACATCGATGTAGCCCTCGACCACGAGTACGCGATCCTCCCTCCGTATTGCTTGCTTGCCGCGGTGCAAATTGTACAATAGGTGTGTCTTGGAGAACGCGGCGGTGTCGGG
Organism: Gemmatimonadaceae bacterium; assembly: GCA_051005015.1. Lineage (GTDB taxonomy): Bacteria > Gemmatimonadota > Gemmatimonadetes > Gemmatimonadales > Gemmatimonadaceae > JACMME01. The sequence continues at coordinate 7,683 of JBPCJT010000095.1, read as the reverse complement.
TGAGTTCAGATATTTTGGCTCGCCCGCCCCGGTTACGCGACCTCCGAAGCCGGCGTGGCGGCCGCTTGCGTCATGAATGGGGAAAATCAACCTGCCTCGAAACCGGGGGTGGAGATCCCCGCTTTCCTCACGCCGCGCCAGCAAGCCAGCGGCCAATAGCCGGTCATCTCCGTAACCGAGCGCTCCGAGATGCGACCGCATGGCATCCGCGTTACGGGGTGCAAAGCCGACCTCGAACTCGTCCGCGGTTTGCCGCGTCAGAGAGCGTGACGCGAGGTAATCGCGTCCGGGCTGGCCTTCGCTTTCCTCCCACAAAGTACGGCGAAAGAATTCGGCTGCGGCAGCGTTCACTTCCCAGAGTGGGTCACGCTCGTCCGGCGCACTCGCGCGTGCGTCCGTTTCTCGTACCTCGATTCCGGTGCGCTCCGCCACGTAGCGGACGGAAGACGGCCAGTCGAGGCCGAGATGCTTCTGCAGGAAGTTGAACACGTCGCCTCCGGCCTGGCACACAAAGCAATAGTAGATCCCCCGCTTCGCGGAGACAGAGAAGTTGCGGTGCTTTCCCTGATGAAACGGGCACGCCCCGCGATAATCAGCGCCCATCCGCTTGAGATTCACGTGCTCGCCAATGATCTGCACAACGTCTGCCGCCTCGCGCACCCTATCGATGGTGTCGGGAGTGATCATGAGAATTCGGCGACGGTCACGCCTGTGCCTCCCTCGTTCCACGCCCCCAGCCGAAAGGCTCTCACACGGGAATCCGCTCGCAACATTTCCGCCACGCGAATGCGCAATGCCCCCGTACCCTTGCCATGAATGATGCGCAAGGTCTTGAGATCGGCGCGGATGGCGTCGTCGAGCGCCGGCAGAACGATGCTGTCGATCTCGTCCACTCGCAGCCCTCGCAAGTCAACATCCGTGTGTGCGGCCACTTCTGGAATATCTCCGAATGCTGGGCTTGGGAGTGGCACGACAGGGTTGTCGGGAACGGCCACGAGCGATGCTCTGGGTACCGTAACCTTCAGACCGCCAACCGCCACCGTCGCATCTGATCCACGGAATTCGACAATTCGCCCTAGTCGGCCACCCAACGTCGACACTTCCACGGCCCCGCCTATAGCGAGCTCCGCCGGAGGAGATGCGGTTTCATCAGTGGAAACTCGAATCTCCGCGTTGAGTTCCTCCAGACGCTGAGCTTGCTTCCCCGCCAGTGTCTCCACGTACCGGCGCGCCTCACGGACCGCGTCGTCTACGCCGCCAGCGACAGTCTCACGCTTGAGTGAGCGTACAACCTGCTCGACTTCGGTACGAGCTTCAAGCAAATATGCGCGAGCGTCTTCGCGACCGCGCTTTTCCAGCATTCGCGCCTCTTCCCGAGCTCGGCGTTCACGCTCAGCCACCTGATCCGCGCGCGTTGCGAGACTCGCCGAGAGCTCGCAGGCCACTGCCTCTCTTTCCGCCAATTCGCGGTCGCGCAACTCCAGGCTGACGAGAAAAGCGCCTATGTCGCGCTCCCCTTTCGGCAGACGTTCCTCCGCGCGCGATAAAATCTCTTCGGGGAGGCGCAAGCGTCGTGCGATGCTCAAGCCATACGAGCGCCCTGGAATGCCCTTGATGAGCCGGAAGGTAGGGGCCAGCAGCTGCTCATCAAACTGCAGCGAAGCATTGACGACTCCTGGAATCTCCGTCGCCAGCAGCTTGAGAGCACCCAGATGTGTCGTCGCGATAGTCATAGTGCCGCGACGCGTTAGCTCGTCTATGATCGCGCCACCGAGTGCGGCACCCTCCGTTGGGTCGGTGCCGGAACCGAGCTCGTCTACCAGCACGAGCGATTCGGGAGTAGCGCGCTCGAGTATTTCCCCGAGGTTTTTGAGGTGAGCGCTGAACGTCGACAGACTTGCCTGGATCGATTGCTCGTCGCCGATGTCGGCGAATACGTCATCGAACAGGGCGACGCTGCAGTCGTCCGAAAGCGGGGCCGGAATGCCGGCCTGCGTCATAGCCGACAGAAGGCCCACGGCCTTCAGAAGGACGGTCTTTCCCCCGGTGTTCGGGCCTGACAGCAGTAGCGTTCGCTGGGATGGGTCCATCGTCAGATCGAACGGCACGACATCGCCACCACGCGCAAGCAACAGCGGATGCCGTGCATTCCGTACTGAAAATCCGTCTGCGGCCTCGCGAAGCAGGGGTGAGGCGCAGTCGAATTCCTGCGCGAAGCGCGCCCGCGCATACAGCGAGTCCAGTTCTATGAGCGCCTCCAATGCATCCGTGAGGGCGGGGTGATGCAAGCGCAAGTGATCGGTGAGCGCTTTCAGGATACGCTGCACTTCTCGCGTCTCGTCGACCTCCAGCGCGCGAATGCGATTACCGAACTCCACCGCCGCCGGCGGTTCTATGAAAAGCGTCCCTCGCGTCGCGGATTCGTCATGAACGATGCCGCCCACGGTGCCGCGCCCTTCACGCCTTACCGGGATCACGTAACGTCCGTTTCGCACGGTCACCGACATATCCGCCACGCGCTGGTGCGGCTCCAGTCGCGCCATTGCTCGCTCGAGAAGCTGGATCAGCTCTCCTTGCGCTCCTCGCAACTCCCTGCGAATGCGGCGCAGATCGGCCGACGCAGCATCGCGAACCACCGCATCCGAATCGATGGCGCGCTCGATCGCCGTCTCTATGCCGCGCTCCGCAACCAGGCGCCGCGAGAATGGTTCGAGCATTCCGGTAGCGGTGGCCGGCCGCCGCTGATCAGTTAAGGCATCCCTAGTCAGGCGAGATGAGCGCAACAGCCCCGCTCCCGCCAACAGTTCAACGGACGACCAGACACTTCCAGCCGCGCGGAGGCGCTTTAAAGCGGCGGCGATATCGGGAACGGGCTCCATGCGCCATGGAACCTCCGATGAGGTCAGCGCGCGTGCGGCCGCCACGAGTTGATGCTCGCGGGTTATCCATCGGCGATCGGACGACGGCGCCAGCCCTCGCACACGAGCAGCGCCAAGTTCGGATGAGGCGCGGTCCGCCACCAGCGCGAGCACCCGTGGAAACTCCAGTACACCGAGCGCGTGCCCGTTCACGTTGCCTGCCGGAGAAACAAAAGCCCGAACGGGGGCGTGCGGCCACCTAAACGCGGTAGACTAAGATGGTGCCGATACACGCATCAGCCCCGTTTTCCCAGCTCCTCGCGCGCAAGGGCGTTGATCCTCGAGCCATCCGCTCGCGCACGGAACGAAGCCATTGCTTTCATCACGGCACCGATGTCCGCCGCCCCATTGGCGATGGCAGCCTGAACCGCGGAGCGCACCTCATCATCGCTCGCCGCGGCTGGCAGATATTGTTCAAGGAGCGCTGCTTCCGCGCGCTCCTTGTCCGCGAGATCGCCGCGCTTGCCCGCCTCGAACATCTCGATCGATTCGCGTCGGCGCTTGATCGACTTGCGCAAAACGTCGAGTACGTCTTCGTGAACCGGTTCGCGTCGAAGCTCTATCTTCCTGTTCTTTATGTCGGCGAGGATGGTCCCCAGAACAAGCGTTGCGGACTTGTCCCGCGCTTTGCGCGCAATGTTAAGATCGGATTGGAGACGTGCCAGTAGGTCGGACACTTAACTCACGTGACGAAGGCGCGAAAAAGTTAGTAATCGCTCACAGAGCGTGTCAACTGACAGTGATCGCCGTTCACCCCGGTGGCCAATGGAATGTGCGGCCTCCGAGAAGGTGCAGATGGACATGGAAAACGGTCTGGCCAGCCGCCGCGTTCGTATTAATCACCGTTCGGTAACCTGAATCCGCTATCCCCTCCTTCCGCGCGACATCTGCCGCAACGAGCGACAGTCTGCCTATCGTCGCCGCGTCGGTAGCGTCGTTAAGCGAAGCGATATGCTCGCGCGGGATGATCAGCACGTGCACCGGTGCCTGGGGATTGATATCGCGAAACGCAATGCACTCTGGTGTTTCGGCGACAATTGCCGCGGAAACCTCACCACGAACCACGCGGCAAAACAGACACTTAACGTCACTCATTATGGTCCCCCAGTACGGAAAGCGCCGCTCGAAGGATCGCAAGAGCGGCAATGCCGGCAGTTTCAAAACGGAGCGTATGCTCAGCGAGGGATACCGGCTCGAACCCGGCATTTACAAAGGCGGAACGCTCGTCAGTCTCCATACCTCCTTCGGGACCGAGCGCGACCACAATCGGCGCGCTGAACTTGCGCGAAAGGATTGGCGGGCCGGCCGCATCGAGCAGATAGCCCCGTGATGTTCCGGCTGCCGCTATGGCGCGGTCGACGGATGCATCCGGATGCAGTACCGGAAGCCAGCTTCCGCCACACTGCTTGAGCGCGGCAACCATGCGGGTTCGAACCTTTGCCTGGAAACCAGCTCCTTCACCTCGCGGGGATACGCTACGAGAGCGATGCCAGATCACCGGACGCCAGCTGGTAATGCCCAATTCGACTCCCTTTTCCGCGAGCCAAAGCATACGGTCACGGTCGGCAACGGGCACCAGAAAGTGAATCACGGCGGGCGCTTCATGCAACGATATTGTATCCACATCCGCAGTCGCTTGTCCTTTGGCAAGCCTCACGAGCGTCCCAAGTGCTACGGATCCCAAACCATCTACGATCCGTACACGCGCTCCTACATCTACCCGGCGAACACGCGCGTGGTGCGCTTCCTCCGCCCCAAGGCTGACGCTCCGCCCAGCCACCATGGGCTCGGAGGAAAACAATGTCGCTATCGCGGAGCGATCGACGCGCTCCACCACTCTTCCTCGGTATCCTCGGCCTGGAGTGCCCACCCGCCGCTGGCCAGCAAATCCAGAATCGCCGCGCGCTCCCCTGCAAGCATGCCGCTGAGAATCGCGCGGCCGTCATCGCTGAGCGCCGCGCGCACTGCAGGTAGCATAGGCAGAACCGCCGAAGACACAATGTTCGCGAGAATCACGCGCACCGGGGCCACGAGCGGGAGCAGCACAGCGGCATCCCCCTCCAGTATCGCCACACGGTCGGCAACGCCATTCCGCGCGACATTTTCTTCCGCGTTGCCGATTGCGTCGTGGTCTATTTCGATTGCAAACGCCCGGGATGCGCCCAGCTTGACCGCCGCGATGGACAGCACGGCGCTGCCGGCTCCAAGATCCGCCACGGCATCTCCCGGTTTGATGACGTCCTGCATCAGTCGCAGCACACCACGCGTTGTGGGATGCTCACCCGTCCCAAACGCCATCGCGGGATCGATGATTATGGTGGAGTCCGCATCATGTGTCGCGTCCGACAGCCACGGTGGAGAGACTGCGAGTCTGCCCACGCGGTGAATTCCAACCTGTGTCGTCCATGCGCGATCCCAATCGACTTCGCCGAGATCATCGCAGGCGAGCGCGGCCTGGCTGACGCGGGCAACTGCCCGTCTCACAGCGGCCAGATCGCCGCCTTCGGGTAGTGTACTGACCAGCGTTTCCCCATCTTCCTGTACCGCGCCTGCTCCGGCGCCGATGAGCGCGGCCACGATATCATTTCGGGCTTCACCAGACGCGCCCGAGACGCGGATTGCCGTCCACCTCATGCACCTAGCGCGTCCTTCACCTTTGACCAGAACCCTTTTGGCTGTGCTGCCGGAGGCCCATCGCTGAGTGCGCCGAGTTGACGAACGAGCTGCGCTTCCGACTCGCTCACTGATTGAGGCGTCCAGAGTTGAACACGCACACTCAAATTACCGGCGCCCTTCGCATTCACTCGTGGAAGGCCGCGTCCTCGAACCAGGAATACCTGTCCGCTCTGGGTACCTGGGGGCACCCGCAGCGAGAAAGGCGAGCCCGCCGGCATCGCCACTTCGACATCGGCTCCGAAAACAAGTTGCGGATAGGTGGCGAGTACCTCGCAATACAAATCTTCACCGTCGCGCTCGAAGCGCTCGTCCTCGGCGACATCGAACACGACCAGAATGTCGCCGCGCGTACCGCCCTGAGGCCCAACGCTCCCCTCCCCACGCAAGGTCATGTACTGTCCCGTCGACACACCGGCCGGGATCGAGACAGGTATGGTCCGCTCCCCGCGTACGCGCCCCTCCCCTTTGCACTTCTTGCATGGTGTTTCGAGGACCTTGCCCTGGCCGGAACAGGTGGGACAGGGCGCCACGCTGACAAACTGGCCGAAGAAGGAGCGCTGCGCCCGGCGAACTTCACCACTTCCGCTACAACTGGCGCAGCGCACGGTTTTTGAACCTGCCTCTGCGCCCGAACCAGCGCAGCGCTCGCACGAGTCCAGAACCTTGACCGTGAAGGATTTCTGAACGCCGGTGGCGACTTCAGCCAGCGTAAGCGGGATGGTGGCTTTAATGTCGGCGCCGGAACGCGGTCCGCCCTGGCTCCGCTGTCCACCGAACATGCTTTCCAGATTACTGAAACCCCCGAAGTCGCGCATGAAGATCCCCAGCGCTTCGGAGAGGTCGACGTGGTGGAATCCACTGGATCCGCCGCCTCGAAGGCCGGCTTCCCCATAGCGATCATAGGTAGCCCGTTTGCGCGGATCCCGCAGCACGTCGTAGGCCTCGGTGATCGTCTTGAACTTCTCTTCAGCGTCCTTAGAACCGCTGTTCCGGTCGGGGTGGTACTGCATTGCGAGTTTCCGATAGGCTCGCTTTATGGTGTCGTCCTCCGCATCGCGGGGAACTCCAAGAATGCTGTAAAAATCAGACATGAAGAGTGAGCAGTGAGTGGTGATACGTGAGACGTGAGGGGTACTGGAAAGGGGGCAAAGTTATCAGCGAGCAATGCTGCGTGAGCGACAGGGGCGTTCGAGTTCCTAATGTACATTCACGCGCTATCAGTCATGTGTCGTAGCCCATTCCCCGGGGCGTTCGCTCCGCAGCACCTCATTCCAGCAAATCCGTAATGAGTCTCGAGGTGTGCGTCACGAGAGAGATGACCTTCTCATACGGCATGCGGGTAGGGCCGATCACGCCAATGACCCCGGTGAGAGTTCCGATGTGATACTCCGATGTCACTATTGTCAGATTCGCGAGGGATTCTTCATCGTGCTCGCTGCCTATTGTTATCGTGATGCCAGGATGCATTTCGCGCTTGCGAAGCAGCTCGCCAAGTGCTTGTGGCTGGTCGGTCAGCGCGAGCAGCTTCCTGATTTGCTGGCTGCTCGAAAACTCCGGCTGCTCGGCGAGATGGGAAGTCTGGCCAAGAAGAATGTCCTGCGTCATCGGGGTTGGAACATCGAAGAGCTGATCGCCATACTGGATGAAGATGTTCAGCAGCTCACGTGCATCCGACGATGCCTGGGTGTCGCGCAGGCGCTCCCCCATCGTCGCCCGAATATCTCGCAGGCTGTGGCCGTTCAGACGCTCGTTGAGAACGAGCGAAACAGCCGCGAGTGCGGATTCGGCAACTTCGCCCGGTGCCTCGACAAAGATCGTGTGCGCTGATCCACCATTCAGGCGAAGCACCAGGAGCAGGCGTTCCGCTGAAAGCCGGATTAGCTCGAGCTTCACCAGGATCAAGTCTTCGAAGCGGGGACCGGTGGCGACCCCCAATTCCTGGGTGAGGACGCCCAGCATCTGGGCGGCGCGACGCAGGATTGGCTCGATAGCCGTACCCCCGGCCGAAAGCTCGTCGCGGAGCCGGTCGGCGGCGAGTACATCGGTAGGGAATACTCGCATCAGGGAATCGACGTAGACGCGGTAAGCC
>JBPCJT010000094.1:0-26829 GCA_051005015.1 Gemmatimonadaceae bacterium | reverse complement strand
GCCGCGTTGCGACGGAGGTGTTCCGCATCGACTTCGAGCGGTCTCCCGTGGTCACGGTGGTGCAGGCAGGCTACGTGCGAGAGGCGCTGGGGCGCATGCAGAAACCCGCCGACACCACTCTCAATGCTGCGCTCGCGCGCGAGCTTGCCACGCGCGACGGGATCAAGGCGTTCATCGCCGGCGAAATAGGCTCCGCCGGTGCGAGCTACGCGCTCTCGGCCCGTCTCATTTCGGCGTCTAGCGGCGAGGTCCTCGCAAGCGCCCGGGAGACAGCGCGCGACCAAACGGAGATACTCGGCGCGCTCGACAAGCTGTCCCGGCGCATTCGCGAGCGGATCGGGGAGTCGCTGCGATCCATCCGGGCCGAGCCACCGCTGGAGCAGGTGACCACTGGATCGCTTGCCGCGCTCCGCAGCTACTCACAGGGCCTTCGCGCGTACAACGCCGAGGGGAATTTTCCGAGGGCGGTAGATTTTATGCAGCAGGCGATCGAGAGCGATACGATGTTCGCCATGGCGTACCGGAGACTGGGGATTTTTCTCTCCAATCAGGCCCAGGACCGGGCCCGAGCGACGCGCGCCTTCACGAAGGCGTACGAATACCGAGACCGCCTCACGGAGCGCGAGCGCTTGTTGGCGGTGGGAACGTACTACCACAGCGTTGTGTTGGACCGCGAGCGTGCGCTGGCAGCTTATCGAACCCTGCTGGAGAGCCGCCCGGGAGACTTCATTGCCCTGAATAACATGGGTGTCATCTATAGTGACATGCGACAGCTCGACTCCTCGCTTGCCTATTACACGCGAGCGCGGAATAGCGATTCTTCCAGCTCGAATGTTTTTACGAACATGGCGTACGTGCAGTCGCTTCTCGGGCGCACGCAGGAGGTGCAGGCAACTCTTGACGACGCTGTTACACGGTTCCCTGGCAATTTTCTCGTCGAGTTCGATGCCGCCGGCTGGGCCGCTGGCCGCGGTGATTATGCGAATGCCGAACGGCGCATTGTCGCGCTCCGGCGCGAGAATCCTGACAACCTCTTCCAGCGGGCAGCCACGAGCACGGCGTTGGCGCATCTGAGCGCGATCAAGGGCCAGGTGCGTGAGGCCGAACGGCACTACGCGGACGTGAATGCGGCGAACGAGGCGCGCAAGCAGCCAACGGATTACCTGGTAGGGATCGCAAACGCCTCGCTGCTCGATGCGGTCATTCGTGGCACGCCGGACCGGAACGCCCGCAAGGTAGAGGAAGCGCTAGCCCGCTACCCCCTCGCCCAGATTGAGCCACTCGACCGCCCCTACTCGCAGCTCGCCTACGCCTTCGCGGTTGCCGGCCACCCGGACCGCGCCAGAGCGCTCCTGGCGGAACGCGACAGCGCCATCCCCAACGAGCCGCGCGACCGAGCGTACGCCTACCGGGCCTATCTCCCGCGCGCCGCGATTGCAATTGCGGAAGGGCGAGGTGCTGAAGCTATCGCGGAAGCCCACCGTGCGGATGACGGCCCCTGTCCCCAGTGTCTGCTCCCGCTGCGGGGCCGGGCGTACGAGCTCGGCGGGCACACCGATTCGGCCCTGGTCATGTACGAGCGGTATGTCTCTCTCCCGACCCCCCACCGCGTGATCTTCCCGTTTATAAGTGTTGTCGACCTGTCGGACGCGGTGCATCTCGCACCGACTCTACGCCGCCTCGGCGAGCTGTACGAGGAGCGGGGCAATCGCGAGAAAGCGGCGCACTACTACGCGCGCTTCGTCGAGCTCTGGAAGGATGCGGATCCCGATCTCCAACCTCAGGTCGCTGATGTCAAGCGGCGACTGGCGCGCCTGAGCGGCGAGGGCGCCGGACGATAGCGCAGATGACGTTGTTTTGTGTGACCAGCTAAAAGGGTAGTGCGATCATGTGAAAGGTTACTTCGGCGCCCGGTTCGCCAGCGACTTGTAGTACTCCTCCACAAGTTTCCGGAAATCCGATGGCACCTCGGCAGATCCGCTGAGGTTCAAGCGGGGATTCCCACTCCCCTCCATCTGCCGCCGAAGCGCAAATTCGTATGCCTTGAGCCCCTGGATCACTGCAGCCTGTAGCTGCGCGATCTCCTCGTGATCGCCATACGCTCGCTGATTCTCCAACTCACGCATCCGGGCGATAACCCCGTCAAGATCACGGATGTCGCGGCCATCCTGCCGAAGCTCCCGCCTCAGCGCCTCCGCGTCGAGTCGCCGCTCGCGGAACTCCCGCGAGAATTGTCGAATTTGCTCGTGGCTCAACCGGCCGGGTCCCGTATTCATCCCCCCGCCGCCGGGTGTGACCTCGCGCCCATTACCCGGCTGCTGGCCCTGCTGACTTTGACCTTGCCCTTGTCCCTGTCCTTGCCCTTGTCCTTGTCCCTGCCGCTGACCTTGTCCCTGCTGTCCCGCTTCCCGATTGCTGACTTCCGATTCCCGAGCTTGTTCCGCCTTCCGCCTCCCGCCTCCCGCCTCCCGCGCTTCCTTCATTCGCTCCTCCAACGACTCCAGGCCCCGCACCAGCCCTCGCGCGCGGTCCAGCGCTCGTTCCGCATTGCGACCTTCCGGTTCCCCCACCGCACGCGACGCCTCCGCGATCTTGTCCCGCACATCCTCGAGGCCCGCACCGATCTGCTCCTCGAACGAGCGCGCGTACTCGGGCGACCCGTCCTGAACCACGCCTTTGGAGTACCGAATGCGGTCGGCTAGCTGCCGGTCACGAATCGCGCCCGCAGCCTCTTCCAGCTTGCGTGAGGCGTCCTTCTGCTCGCGCCGCGAATCGCGCGACATGCGCTCGAGCTGTGTCTCCAATTGCTGCACGCCCGATGCTAGCGAATCCTTGCGCTCGAAGAGTCGTCCCTCGCCCTCACCTCCGCGCCCACCCTTCAGGGATTCCACGTCCCGCGCAATGCCGCGCTGGCGTTGCGCCAGTTCTTCGGCGCTCCGGCGGGCGTTCTGAATGTCACGCTCCAGCCGCCCCGTGCGCTCCTTGTCTAGCAATCGCCGCGCGTCCTGCAGCTTGTCGAGCGCGGACGAACCGCCAGCTTGCCCGCCCTGGCCCGCATCCCCCGCGGCGCGCCGCATCTGCTCGGCCGCATTGCGGAGGCGCCGAGCGGTTTCCGCCAGAGCGGGCGATGCTCGCTCGCGCGCCAGCCGTTCGAGGCGCCGAGCGGCCTCCTCGGCCTCCTCGGCGAGTTGCCGCTGCCCAGCACCGCCACCGCTTCCCGACTGCGCGCGCAAATTGTTCGCGCGCTCGCGCATGCGCTCATTCTCCTGTTGCTGCCGCGCCGCCAGGCGCTTGAGCCGCTCGAGCACTTCGTCTACCTGCTCGTCCGCGGCTTGCTGCTGCCCGCGCTGAATGGTCTCGTACTGGTTGCGGAGCTTGTCCACCTCGAGCTCGAAGAGATCCGCCAGCTCCTCGGCGTTCTGCTGTCCAGCGCCACCGTCACCGCTGGGATCTCCACCAATGCTTACCTGCACCTCTCGGAAAGCGGCTTCCGCCTGTTGCAGAAAACGGAGAGCGCGCTCTTCCGGCGGAATGGCGTCGTCAGGTTTGCGCTTGCCCAGCAGCTCCTCAGCCGCGCGCATCTCCTCAGCCGCCCTGGGGAGCAATTCCGCGATTTGTCTGAGCGCCGAATCCGCGGCGACGCCCCGTTCGACCATGCGGCGCGCGAGCGTCGCCACTTGCTCGCGCAGCCGGCCCTGGGCGAGCGCAATCGTCGCGAGATTCTCCTGGTACTCCCTGGGCGGCGTGACCCCACGGTCGCGCACCGTCTTGAAAGTGGCGGCGATTATCTCGCGCTGGCGCGCCGAGAGCGCTTCGTTCCCCTCCATGCCGCCACCACCACCGCCTCCGCCGCCCTGTTCCGCCTTACGGTATTCCTGCCCGTACGGACGAACCTGGAGGAAGTAGATGTCGGTCGCCGCGCTCTTGTTGTTCGCGTCGGTCGCGCGCGCGAAGTACGAGATCATGTCACCCGGCTCGAGCGACATCTCCTCGAGGAGGAAAGTATGGCCGGCGGACATCTGCCTGGCTCTGCGTCCCTTGCCGCCGTACAGTCCAACCGTGCGGCGCTCTCCGCCGTTCACCGCGTAAACGAGATCCAGCTTCGCGATGCCGTAGTCGTCCTCAGCCGCGGCTTCAGCGAATACTTCCTCGACGGACGTCACCCTGGTGTCGCGGCCGGGCTTCGTAAGTGATATCGTCGGCGGCAAGTCGGCTAGAACGTCGATGGTATAATCGAGCGACGCGCGGCGCGTCTCGCCGTCGGCGGCTTGCAGCTCGAGATGGTAGAAGCCGGCGCGCGTGACGCGAACCGGGGCGGAAAGCACCCCCAGTGAGTCGGCCGTTAGCGGAATGGGGGCCTGGTTCTCAACGGCGATTCGACCTGCGCGCACCGGCATGGTCGGCCTGGCGCGAATGATGACGGTCGTACCCTCGAGCGCGGTGATGTCCCCGGCATCCTCCACAACTCGCGGCGCGAGCCCGGTGTAGGCTGGGTAGCGGTACTCGAGGTCGATGCGCTGCACGTACGGAAGGTCCACAACGTCGATACGGAAAATCGGAGAGCGCACGCCGTTAGCTTCGACGAAGTATTCGGTGCGGCTCGCAATATCGAAGAGCCGGAAGACGTATGCGTTCGAGTCCGCACTCGCACTCATCGTCACTCGCTCCCACTGCCCGGCTGAGCCTGTCGGGGCTGTGCCGCCCTGAATTATTACCGCCGAATCCGCGCGCTTCGTGACGATCTCCACACGCTCGGCACCGAATCCGTTGAGCCGCGCCCCGATCTGCTGATCTCCGCCGCGCGCGACTTTCACATTTCCAGGCACAACGGCGATTGCGAACGTCGGCGCGGCTTCAGAGCTGCCCCATGGAAAGAGGGAGCGCATGCCGTCGTTCAAGACTCGCGGCCCGAAAACGAACAGCGCGCTGGCGACCACGGTGGCCAGCGCCAGCGCGCCGGTGGAGCGGATGAGATCGTCCCGTTCCGTGCGCGTCTCCAGCTCAGCCGCGCGCACGCGCTCAAGCACCGAGCGCTCGAGCTCGCGCGAAAGAACCGGCGAGCGGTCGGAACGCGCCACACGCTCTGACGCGCCCAACTCGATCGCGCTCACGAGCGCAGCATCGAGCGATGGATCGTGTTCCTCGATGAACAGCGCGACCCGGTCATCGGACAGGCGTGGCAGCAAGGGAAAGATCAGATAGCGCGCTGTCAGAGCGATCAACGACAGGTACGCGAGCACGCGAACGACGACGATGGCCGTGTCATTGAATTTGAACTGCTCTATCGCGTAGGAAGCGATGAGGAACACCATCAATCCCGCGCCGAGTACGATCGCCGCACCGCGCATCGCCCTCGCGAAGCGCCATTGGGCGCGCACACGCCGAATGAGCCGCGAGAGCTCGTCCTGAGTAGAGGAAAATCCGGCCGTGGTAGCCATCGTCATAGCCTCCAGCGGATTGGCTGCGTCATCCGACCGCGCCGTGCCGGGACAATCTGTTAGACAGCACCGTCTCCGCCGCGAGAGCGACCAGCGCCGCCACTAGAAGATACCACCAGACGCTCTGTCGCCGTTCCATCGCTTCGGCGGTGAGGGACACTGTATCGTGCGCGCTCGCGTTCGCTGAAGCTCGTGGTGTTATCGCACGAATCAATACGCCGGGATCGATGCGCGTCATGTCCGATTCCGCCGGATCGAGATTAACGGCGATCAGGCGCTCGGGCTCCGCCGCTGAGCTTACCGTGCGAACCGCGTAAAAGCCATGCTCGGCGAGCGCGACGTACCGTTCAGGCGCTCCGGACGCGAAACGCACCGCCGCACCGGAGGGTGCGCGCGCGACAAGCTCCGGCTCCGTGCCTGCTTTGGAAGGCGCTTGAGCAGCAGCGGATGCCGAAGACGCCGACGCTCGGGCCGAGGAATCGGCGCCGCCTTCCGCGATCATGTTTTTCTGAGCCAGGTTGACCACTTCTCCCACTTTCCACGCCTGCTTCACCGGTGTGTATCCGGCGAGGTGCCTGGTTAACTGGTGCACGAATGGGAGGAAGACCGGTTGTACCGGCAGGTCGTTCCAGGTCCCATCCAGGGTGGAAGTCCAGAGAGCGGTCGTGCCTGAGCCGATTTGTCCTTCCGCGAGCGCAATGGCGCCATCGTCGAACCCGGCGATGATGGCCGCGGAATCACTCAGGGTGGTGGACGCGTAGCGGAAGAATCTTCCGGACGTCCAGTCTCCGCTTCGTGGGGCGCGAAACGGTTCGAACACTGGATGCGAGTACTCGATAGCGGCGAGGCGTGCGCTGCCCGATTCCATGCGGTCGACAACGGAGCCGATCGAGGCGGGGACAAGCGCACGCGCTTCCGAAGACCACGCGCCTCGAGTGGCACGTTCCCCCAGCGTCATGAGCAACCCTCCGCCGTCACGGACGAATTCCCGGAGCGCCTGGGCGGGGGTAACACCGGGACTGATGTCGTTCAGTATCACGACGTCGCGTCCGCGAAGGTCCGCCGCAACAAGCCGGTTTCCCTTCACCACATCTACGCGAAAGGGTGGATCGTCGCCAAGCTCGAGAGATCGGCGCAGGTACAGACTCGCGTTCGTTGAAGCAGCGATATCCTCTACGATCAGGACAGCGATCGCCTCGCCCGGCCTGACCGAGAGGAAGGCGCTGTCATTCGCGGGCAGGGCATCGGCCTGGGCGCTGACGACGACTCGCGAGCTGCCTTCCGGTAGCGCAAACGCGGCAAAGCTGACCGCTGCGGCACCCTTCGCTGGAATGCTCACCTGCTTCGTCTCCACTGTGCGGCCGTTGAGAGCGACGGCGACATTTCGGGTCTCCGGTTGCTCGCCAATGTTCGTCAGGCGCGCCGTGGCCACCACCCGTTCGCGGGACGCGTCTATAGAGCGCTGCAGCGCCACATTCGCCACGGCAACGTCGGATGGATTCGGGTCGGACAGATCTACCGGCGTGACAACTGTGCCCGGGGGAAGCCGCATGTCGCTGTCTCCCGTCCAGCCCAGGCGCTGGAAATCAGTGATGAGCACAACCTCGCGGCGTGGGAGCTCGGTTTCGGCGAGTATCGTGCTCGCAAGCCCAACGGCGGGTGCGTACCGAGTCGCGCCCGAGCTCAGGCGCGCGCGCCCAAGCATCGCGGCAAGCGCAGCCCGGTCCGATTCCGGGCGTCCAATCGCTTCCGCGGAGCTCGCGAAGAGCACGATTGTCGCGCGGTCGGGTGACCGCATACCATCAATCACCTTCCGTGCGGAGCTGAGCGCGCGCGTCCAGCGATCGCCATAGCCCATGCTATAGGAGCGGTCCAGCAGAATGACGATCTCGCGCGCACCGCGCGAGGTTGAGGTGGCACCAGCCAGCCCGACACGCTGAAACAGCGGCCGGGCAAACGCGAGCGCGAGGAGAATTATCGCGAGGCACCGGAGCGCGAAGAGCACCCAGTGCCGGATGCGCTGCCGACGCACCGTGCGGTACGGTATCTGGCGCAGGAACATGAGCGACGGAAACTCGGTGACTTCCTTTCGTTGCCGGTGCGTGAGGTGGATGATCAGCGGCACCGCCAGCAGGGCGAGCCCGGCGAGAAAGACGGGGGCAAGAAACGCGAGCGGCATCAGCGCACGCGGCTCAACCGCAGGCGGTTGGACAGGAAGCGGAAGAGCGCATAGTCGAGCGGCGTCGATGTATCGAACAGCGCGTAGTCCGCGGCTCCCGCGCCAAGCAGCGAGGCGAGCGACGCGATGTGCTCGGAGACGAGCCGGCGGTATTCGCCGCGTAGCTGTTCCGGAACTATGGGAATGCGCTCGCCGCTCTCGAGGTCCTCGAACGTCCCCGCGCCGTCGAACGGAAATTCGCGCTCGGCGGGATCGAGAATGTGGAAGACGATGAGGTCGTTGCCGTTACCCCGAAGCGTGGTCACGGCATCGAGCACCGCGCTCGGGTCCTCATACAAGTCGGAGATGAGCACCAATATGCTGCGCCGGCGCAGTTGCTCGCTGATTGCGCGTGATGGGTCGCAGAGCGCGCCCTGTCCTCCCGGCACCACGCGGTCGATCGTGTGGAGCACGACGTCGAGATGCTTGAGGGCGGGCGGAACCACGTTCACGATGGCACCCGCGAACGTTACTAGCCCCACGCGGTCGCGCTGCCGGCTGCAGAAATAGGCAAGACAGGCCGCGAGATACCTTCCGTAATCCAGCTTGCTGATACCCCCACTCCCGAACGCCATCGACCGCGATATGTCGAGCAGCAGATAGACGTTGGCGTTGGTGTCCGCCTCGAACTCCTTTATGTAGTAACGGTCGGTACGCCCATACAGGCGCCAGTCGATGCGGCGCGTGTCGTCGCCCGGCATGTACGCCCGATGCTCCGCGAAATCCATCGACATGCCGAGCCTGGGCGCCCTGTGCAACCCCGTCAGGAATCCCTGCACCACCGTCTTTGCCAGCAGCTCGAGCGAATCGATGCGCGCGAGTACAGCGGGGTCGAGGAATGAAGTGGCGGGGGCGCGGAGCATGATATCGGGAATCGGGAACTTTGATTAATTGTCTTTCAACTCAACTGCGAGCTGGGCACGGCAAGGGTAACACTCGGCGGCATCTGTCAATTCCGATTCCCGATTCCCGATTTCTCACATCCCCGACCTCGGCGGTTTTACAGCCGTCAGAAGCTGATCGATGATCTGATCCGTGGTCACGCGCTCGGAGCCTGCGTGGAAGTTGGTGAGAATGCGGTGGCGCAAAACTGGGTGCGCGAGAGCGCGAATATCCTCGAAGCTCACGTGGTAGCGGCCGTGCATGAGAGCGCGCGCCTTACCACCAAGGACCATCTGCTGCGGAGCGCGTACGCTTGCCCCGTAGGTGACCCACTTTTTTATGAAATCGGGAGCGTGAGGCGCCGAAGGCCGGCTCGCCCGCGCGAGGTGCACCGCGTAGCGCGCCACCGCATCGGAAACGGGGACTTTGCGCGCAAGCTGCTGAAAGGCAACGATATCCGCGCCGGTAATGGCATGCTCGAAGACGTGTCGCTGTACCGCTGTAGTCGCCTGCACGACTTCGATCTCCTGCTCTTCCGTCAGATAGTCGATCACAATCTCGAACATGAAGCGGTCGAGCTGCGCCTCGGGGAGCGCATACGTCCCCTCCAGCTCGATCGGGTTTTGCGTGGCGAAGACGAAAAACGGCTCCTTGAGCTCATACGTCTTCCCCTGCACGGTGACGCGGTGCTCCTGCATTGCTTCCAGCAGGGCCGCCTGCGTCTTGGGCGGTGTACGGTTAATCTCGTCCGCAAGAACGATGTTGCTGAAGATTGGACCGGGGGTGAAGGTCATCTGCCGCCGTCCCGTTACCGGATCTTCCTGAATGATGTCGGTTCCGGTGATGTCAGACGGCATGAGATCCGGCGTGAACTGGATGCGCGAGAACCGCAGGTCCAGCACACGAGCCAGCGTGTGGATGAGCAGCGTCTTCGCGAGCCCGGGGACACCGACTATGAGGCTATTTCCTCCCGCGAAGAGGGTGATTAGCGCGAGCTCGATGACCCCTTCCTGTCCCACGATGAGCTTGCGCAATTCGGAGACTACCCGGTCCCGACCCTCCTTGAGACGGCCGGCGAGTTCCAGGTCATCCGATTCGGAAAGGGTGACAGGAGGAGGAGAGATTGCGGTCATAGTTCTCGAGATTGCGGATTGCGAACAGGATTGCGGATTGCGGGTTGCGGAAGAAACCCGGATTGAGACCAGGAAAACATCGGTCGTTCGCGGCTAGAATTTACAATCCGCAATCCTGTCGCAATCCCTTCTCACCTCGTCATCCCATATATCACATAATTAACGCCCAGCTTGTAGGCTTCGTTCGATATCTGAATCGGGATGAAGCCGGTATCCGACCATTCCCAGTAGTCTCCGATATCGTTGTTGTAATTCACGATCACCATCAGCCGTTTCTTCGGGTCGTTGTCCTCGAAAATTCCCCAAAACTCGGCTTTGACGCCGAAATTCGGGTGATCGAAGTCGAGAGACTCGATGTGAAAGAAGGAGTCGAAGATCGCGTGCGACGCGTCCAGCGGGACGAGACGGGCGTCAGGCATCGCTTCCTTCATCCGCGCGGCGAAGTTCATCCAATGGTTGCCGACGAAGTCGTCGACGATCAGGAAGCCGCCCTTTTTGAGGTAGTCGCCGAGCCCTTTTGCCTCCTTTTCCGTGAGCGTCCAGAAGCCGGGTTCGCACAAATACGCGATTGGATACTTGAAAAGCTCGGGATCATCGAACGTCAGGATGTTGCTTGCCGTGAGATGCGGCTTGAGCGTGCCGACCTCGCTCAGGATGCGCGTAAAGTTGCGTTCGCCACGTGGGTAGTCATGATTCCACTTGAGATCCCCCCACTGGCTGCCAGAAAGCGGCGTGAAGCGGATGCGCACGAAGGTGAAGCGTCCGTCATAGGGAATGTTCTCCGCCTCCGCGGAAGGCCGCTCGAATGGGAGCTGAGCCCGCGCCTGCGTGGTGGCCACGACAGCCAGCACCAACGCACTAAACGCGCGCATCAAGCCGGATTCTCCCGTCTGTCCGGCTTGCTGCCGCTGTCCTGCAACTCGAGCAGCAGCTCCTGCGCCTTCGCGAAGTTCGGCGCGAGCTCGAGTGCCTGAATTACCGAACGCCGCCCGTTGGTCCGGTCACCCGATTTCCGATATGCGAGTGCCAATTGATAGTGCGCTTCCGCCAGATCGACTGGCGCCAGTGCAACTACCGCGCGACGCTCGCGAAGCGACAGGCGGTGATCGCCCAGGGCGTCGTATTTCGCGGCGAGACGAGTGTGCAAATCGATGTCGTAGGGGTGGATATAAATCGCGCGCTCGAGCGCCGCCGAGGATCCCCGCAAATCGCCCAGCTGCTCGAGTAGCTTGGCGAGCTCGACGTTCGCCGCGTAGGCGTTTTCGTCCAGCCCCGTGAGGCGCTCGAGCTCATCAGCCGCGCGACGCGGAGCGCCTTTGTCCGTATGGATGCGCGCGAGCAGCGCGTAGGGACTGCTCGGGCCGGCGTACTCGGGAAAGAGGGCCTTTGCCCGCTCAAGATACATTATTGCCTCGTCGGGCTTGCCTTCATCAAGCAGGGTGCGGCCCGCGGCAAGCTGCGCAACGAAATCGCCGGGATCGCGCATGGCGTCCAGCATCGGGACTCGACGGACGACACGCGTGTCTCCCGAGTCGGAGGCAGCGGATACCCGGATTGCCGCGAGCGGTTGGGAGAAGCGCTCCCTGAGATAGATATCGAATTTCCTGTCCAACGCCGACTGCTCGCTGCCCAGTACGCGCTTCATGACCTGGGCTGTCGTAAGACCGTCCCGATAGCCTTTGAGCATTGCGCGAATCGCCGCAATACCGCCGTCGCGCTCGATCATCTCGCATACGAGCGATGCCTGGTAGTAGGAGAATATCACTTGCTCGGGATACGCCGGCGTCATGAAGCCTTCGTTCAGCCGGCTAACCGGAAGGAGGCGTCCCAACTTGTATGCCGCGAGAAATCCGACACTCGGACCTGCCCCCCACCCCGGGCGCGCGCGACGTTCCTCGAGCACGGACAACCCTTCTGACAGCCAGCGGGGAACCCGATGATCGGTGACGCCGAGCGTGAACGTGTGCGCCAGCTCATGCCAGAAGGTGGAGCCCCAGTTGAACTGCCCCGTTTCGCGAGCTGACGGCGAGTCCATCGCTAGCACGTTCCCGAAGCTCACCCCAAGTGCGCCGAGGCCGGCGAGTCCGACGGTGCGCACAGAAAAGTCGGCGTGGCTGCGGTACATCTCCAGCCGCACCGGCGTCGCGGGACGATAATCGTACCGTTCGGCCAGCTTCCTGTACGCCTCGTCGGCAAGGTCGCCGAGGTATAGGGAGAGGAGCGCGGACTCCTTGCCGTCAACGACGAATAGGAACCGCTCGGTGCGTGTCTCACGGTAATCCTTGAACGTGTCCAGAAGATCCAGGGTGTTCTTGGTCCATACGTCGTACGGGTCGCGAGTGAATGCGCGCTCGAGATTATCCCTGGCAGCGGCTATGGCGCCGGTGCGCAGCTGGTTTATTCCGAGAAGCGCGTAGGAGCGCGCGGAGGCCGAGTCGATTGAAACACCCTTGCGAGCGAAATCCACCGCCGACTTGTATAAACGGTTCCGCGCGCTCAACTCGGCGAGGGTTACGTATATCTCGGCCGAGCGCGGATCGCTTGCCAGCGCACGACGGTGTACGGCGGCGAAGGTGGCGGCACTGTCGCGTAAGTGATGCGTCGCTGCCAATACAGCGAGGGCTGCCACCGAGCCCGAGTCGATTTTTAGTGCCTGTTCGGCCGACCGGGCGGCGTCATCGAGATTCTCCGCTTCCAGACGCAGGGTGGCCACGAACACATGCGCATCCGTGAGATTCGGATTCACGGCGAGGCTTTGCCTGGCAAGACTGTCCGCGCCAGGCTGTCCGTCGAACCGGCGCACGCGCGCGGACCCAAGAAGCGCGAGAGGATCACGCGAGTTCATGAGTAGTGCCGCCTCGAAGGTGGTTCGGGCATCGGCGCTATTGTACTTCTCGAGGAAAAGATTTCCGAGCCGCACGCGGGGCTCGAGGTTCGTCGAGTCCGCGGCGATGGCCTGGTCGAAAGCCTTGAGCGCATCCTTGAACAGCGCGGGATCGTGGAGCCCCAGATAACGGCAGGCGGTTCCGATTGCCGTGAGCTCGGCTGAAGTAAGACGTGCGCCGTTATTATAGAAATCGATGAACCAGCCGAAGTCGCGAAGCGCGCTTTCGCGTTCACCCCGGCCGTATTTGAGGATCGCGAGATTCAGGCGCGCAGCCGCGCTGTCGGGCGCGTGACCGGCGATCGCACGGGTAAAGGCGTCAGCGGCCTCGGTGATTTTTCCTCTAAGAGTGAGAATTTCACCAAGCGCGTTCCAGACCTCGGGCGACTGCGGGTGCAGGGCAATGTACCGGCGTCCGCTCGCTTCGGCCTCGTCGTAGCGGCCGACCTGGGCGAGGGCGCGAAGGAGACCGCGATGCGCGGCTGGCGGTGCGTCAGCCCCGGCGGTCAGGGACTTGAATTCGGCGATGGCGGCGTCATAGCGGCCCGCGCGAAGAGCGGACTCGGCTTCGACGATTCCCTGTGCGCGGGCGGGACGGTTGCAAGCGCAGACCATCAGAAACAGCGCGACCGGTGCCCGGAGTGCGTAGCGCGAAGCTGCCGGCGTGGTCATCGGGGTTTGGCTCCGGCGGTCCGAATTGCCTGCCCGTTGCGCGCGAGCTCGACAAGGAGTTTTTCGAGAGCTCGCTCATACGCAGTGGAATCCATTCCGGATTTGCTCGCGCGGAGTTTGGCCAGGCGATGTTCGATACGCGCTTTTTCGGCAAGCAGCGGGGTGAGCGCAGCATCGGGGGACAGCGCGCGCGCGATTCCGCTCCCTCCGCCGAGCAGCAGGGTGCGGGCCAGAGCGCCATCACCCGAACCGCCAGCGGGAGCGGCTGTACCGACGCCGTCTCCGTTGTCGTCAAGCTGGGAATGCTCGGTCAGGAGGCGATTATCCTTTTCATAGGCACGGGCGACCTCGCGGCTCGCGAATACATAGGCTTCCAGAACGGAGACGCGGGCATCCTTGTCAGTATCGGCAAAAGCGCTGTCGAGGGCGGCCACGAAGAATTTTGGAAACATTGTCTCGTTACGCTCGAACGCCGTTTTTGTGGCGGTGATAATCACCCGGTCGGGGCCCGAGAGGACGCGGATGAAGTCACCGCTCGCGCTGGCCGCGTTCACAAAGGTGATCTTTCTGCGAGCGAGCGGGGCGAGCAGGCGTGAGAAATCCGCCGCGGATATGTCCGGTCCGGGAATGCTGAAGCGGGATGCGTCGCCCTGTGTGCTCCCATGACCTATGAGAACCACAAGTAGATGATCGCCGGCAACGCTCCGTTCGGCGAAGCGGGAGAATGCGCGCTCGATGTTCGCCCTGGTGGACAGCGCATTCACTCGCGCGCGAGCGCGCGTGGTGTCTTCGGCGAGCCAGGTGATACCGGAATCCGGAATTCCCATACGTGCAGCAGAGGTCACGAGCGAGGCCGACCACTCGTGGAAGGCGCGTCTGTATTGCGGCTCTCCCCCCAACCCGGTTACGACGAGGAGGTAGGTGGCAGGTGTGGTGGGCTGCGCCGGGTGCGCGCGCAGGAGCGGGCACGGGGGGGCCCCCCCGATTAAAGAATTGAGGATCGAATCGGCTGGTTGGCCAGAGCCTTCGAGTGCAAGCAACATCGAATCAGCGCATGCTGACACCGCCGGCTGGGGCCCTCCCCCCAAAGACAACGTTACCACCGCCAAGACCGCCACGCCCCATCGATTCATGATGCTTCCCACTTAAAACACGCGATTTGCAGCCTGCGAACTCGAAGCTTCGCAGAAAGTCCGCAGTCCGCAATCCGCCATCTCCTGTTGTATCTCACGCCAACCTCCGCAACCTCCGATACACCCACTCGGCTCCCGCGAGAATGCCCAGAAGAAGAAACACTGCGGGCATGTCCCACAACTCCTTCTGCTCCAACACAGTAACCCCGCTCTGACTCAAAGCTAGATCGTCCGGCAACCGCCCGACGTCGTTGGGTCTGTAGAAGCGCCCGCCAGTCTCCCGAGCGATGCGCTGTAGCAGTGGCGCCCGCATTGCCGCATCGAAGAACTCCGCCTCCGACTCCGCGACCTGGACGAACGCGGAATCGCTCAACGTGACCTTTGTGTCGCCACTCCTGGCCTCGGCGCGCACCGAATATGTGCCTTCCTCTTCCCCCACGAAGCTTCCACGGTACTCGCCGTCCCGCTCAACGGCCCACCGGAGGGGAACATCGATCGGGGCGCCTGACGGATCGGTGACGCGCGCCACGACCTCTCCGCCATTCACTTTGAGATACGCCGAGTCGCGCACCTCAGCGAGCAAATGAACGGTTTCGCCAGGACTTACGTCCCCTCCTTCGGCCACGATGCTGACGAGCCCGGACGCGTCGCTGACGAGCCAGCGGAGCATCTGCCGCCAGAACGTCTCGTGCGTCATGTCGTCCACCGGAATGTCGGCGTGCATCTGCCACATCCAGGAATCCTGGACAGGGAGCACGATCGCCTTCCCTCGACCATAGCGATGCTGGGCAAGTACCACCTGTCTGTTACCGCCATTCCCGCCACTGCCCGTGAGAAGCGCTGTCGCGCCTGGCTTGAGCCGTCCCACGCGATTCACGGCCGAGAGCGGAGGCAACGTCTTCCAGCGGGCAGCGGACTCACGTTCCGTGGCGGCAACCTGCGTAGCCGCGTGGGTTTGTCCTGCATCAGTAGGCGTAACCGTAAGCTGAATTGGGGTCGCGTTCGCCGAGTCCCCAATGCTCGCCGCCAGCACCACGGGAAGCACGCCACCGAGCGGGGTGCCGCCGTAACCGCCTTCTCCGAAAGAGTGTGCTCCCCCCAGCATCAACAGGCCGCCGCCGCGCTCTCCGACGAAGTCCGCGAGCATCCGGAGCTGGTCATGGGTAAAGAAACTTGCTTCTATGCTCCCGAGGATGATCCCACGATATTTGAAGAGCTCCTCCCGGCTTTTGGGGAACCCGGCCGCGAGTTCATCCGCATCGTCCACGTCCAGGCGAAGAAACTTGTCCTTTGCGGTTCGCTGGAACCCCACCACCTGAAGATTGGAATCTTCAGCCACCGCGCGACGGAGGAACTTGAGCTCAAATCTCGGCTCGCCCTCCACGTAGAGAATCTTTTCGCGCTCGTCCCGAACGACGACGAGGGCTTCTCGTTCGTTGTTTTGAGTGATTCGCTCACTCTTGAGGGGGGCAATCCGGAAGCGAAGTTTCCGTGGTCCGGGCTCCGACGCACCCACGCGCAGTCGCACCGGAGTGGTTGCTCCATCCTCTCCGAGAGTTACCTCTTCCGTTGCGACGATGCGACCGCCGTCCTCCACCTGGAGGTTTACCCTGTCTCCCGAAAACCCTCGCTGCTTCACAAGGACATCGAACATCAGGGAGGATCCCCGGAGCACGGAACGCGGAAGCTCCACTCGGCTTATTTCAATGTCGTGATCGAGATACTCCTCGCCAACGCCGACGGTGAAGACAGGAATTCGCCGTGCCTTGAGTGCGAGCAGCGAATCGGTAATACGCCCGGCCGAGTTATCACCGCCATCCGTCAGGAGCACGATGCCGGCAACGGGAGCATCGGCGAGCGCCTGCACCGCGTGCTCCAATGCGGCCGCGATCCTGGTTTTTCGGCCCGCGAAGTTGAGCTCCGATGCATTCGCGACACGGCCGGCATCCCCCGCGAAGCGGAAAATCCTTACGCCAAAGCGCTCCGTGAGCGCGGCAAGGAGGGTGCTGTCCTGTGCGCCGAACATGCTCGTTGCCACGGAACTTCGTGACTTTCCGTCCACATCAGCGATCCGCATGGAGCGGGAATCGTCGATGAGCACCGCAACGAGATTCCGTTGTGGGACCGACGCGGAGACGATGACCGTTGGCCGAAGCAGCGCGAACAGCACCAATCCGAGAACCACCAGGCGCACAGAGCCGAGGAGAAGGCGGTCTGCTGGCCGGGTCTTCCAACCGCTACGAGAATAGGAAAGGACCGCGATCACAATCACCGCTCCGGCGCCGAGTATGAGAGTCAGCAGGTTCGGGGTGGCGAACGTCAGATCACCCCGCTCGAAAACGGCTGGGCGGTACTTGAAGAGAAACTCGAAGATGGATTCGGACATGCAATCGGGAACGGGAGCCGTGAAGCGAGAAGTATGGAAGCGGGAGCCACCCTCGTCGATCCCCTGAAGCTGGCTACCCTGCTGGGCTACCTGAGTTCTACGCGCTGGACCGGTGAACTGTTACGAGTAACCAGGAATTCCATCGGTTGGGAAGCGGCGGTCCCCACAGATCTCGGCCTCACTTCAGGATTCGACTCTGGCGGACCTGCATGCCACACATATGCGTTTCCCACCAAGGTAGCTCTGCCACCTGCGCACGAAGGAGCCGAACATATGCTCATCGCAGAGTATGCGCCGGCACCGGTCGCACACCCCACCGTAAACAGGATCGAAGTGCGCTCGGCACGCATCACAGACTGAAGGAAATTCTGATTGGCGAAAGACGCGCATGGCAACTGGACGAAGGCAGGGACGGGATCAGGACCTGGGATCAGCTGTAATAACCTACAGGGCGTCGTGCTTGACGATTGTAGCTACTTGTAGCTACTTAAAATCATGCGAGCGGTCGGGATCAAGATTCTAAAGAATCGGTTGAGCGAGTACGTACGCCTCGCCGCCAGCGGCGAGACTATCCTCGTCACAGACCGGGATCGGGTGGTTGCGCAAATCGGACCCCCCCAGGAAAGCGGGAAGCCTTCCTCATCTGCTCTCCTCACCGAAGCAGTTCGCAAAGGTTGGGTTACCCCCGCCTTCACATCCGCCCATGGCGTTCCTGCCAGTGCGCCTGTCGCGCCGTTCGCCGATCTCCTGCGCGAGCACTCGGCCGACCGCGACGATCGGTGATTTACATCGACACGTCTGTCGTTCTCGCGCAGCTTCTCGCCGAGGATAGGAAGCCACCGGTGCCGCTCTGGGAAGAGACGCTGATTTCCAGCCGGTTGCTCCAATATGAGGTATGGACTCGAATTCACGCTCGGCAACTGACCATCTCGCACGGCGAGATCGTGGAGTCGCTTCTGAACCGCCTCGTTATGCTCGAGCTCACTCCCACCGTGCTCGCTCGGGCGCTCGAACCCTTCCCTCTTCCGGTTCGAACTCTCCACGCGCTGCACCTCGCGTCGCTGGAGTTTCTGCGCGATCAGCGCCAGGCGGTCCGGCTCGCGAGCTACGATGCCGGGATGCTGGCAGTGGCCGCCAAGCTGGCGATCCCTCTGTACCGACTGGGATAGAACACCCTTGGGGCGTAGCTCAAGCTCATCGAGGATGACTGCACGGAACTGCGCTCGCTCTGCTGGGGGGTTCAACCGGCCCTGCTGGCCCGAGTGGCGCCTATGGCCGCCCATCAATGAACACGGGCTGCACCCACGCCGCAGCCCCACCGGAATCTGTGACCTTGGCCCGTACATACGCAGTCCGGACCGATGCCAGCCTGAAGACAGCTGGGTTCGCCGACGTCTCATCAAGCACCATGCCGCCGGTGCCGATGAACCGCGTGCGAAATTTGAAGTCACCGCGCTGCCTGATGCGAATCTCCATCGTCTTCGGCGTCAGGATCACATCCTCCAGCTCCACACCCGTGCTTGCGTAGAACTGTCCCGCCTCCAGGCTCCGCATGAGCGCTTTCGTCTCGAGTGATTCGGCTTTCACCGCGATCCAGCCCCGACTGGGGTTCGATCGCGCCGCCGAAAACTCCTCCTTGAAGTGGTGTGCATCGTCCACCGCTATCCCGTAGATGCGCTTCCCGCGGGAGAGGAGATGGTCCCATATCTCCTCCATTCCGGGCGAGTTCCCTCCGCCCTCGTTGTGAACAAGAGGGTGCCCATTGAAAATCTCCAGCAGCCTGTCACCTTCGATCTTCGCCAGAACCTCCTTGCCGAAGGCCCAACGAAAGTTCGGATGGTTGATATGCGGAACGCCGTCCACTTCACGAACTGCATCGACGTTCTTCTGGATTGTGCCGGCGAGGGTAGAATCTGTGCGCGGCTCCACAACATGGGGAATATTGAGTCCGTTCACGTGCACTGGTCGCCGCTCGAAGCTGGTGGTGAGCTCCTCTCCCGGAATGAGGAGGAACGAGGAGTCGGCAAGGTGCGCCAGTGTGCGAGGATCGGTGAAGACGTTGTGGTCCGAGAGCACCAGAAAGTTGCAACCGTGAGTCTTGTACCAGCGCGCGACCGCTTCGGGGGGAGAATCTCCATCGCTCATCAGCGTGTGCGCGTGGGTATTCCCCTTGAACCACCGCGTCCCGTGTGCTTCGGGTATCTCGAACGCGCGCCGAGATGTCTGCGAGTGCCCAAGCGGCGCACGAATTATTGCGGCAGGGATCGAAACCAGCATGAGCAGGAAAGGGAATCGCTGCATCTTCCCTCCGATTCGTGAGTGTTCGCTGAAAGCTATTGCGGTGATGATTCCCCTGGGCAGGTTGCTTGTTCCAGTCGTTCCCGTATCCCCATCTGGCAAGCTTCCGGTTCAGGCTTCCCGGCGGACAATTATGTTTTGCCATGCCGTCCAGGGCCGCCGTCGTCACCCAGATTCCCAATGCCGAGAGCGTGAGCGCGCTTTTCCGCTCTCGCTTCGGACTGGAGCCGCACACTGTGGCCTCCGCTCCGGGCCGCGTAAACCTTATTGGCGAGCACACCGACTACAACGGCGGCCAGGTGCTTCCAATCGCGATCGCGCGCCGCACGTGGGTCGCGGTCCGGCTGCGTGAGGGCACGCTGCAGCCAACGCTTCGCGCGGTTTCAGCGACGGAACAAGAGGCGGGCGAGGTCCCGCTGAAAAACATCACGAAGAGCGGCCGGTGGTGGGACTATGTGCTCGGCGTCGCGGAGCCCTTGATGCACCAGGCGCGAGGCGATGGAGCGGAGCAGCTCTCGCTCGATGTCGCCGTCTCGAGCGACGTCCCTTCCGGCGCCGGGCTCGGCTCCTCAGCCGCGCTGGAAGTCGCTTCCGCGCTCGCCATCTCGGCGCTGTTCGGGGAGGAATTGAATGCACGCGATGCCGCGATGGCCGCGTGGCGTGCCGAAACGGAGTTCGTCGGTGTCGCGTGTGGCATCATGGACCAGTTCGCGAGCGCGCTGGCGCGCGAGGGAAATGCGCTGCACATCGATTGCGAAACGGCGGGGACCGGTCACGCGCCCTTCAGCGACAGCGTTCTCATTATCGATACGGCTGTCAGGCGATCGCTTCGGAGCTCGCTGTTCAGCGAGCGCCAGCTCGAATGCGCTCAGGCACTGGCGCTTCTCCGCAAACACTGGCCGGCGCTCACTTCCCTGGCAGCGGCCGAGCCCGAGCAGGTAGTCGCGGCTGCCCTGCCACACCCGCTGGATCGTCGCGCGCTGCATGTGTCGCGCGAGACAAGGCGCGTCCGCGACGCGGCCTCCCTGCTGCGCACGGGGCAGCCCTTAACGCACGAGCTGCTTGTCGGCTCGCACGATTCGCTGCGTGACCTGTACGAGTGCTCGTGCCCCGAACTCGACTGGCTGGTACAGCGCGCGATAAACTTCCCGGGAGTGAGGGGAGCACGACTCACTGGTGCCGGTTGGGGGGGCTGCGTAATCGTGGTCGGCGATAGCGCCCTTCTGGAGAGCGCATCGTCCGAGGTTGCTCGCGAATACAGGTTCCGCTTTGATCTCACGCCGCGGCTGTGGAGCTCCCGAGCTGCTCCGGGCGCTCGCATCGAGCGCAGGACTTGAGTGTCAGCGCTTTGCCGTTTACGGCCTGAAGGGTCGGCTTGCCAGAAGAGACGACTTTTCTTTCATGGGAATGGACGCTCTAGTTTCAATTCCAATCCGTTACCTCAGTCGCGCAAAATCATGGCTTGAAAGTTACCCACCACTTTTAACCTGCACCTCCCTACTACAACTCATCCAGGGAGGTATCATGACACAATCCGGCTGGCGGCTGTTGACCACGGTACTCGTGAGTGCTCTGGCAACCGCCTCATGTGCTGATCCTGCGGGAACGATCGTCCGACCCAATCTCGCGCCAAGCGATGCGAGTTACGATCTGACACAAGGTGGCGTCAGCTTCTCCGACTTTACCCCGGTCGCTGCTTCTACGGCGTGCACGTATGGAGGGGATCCGGTGGCACCGTTCATACTTCCCTCAGGGTTCGACCAGAAGATCATCGGCCGCGAAGGAGACGGTGGGACGCTGGATCTGTGGGACATGAATACCCAGAATGAGACCGGACCCTCTGCCGGCCGGTACCTGTATCGCTCGGCTTCATACTTCTCTGAACGCGGCACGAACACCGTCATCTCAGCCACCGTCCCAATGCACATCCGACACCTACTCGATCAGCGCCTTGTTTGCGCGCGCAGCCCAACCGCCGCATTGAGCCAGCGCACGAACGGAAGCATCAACGCGAAATCCTTCGCCAGAATTCTTGGAAGATCCGCACTCTCGATTTCGCCGCTCGACAACGAGCGCCCCAGCGTAAAGGACTGATATCGCAGCCACTTCTCCGCAGGGTGATCCGGCGCGAAACCGCGCGGCATCCGTGTAAGCATCGCCTCGTCATCCAGGTCTCCGAATCGCCTCCGGAATGCGGGCTTCCGCAGCACCCGCTCAAACTCTTCGTGGTCCTCGGCGATCGCGTCCCGGATCTTGTTCAGCGCCGGTCGCGGAGGCATCCAGATCCCTCCGCCACATATCGTCCGCCCAGGCTCCATGTGGAAATAGAATCCGGCGCCACCATGCGACGCGCCGCTACCCACACCATGCCCCGCATCGCGGTGATAGAACCAGCAGGCAGCGTGCGTCTTGTACGGCGACTTGTCTTTAGAAAAACGAATGTCCCGGTGAAGGCGAAATATCGACCGCCTGGGATCTCCGACGATCTCCGGCGCCAGTGTGGCTAGCCGAGCATCGACTTCTTCCACCAGTTCTGCAAG
Source organism: Gemmatimonadaceae bacterium (assembly GCA_051005015.1). Taxonomy (GTDB): domain Bacteria; phylum Gemmatimonadota; class Gemmatimonadetes; order Gemmatimonadales; family Gemmatimonadaceae; genus JACMME01. The sequence continues at coordinate 5,245 of JBPCJT010000094.1, read as the reverse complement.
CGGCCGTTTCACTTCGCGCTCGTACTCGTCGCGGTGCGCCTCGAACCAATCCTTGCGATTGTTGCGGGCGAGCTTTCGGAAGAAGGCGATCGCCTGCGGACGAAAACCAATGAAGCCGGGAGCTATGGTCATGAATCGCAATCTGCACGTGTGGGCCCTCAGTAGGCCAGTTTTCCGGGAGATCGCGAGAAAAAGTAGACTGCTGACTCGAGCTGCGAACAGGGAATTGGCACATTAACCGCGAGATGCGCTCGTCATCGTCCATCCCCCATTCCGACTCCCGCTTTCCGGCTGCTCCCTTGCCGCCGCGGCGCAGCTACTGTCTTTTCTCCGCTGCTCGCTTTCAGCGCTAATCCCATTCAATGGCACCAAGCACCGAAGCACCTGGCAAGTCACCCGCCCTGGAGCGCAAGCTCGGCCTCCTCGACGCAGTGATGATCGTCGTGGGGTCGATGATTGGCTCCGGCATTTTCATCGTATCGGCGGAGTCGTCCCGGCTTGTCGGCGCGCCGGGCTGGCTGCTGGCCGCATGGGCTCTCGCCGGTCTGCTGACGATCACCGGCGCGCTCTCATGCGCCGAGCTCGCGGCGATGATGCCTCGCGCGGGCGGACAGTACGTCTTTCTTCGCGCGGCCTACGGTCCGCTGGTTGGCTTTCTATTCGGATGGGCTCTCCTCATAGTGATCCAGACCGGAACGATCGCCGCTGTTGCAGTCGCCTTCGCGAACTTCATCGGCGTGCTGGTACCCTCCATCTCCGCGACTAGCTTCATCGCCGAACCCGTGCGATTCGGAGGATACGCGCTCAGTCTGTCGACTCAGCAGCTGGTAGCCATCCTCATGATCCTGCTGCTCACCGTCATCAACACCCGCGGCCTGGCGATGGGGAAGTGGATCCAGAATACATTCACGTTCACCAAGACGGCGGCACTCGCCGCGCTCATTGTACTCGGCCTCGCGTTCGGCGCCAATCGTGCTAGCGCGGCATTCACGTCATCGTGGTGGAGCTCGTGGGCCAACGGGTGGAGTGCCGAAGCGGCTCAGCCCGGACTCGGCATCGCGGGCAGCCTGGCGCTAGTGATGCTGCTCGGAAGGGCGATGGTGGGCCCGCTCTTCGCGCAGTCGGCGTGGAACAATGTGACGTTCACGGCGGGAGAAGTGCGCGATCCAGGACGTAACCTCCCGCGCGCTTTGCTGTATGGATGCGCGCTGGTGGTGACGCTGTATCTGTTGGCGAACCTGGCCTACGTCGTCACGCTTCCGCTTGCCGGCATTCAGACCGCGCCACAAAACCGCGTCGCTACAGCCGTTATGCATCAGATTTTCGGTGCGCCCGGTACGGTCCTCATGGCAGTCGCAATTATCATCTCGACATTCGGCTGCAACAACGGGCTCATCCTCGCGGGCGCGCGCGTCTCGTACGCGATGGCGCGCGACAAGCTGTTCTTTGCGCGCGTCGGCACTGTGAACGACAAGCATGTCCCCGCGGCCGCACTGATCGTGCAGGGCATATGGGCGGCATTCCTCACGCTGCCTCGTACCGTAACCGTGAACGACAGCAACGGCACCGTGACCTACGGCAATGTCTACACGCAGCTCCTGGAATACATAATCTCGGTCGATCTGGTCTTTTACGCGCTGATGGTGGGCGCGGTTATCGTCATGCGGCGCAAGGCGCCCCACCTGGAGCGCCCCTATCGCACCGCCGGGTATCCAGTCGTACCGCTCATCTACATAGCGTTGGCGATACTGCTGGTAATCGACCTCGCCTATCTCACGCCGGCGACATCGGGGGCGGGCTATCTGCTCGTATTGACTGGGATTCCGATCTATTTCCTGTGGCGGAGGAGAGCGTAGAAGGAAGCCAACTCCGAACTACGTATCACGTATCACGTATCACGTATCACGATCACGTATCACAACCCCCTCACCTCACGAAATACCCTGACACTTTCCATTTCCCGTCAGTATCCATGACCAGCACCACCGTTTCCACCGCCGCACGCTCGGAAAAAACGGCGTTGTACTGCATTACCACGTATTTCCCCGGCGGCGCGCCTGGAAGTCTCTCTGTGTATTGCGAGCTGCCCAGCGTGCGGGATTTGAGCCCGCCCAGCGGCTCGATGGCCGCGATGACGGCGCTCTGCCAGTCATCGCGCGTGATGGCCGCCCTGAATGCGGTTGCAGCCTTGTCCCAGCTCTCCCCATAATGGCCATTGTCGAGCAGGAGAAGCCAGGGTTCGGCGGCGGCGCGTGCCAGATCTTCGGAGGTTGGTGCTGGCGCAACGGCGACTGCGGGCGAAGGAGCTGGTTCCGAGGGGGCCGGCGGACGGCGAGCGCAAGCGACGGCCAGGATCACAGCTGTTGCCGTGCCGAAAAGTGCAAGTCGCATTGGTTGAACGTACCTCGACTCCCACCGCGCTCGCAACGAGCTGCGCCTGCGGCCTTCGTTCTGCCTTTCATTCCCGCCTCCCGCCTCCCGCCTCCGCCTCCCGCCTCCGTCCTCCCTCGCTCCACACTACCTGTCTCCATGACACCACTGCACGCCAGACTGTTTTCCGGGCTGCTGGTCCTCGCGTTTGCTGCAGCGTGCCTTCCTGCACGGACGAGCGATCCAGTTGTACGCACCCACGCGCTCGCTGCGGCCGAGTCTGCCTATTACGACTTGCGCTCCCTCAAGGACCGGATCGATGTAACGACATATCGCGGCGCCGATCGAAGTAGTCGCGGAGAGTCCATTCGAGAGTTGTTGGCTCGCTATGCTGCCACGCGTCCGGCAGTCGTCGCGCTGCTCGCCGCGCCGGTCTCTGAAATGCTGGGCACAGATGATCGGCGTGCGCTCGCCATCATGCGGCGCACGTTGGAAGGTGAGCTGGTCGAGCGGCTTGACGTTTCTGCCTCCGCCCGCACTGCTGGCCCGCCACACTGCACTTACTCCGCCGAATCCCTTGCGTCGCGCGGAAGGGACTCGCTGTCTGCGCGCGTTTACGCCTGTTACGGCTACGCCGCGCGAACGATCGTCATCGCAGGCGATACGCTCGATCGTCTGACCATACTCGGCATGCTCGGGCGCACGGATGATGCCGAGCGCCGCAAGCTCCTGTTCCACGCGCTCGATCCTGTATGGCGCAGTGTGAACGGAGACAACTCGGCGCTGAGTCCATACCGTCACCTCATTCGGCTCGACGCGCCGAGCTGGAAGGCGGGTGAATCCCCAGTTGACGCGAGCGCTCGCCGGCTCGGGATAGATCCCCGCACAATGGAGAAGTGGCTCGTCAGTATTCTCGAGAAGTGGCGTGACATCACCTACGATTCACTCATCGAGCCATGGGACGCGTATTACGATGCCGGCAAGGCGAGCCGCGCACTTAGTCCCCGCATCTCGCTCGACGAGCTCCGCGCGGTGAATGACCGGTTTTACCGCCAGCTTGGCGCCGATCCAGTGGTGCTGGGCATTCAATACGACCTCGCTCCCCGTGCAGGCAAGACTCCGGTTGCGTTCACCACGTTCGGTGCGCGCGGCATTGAGCGTGGCGGAGTTTGGCGAGGGGGGGAACCGTGGGTTTTCGCTACTTATCGCATTGGGGGTTTCGATAACCTGTCTGAAATGCTGCACGAAACCGGACATGGCATCCACATCGCCGCGATCCGGGTCCGTCCGGCTCTGCATGACTGGCCTGACAGCGACACCTACACCGAAGCACTCGCGGATCTCGCGGCTCTCGAGATGTATGAGCCCGCGTGGCAGTTGCGATATCTCGGCGATTCGGCGCAGCTCGGTGAATCGTTGCGCGCGAAGTACTTCGGTATAGTGATGGATATCGCCTGGTCGCTGTTCGAGGCGAGAGTACACCGCGATCCATCTCTCGACCCGAACGCAGTGTGGACCGGCATTACGCGCGACTACTTGAGGATCAAGCCACACCCCGAACTGTCATGGTGGGCGATGCGCGGCCAGCTTGTGAATTCACCGGGTTACATGATGAACTACGCGATCGGCGCGATAATCGTCGCAGATCTCCGGGCCCATTCACGCGCGGCACATGGCGCGATCACCGACTCGAATTCAGACTGGTATCCCTGGATCTCGGAGCGCCTGTACCAATTCGGACTTGCACGCCCGTCACGTGACGTAATACAACAATTCCTGGGACGCTCGATATCACCGGATGCCCTCTTGAGGGACATGGGGAGGGCGACGGGGCGTTGAAGGGATTGCAGATTGCAGATTGCAGATTGCGCGATGCGGGATTGCGGACTGCGGACTGCGGACTGCGCATTCGAAAATGCGTCGGAGCCGTCAGACATCGCGACCCTGATCACGTCTCACTACGGAGAGTTTCATGAAGCCAACAGTTGAATGGGCGCCGCTTCCTCTGCGAACAATTTGCGGCGCCGGCATGATGTACCACGGTTTCCCGAAGCTATTCAGCCAAGAGGGACATCAGATATTCGAAGGAATGCTTACCCAGATTGGAGTGCCGGCCCCGACCATCATGTCATATCTCGTCGGAGTAGTCGAGTTCTTTGGCGGCATGATGCTCATTGCGGGTGCATTCGTTAGCGTGGTCTCGATCTTCCTCATCTTCGACATGCTCGTGGCTGCATTCACCGTTCACATTTCCAGCGGGTTCAACTTTATGAACATGACCGGAATGGCCCAAGCCGGACCGACGTTCGGCATGCCGGGCTACGAGGTTAATCTCCTGTATATAGCCGGCCTGCTCTCTCTCATTCTCAGCGGAGGCGGACCGCTCTCATTTGACTCGAGACGAGTCGGAGGTGGAAAGTCCAAGTCCGATCTCGACCTGGCTGCCGTGTGAAGGGGTGAGGCGGGAGGCAGGACAATTTCCTTCTCCCTGCTCAGCCTTTCTGGTTCCGTATCACCGCTTTTTTCCGCACGTTGGGCGGCCCGCCGCGGCGCTGGCCAGCATTTCCACGATCTCACGAATAGTCTGGTCACCTTTGTCATTCGCGTACCACGCGTACTTCTGATCGTGCAGCTCCCTTTCACTCAGCGTCTTCTTTTTTTGCTGAAACCATCGTTGAAGTTCGGCTGGACGCTCCACCCAGCAGCCGCTCTCGCGGTAGCCATCGTCGAGAAGAATTACTGTCGGCGTCGCGGTACGGCCATCGGGAGTTCGATGCGCTTTCAAGACCTTGCGCCCGCGCTTTGAGCCGATGATCCGCATCTGGAGGTTCGGTACGGCCTCTACGAGCCGAGCGAGATAGGGCATGGTATTGAG
>JBPCJT010000093.1:0-5583 GCA_051005015.1 Gemmatimonadaceae bacterium | reverse complement strand
CACACCGGAATCTACCGGGAGACCAAGGATCTCGATGTTTTGGTGGAACCGGAAGTCGTCCCCCATGCCATGAAGGCCCTAAAGCAGGCAGGGTTCACAACGCGTCTCGAGCACCCCCACTGGCTGGCCAAGGCTCTCAATGACGAGCACTTCGTGGATATCATCTTCGGGATGGGAAGCGGGCTTTCCTTCATTGACCGAGACTGGTATCGGTACAGCCGGCCAGCCATTCTCGCTGCGACACCTGTGCGAGTCGCTCCGGCGGAAGAATTGCTCTGGCACCGTCTTTTTATCAGCGAACGCCACCGTCACGATATGGCGGATATCGCGCACCTTATTCTGGCATGCGGTGCGGGACTCGACTGGAGGCGGTTGCTCGAGCGAGTGGGCGAGAACTGGCCTCTCCTGCTCGCGCAACTTCATGTCTTCAGCTACGTCTATCCCCAATCAAAGGGTGCGCTGCCTGAATGGGTAATGGAAGAGCTGCTCCGCCGCGCGAGCGCTGATCTCACACGCCCTCGAAGCGAGGAGCGAGTCACGCGCGGAACTCTGGTGTCGCGCTTCAGCTTCGCGATTGACGTTAACGAGTGGGGATTCAGGGATCTGCGCCAGGAACGTGTGACCGAAGTAGAACAATCGTCCGAGGTTCGCAGGATAGTAGACAGTGATGTCTGGGATGAACGCTCACCCGTTACTACGAATGCATACCAATCGGACTGACCCAGAAGGCAGGCCCGAAAGGCCTGGCGGGACCGCCGTCGAAGACGGTGATCGCCGGCTCGGTGGAACGGACCGCCGCCGCTTTGAAGCGCCTGGAACCGGGTCGATTACAATCGCAGCTGTGGGAGATATCCACTGTGGTGTGGAGGACGCGGGCTCCTACCGGGAAGCTTTTGTGCGCGCAGACTCAGAGGCTGACGTTCTGGTCCTTACGGGCGATCTCACACGCCACGGGCTCGCAGTAGAAATGCGTGTGGTAGTCGGGGAGTTACAGGACGTCAAGATCCCGGTTGTTGCCGTGCTCGGCAATCACGATTACGAGGCGGGTGAACAGGAGGATGGGGCAACAATTCTCCGCGCTCGCGGCGTACACGTGCTTCAGGGAGATACCTTCGTGCTCAACGAGCACGTCGGATTTGCCGGCGTCAAGGGATTCATGGGGGGCTTTGGCCGTGGCAGTCTTACGGCTTTCGGGGAGACCGAGACGAAAGCGTTTGTCGCGACCGCTCTGGATGAAGTGCGCAAGCTGGAGGCCGCGCTACGTGAGCTTGCGACGCCCGTCAGAGTCGTGGTTCTTCATTATGCCCCTATCGCAGGCACTGTTGCGGGCGAACCCGAGGTCATTTTTCCGTGGCTGGGCACGGACCGGCTCGCCGAGCCGCTCGACCGGTTTCAGGCATCCGTCGTCTTTCACGGACACGCGCACTCGGGCTCGTTTCGAGGAGAAACGGCGGGTGGAATCCCCGTTTTCAACGTCGCGCTACCGATTCTTCGACGGGAGAATGCAGGCGACTCCTACTATCTGCATCACATTCCACTGGAACGCGCGACTCTCTCAGCCCGGTGATGCGAGGGCAGCCTGGGCAGCGGCCAGTCGGGCTATCGGGACACGGTAAGGCGAGCAGGACACGTAATCGAGGCCCATGTCGTGACAGAAGCGGATGGAACGGGGCTCGCCGCCGTGTTCGCCGCAGATGCCCACCTTGAGATTGGGCCGCACGCGCCGGCCCTCGGTTACAGCCATGCGAATGAGCTTTCCCACACCTCGCTCGTCGAGCACCTGGAACGGGTCATGGGGAAGGATGCCACGCTCGACGTAGTCGGGAAGGAATCTGCCGGCGTCGTCGCGACTCAGTCCGAGAGTCGTCTGTGTCAGGTCGTTCGTGCCGAATGAGAAAAACTCCGCAGTGACCGCGATCTCGTCTGCTGTGAGAGCCGCGCGCGGCAACTCGATCATCGTGCCAATCGTGTAGGAGACTTCCTCGCCCATTCCGCCGAGCACCTGCTCGCGAACAGTTTCCAGAATGGCGCGCTGGTGATCGAACTCCTTTACAACCGACACGAGAGGAACCATGATCTCGGGCAGCATGTCTATGCCGCGCCGCTTGGCGCGCACGGCCGCCTCGAATATCGCCCGGCCCTGCATCTCGGTGATTTCCGGATACGTTATTCCCAGACGGCATCCGCGATGTCCGAGCATGGGATTCGTCTCGCGCAACCCGTCTACAATACGATTGAGTTCCCCTCGTGGCACGCCCAGTGTGCGCGCCAGAAGCTTGTTCTCCTCGCCTCCATGCGGCAGAAACTCGTGCATTGGTGGGTCCAGCAGACGTATCGTGACCGGCAAACCGCTCATCGCCTCGAAGATTCCCTCGAAATCGGCGCGCTGCATGGGCAGCAGCTTTGCAAGCGCGCGACGTCGGCCCCCTTCGTCCCGAGCGACGATCATCTCGCGCATGGCGGTGATCCTGTCGCCTTCGAAAAACATGTGCTCAGTGCGGCAAAGGCCGATGCCCTCGGCACCGAAACTCCGGGCGACGCGCGCGTCCTGGGGCGTATCCGCATTCGCGCGCACCCTTAGAGCTCGCGTCTCATCAGCCCACCCCAGCAGGCGCGCGAAGGACTTGTACGTCGGAGAGTCGGCCGCACGCATGGCGCCCGCGTAGACGCGCACAACGTCGCTCGGCATGGTGGGAAGATCACCGCTAAAGACACGGCCACTCGCCCCGTCCAGGGTGATCCAGTCCCCTTCGTCTACGACTTTGCCATTGACAGTGAAGCGCCGATGCTCCACGTCAACGACGATATCCCTGCAGCCTACGATCGCGCACTTTCCCATTCCGCGCGCAACCACGGCGGCGTGGCTCGTCATGCCGCCCCGAGCTGTCAATACCGCCCTCGCGGCCACGATACCGTGAAAATCCTCCGGAGTGGTCTCATCGCGCACCAGTATCACGGGATCGCCTTCCGCTGCTCGGCGCTCCGCCACGTCGGGATCGAATACAGCTCGTCCGCTCGCGGCTCCCGGACTCGCTGGCAGTCCAACCGCGATCGGCGTGGCACGCGCGGAAGGATCAATTATCGGATGCAGGAGTTGGTCGAGCTGCTCCGGCGGAACCCGCATCACGGCTTCGCTATGTTCGATCAGCCCTTCCGTCACCATCTCCTCGGCGATGCGTATGGCGGCGGCGGCGGTACGTTTGCCGTTTCTCGTCTGCAGGAGAAACAACTTTCCGCACTCAACAGTGAACTCGATGTCCTGCATGTCGCGGTAGTGCTGTTCGAGCCGGGCCTTCGTCTCAAGGAGCTCTTCGTAGGCGCCAGGAAGTTTGGCAGCCATGTCATCGATATGGAGTGGCGTGCGGATTCCAGCCACTACATCCTCGCCCTGAGCGTTGACCAGAAACTCCCCGTAAAAGCGCCGCTCGCCCGTGGAAGGATCGCGCGTAAACGCGACGCCGGTGCCCGAATCGTCTCCCATGTTGCCGAAGACCATGGCCACGATATTCACCGCTGTCCCCATCACATCCGAAATTCCGTTGACCTTGCGATAATCGACGGCCTTTTTGAGCGTCCACGATTTCCAGACCGCTTCAATGGCGCCCCACAGCTGCACGAGCGGATCCATTGGGAACTCGGCGGATGTTCTAGCTCGAACGAGGGCTTTGTACTGTTCGACAAGATTGCGGAGCGCGTCCTCACCCAGCTCGGAGTCGTTTTCAACACCGGCCGTGAGGCGCTTGGCCTTTAGCAGATACTCGAAATCATGGCTGTGCACACCGAGCACGACGTCGCCGTACATCTGTATGAAGCGCCGGTATGAGTCGTAAGCGAACCGCGCATTACCACTCTGCTGCGCAAGACCAGCAACCGTCGCATCGTTCAGGCCGAGGTTCAGGATGGTCTCCATCATCCCCGGCATCGACACAGGCGCCCCGGAGCGTACCGATACAAGCAGCGGGCTCTTCGCATCACCCAGCTTGCGTCCCGTAGCTGCTTCCAGGCGGCTCGTGTTGCGCGCGACCTCATCGCGAAGCTCGGGGGGATACGATCCGCGATCCAGGTATTCGACGCACACACTGCACGCGATTGTGTATCCAGGCGGAACAGGAACGCCCAGGTTCGTCATCTAGGCCAGGTTGGCGCCCTTTCCACCGAGCAACTCTTTCATGTCGCGCGTCCCCTCGGCCTTTCCTTCGCCGAAGAAGTACACAAGTTGGCTCACAGCGTGACCATCTTAAGGGGGAGGTCCATTCAGCACCCGCATCCAAAGCGCAGCTTATTGGGATCGGTTGGAGGTGGAGTGGGGTAATCGCCGGAAAAACACGCGTGACAGAAGCCATGCGGGCCTCCTGGAACCGATTCCAGCATGCCATCGATCGACAGATAGCCGAGTGAATCAACACCGATGTGTTTCGCGATTTCGTCGACGGAAAGATTGGCCGCGATGAGATCTTCGCGCGAGGGTGTATCGATTCCGTAGTAGCATGGGCCTGTTATGGGCGCTGAGCTCACGCGCATGTGCACCTCGCGCGCACCGGCGGCGCGGACCATGGCTACAAGCCCCCGCGTTGTCGTTCCACGAACGATGGAGTCGTCCACCATAACCACGCTCTTTCCATCCAGGACTTCGTGAACGGCATTGTACTTCACCTTCACTTTGGCGTCACGACCAGCCTGGGAAGGCTGAATGAATGTGCGGCCAACGTAGTGATTGCGAATGAGCGCGAGTTCGAGCGGAAGTCCGGATTCCTCGGCGTAGCCCAGTGCCGCCGCGTTGGCTGAATCGGGCACCGAAAAGACGAGGTCGGCATTCGGTGCCGGACAGTCTCGCGCAAGGCGACGTCCCAGCTCCCGCCGCGCGCGATCGACCGACCCTCCGAAGATGCGGCTGTCGGGACGCGAAAAATACACGTACTCAAAGACGCAGCGATGCGCTTCCTTTTTCGGCAGTGCGTTTACGCTCCGAACACCCCCGGGGTCGATGACGATAATCTCGCCAGGCTCAACCTCGCGTGCGTATTTTGCGCCGACTATATCCAGCGCGCAGGTTTCGGAAGCAACCACGTAGCTTGAATCGATGGAACCGAGCACCAGCGGGCGCCATCCACGTGGGTCGCGCGCGGCCATGAGCGAGTCGCCTACCGCAACCAGCAGGCAGTAGGCGCCCTCGACGCCTTCCAGCGCGTCCGCCAACCGTTGCTCCGGAGTGGTCGACGATGAGCGCGCAATGCGGTGCACGAGTACTTCGGAGTCCATCGTGGAGCTGAAGATCGAACCCAGATTCTCCAGCTCCCGGCGCAGCTCCGTCGCGTTTATGAGGTTACCGTTGTGCGCGAGCGCGATGTGACCATCACGGAAGCGGGCCAGCACCGGCTGGGCGTTCTCGATGGTGGACGAGCCGGCCGTACTATACCTCGTGTGCCCGAGCGCGATCTTGCCGGGCATCTCCCTGATGATTTCCTCCTCGAAACCATCAGACACGAGTCCCATTGATCGGCGAGCCCTTGCTATCCCGTCCTCACCGACGGCAACGATGCCTGCCGACTCCTGACCCCGATGCTGCAGCGAATACAGCCCGAG
>JBPCJT010000092.1:0-7330 GCA_051005015.1 Gemmatimonadaceae bacterium | reverse complement strand
GGTTCGCACAATCCACCGGAGTACAACGGCTTCAAGATGTGCGTCGGCACGAGCTCTCTGCATGGCGCGGAGATCCAGTCACTTTATGGCATCATCGAGCGGGCGGCTTTCCGCACGGGAAGTGGCGCGATTCGGCGTGAGGAAGTCATCGACCGTTATATCGAAGACGTAGTCAGCCGCGTCGGGCAGCTTTCACGGCCGCTGCGGGTCGTCGCCGACTGCGGGAACGGAGTGGGCGCCCTCGTTGGGCCCCGGTTGCTCGAGCGTCTTGGAGCGCAGGTCACTCCAATTTTTTGTGAGAGCGATGGGAGCTTTCCAAACCATCACCCGGACCCCACAGTCGTCGAGAATCTGCACGATATCATTCGGGCCGTGGGGGAGGAAAGGGCTGACGTTGGTATCGCCTTCGACGGCGACGCGGATCGCATAGGCGTCATCGATGAAAAGGGCGGGATTGTCTGGGGGGATCACATTCTGATCATTTATGCGCGCGACGTACTCGAGCGCACCGGCGCGAATCAGCCCATTATTTTCGACGTCAAATGCTCCCAGGCCCTGCCTGACGCGATCGTGACCGCTGGCGGCATTCCGGTAATGTGGAAGACCGGGCATTCCCTCATCAAGGACAAAATGAAGGAGCTAGGCGCGCCGCTCGCCGGGGAGATGTCGGGCCACATGTTCTTTTCGGAAGGGTTTTACGGGCACGATGATGCGCTGTATGGCGCGGCGCGCCTGCTTCGCATAGTAGCGGATTCCGGGAAGAGTGTTTCGGAGCTCCTCTCCGATGTCCCCAAGTTCATATCGACGCCGGAGATTCGCGTTGAAGTGCCGGAAGCCCAAAAGTTTGGAATTGTCGCCGATGCGGTTCGCCACTTCAGTAAAGGGCGTGAGGTGATCGACGTCGACGGCGTGCGCGTGCTCTTCGGCGACGGATGGGGTCTGATTCGCGCCTCGAACACACAACCGGTTCTTGTTATGCGCTTCGAAGCGCTATCCGAGGCCAGGTTGCGCGAGATTCGCGGCGAGTTCGAGGAGTGGCTCCATGCGCAGGGGGTCGCGATCGCGCGGTGATCAGCAGGCGTTGGGCTATTATCGCGACCGCAGTCACAGCCGCGACCCTGCTGACAGGGCGAGCCCTCGCAACCGTTTACGCTGACTATCTCTGGTTTGCCGCAATGGACGCCGAGTCTCTGTGGCGTGTGCGCGCGATGGTCGGGACTTTCGGTCGGGGTATTTGCTGGCTACTGCTCAGCACCTTCGTTTTCGCCAATCTGTACACCGTACGGCGATCCGTGGCCTCGCTTCGAATTCCCCGCCAGATCGGCAACCTCGAGATCCCCGAGGAAGTGTCCGGGCGGTATCTCGATGCGGCGGCGCTGGGGCTGTCGCTCATCATAGGAGCGTTCCTGGCCTTCCCGTTCCCGGAATGGAGTCGCATCGCGCTCCCGATCCTGGGCATTCCATTCGGCGAGAGCGATCCGTACCTCGGAGCCGACCTCGGCTTTTTCGTATACTGGCTCCCGTTCGAGCGGTCGCTACGGGATCGCGCTTTGCTGGCGATTCTTATCGCTGCCGCGACGGTCATCGGACTGTATGCTCTGACGCCGAGCCTCGAACGAAAGCAGGGAAAACTGTACGTCTCCAACTACGTGCGACGCCACCTTTTCGCGCTCGTCGCCTTTCTGATTCTCGTGCTGGCGTGGAGTTATCGTCTGGACGCCTACAGTCTGCTGCTTGATGGAAGCGGGCCTGGCGGGGCATTCACGTACGCGGACCACAGGGCAAACCTCGCCGTTCGCCTTGCGTTATCCCTTGTTGCCGCCGCTGCCGCGGCGCTGGTCGCCTGGGCTGGCTGGACCGGTCAGCTCCGTATCGCGTTGACCGCCGTAGGCGTTCTGCTTCTTCTGTCCCTGTCGCTCGGAAACGGAGCGCCGTTCCTGGCCAGGCGGTTGGCACGGACGCTTGATCCGGTCGCACGAGAACGGCCATATCTTGCGGCGCGCGATGCGTACACACGGCGCGCGTACGCCGTGGATCACATCGCCCGAGGTGATTCGGCTGTCGCGGCCGGCGATGCGTGGATTCCCACGACTGTCTCCGTGTGGGACCTCGCCGCGATTGGCAAAGCGATAGCTCCACCGGGAGTCGCGCGGTCGAGTTCTTACTCGATCGGCTGGGAGAATGGCCGGTCAGACCTCTCAGTCATCGCACCTCACGAAGCCGGTCCCCGGGATGCCGGCAATGCTCCCTACTGGAGACTCGATCGGTACTCCGCTACATCGGTCACAGGCAGCGGTGAGCCCGTATCGCTTACCTCTTCATTAGTTGACGGCGATGAAGTTCTTGCCACTCCGGTAGTGTTCGATTCCGCGACGGGATACAGCATAACTGCCGATTCCACCGGAAGCGTCGCGGCGCCATCTCTCAGCACGCTAGGCGCGCGTCTGGCGTTCGCCTGGACGCTCCAGAATCACAGGATCCTTTCGGGCGACCTGCCACATCCCGATCCCCATATAGTCACCTCGCGAGATGTACGAACCCGGCTTACACGGCTCGTCCCGTTTTTCCGCCAGGGAGATTTCGTTACTCCCGTTGTCGATGGCGATACCCTTTTTTGGATCGTCGAGCTGTACGCCGCAAGCCAGAGTTACCCGCTCAGCCAAAGAATGTCGTTGGGTGAGGCAGACATGAGCTATGTACATCACGCAGCCACCGCGATCGTCAACTCGAGCACGGGACGAGTGACGCTGGCGGCGGCTGTCGCTCAGGATCGGCTCACGGAGACGTGGACGCGAGCGTTTCCCGACATGTTCGTAAACCGGGAATCGCTCCGTCCCTCGCTGGCGGAGGCCCTGCCACCACATCGCGAGCACGCATTGATTCAGGCAGCGGCCTTCGCCAGTGTCGGCACGAGGGACACCGGCCCGCGCGCCGGCTTCCTGCCCCGCACGGACGGATCGGACAGCGTGCTGGCAAGCGGCGACCAAACCGTTTTCATCTCCCCGACCAAGCCATCCACGCTCGCCTGGAGCACGCCTGTCCTCGATAGTGGCGAGCGCATACTGGGGTTGATCATGGCGCTGGGCGGCAACCAACCCGCCACACAATGGATCCCCTCGGACTCGCCTGGGGTGCCGTGGCACAGTCTTCTCGAGTCGATGCGTCGGCCCCACGATTCCATGTCGGAAACGACGAGAGGAACCGTCCTTGGGCCCGTACGCGCCATTCCAACAAGGAACGGTCCTGTATTCGTTCAGACGACGTATGCATGGCGAGTCGGCTCACCACCTTCAACGCGGCGGGTCACTCTGCGGTTCCCTGACGGCTCGGTCCGGCACGGGCGCACTGTATCGGACGCTGCTGGCTTTACGCCCGCGAGCGCCGATAGCTCGGGCACCGTCACACCGGAGAAATTCGAGGAGCGAGTCCGCGCTCTCTATGTGCGGATGCGCTCCTCGCTCGCGCGCGGAGACTGGGAAGGCTTCGGAAGAGCCTACACCGCCCTTGGTGAACTGCTTGCACGAACCCCTGCAGCGCAGCCAACCGCTCGAGCTCGACCCTGATGTCCACGCTTGACACACGAATGACCCACGGTTCCAAGGACAGCCGAAAGACGGCGGTCATCGCGCTTGGTGGTAATGCTCTCTCGCCGTCCGGTGCCAGGTCGACGATAGCCGACCAGTTCCGCCACACACGAATGAGTCTCGGGCCGATCGTTGATCTGGCTCTCGATGGATGGAATATCTGCATTGTTCACGGAAACGGTCCGCAGGTGGGCGACGAGCTTGTACGAAACGAGCTTGCTCGTGCCGAAGTATCACCACTACCACTCGGGGTACTCGTCGCCGCGACCGCCGGCTGGATCGGATACATGGTTCAGCAGTCGCTGGAGAACGCGCTTCGCCGGGCGGGTAGCAACCGCGAAGTCGCAACGGTGATAACGCAAGTTCACGTCGCACCTGACGATCCAGCGCTGTCTGCGCCAACGAAGTTCATTGGACACGAGATACCGGAAGCCCGCGCCCTCGAGTTGCACGGCGAGGGAATGGCGGTCAAGCAGGACGCTCGCGGCCGGTGGAGACGCGTGGTGGGAAGTCCCCAGCCGTTGGCGATCCACGAGATTGAAGTGGTGCGCCGGCTGGTGAGCGATGGTACGGTGGTTATCGCATGCGGAGGAGGAGGCGCTCCGGTGTACGCGGATCCCGGCCTTGGCTGGGAAGGCGTGGACGCGGTGGTGGACAAGGATCTGGCCGCGGCCGTCCTCGCTCGCGACCTGCGTGCGTCTCTTCTAATTATCCTCACCGATGTCGACGCTGTGTATGTTGACTATGGCCGTGCCACACAGCGCGCGTTACGCACGCTAACAGTTGCGGAAGCGGAACGCATGGACTCCGAAGGCGCGCTCGGCGAGGGAAGCATGGCGCCCAAGGTGCGTGCCGCGACCGACTTTGTGCGCCGCACCCAGGGCCGCGCTATTATTACCGAGCTTCGGCTCGGCCGCGAAGCAGTGCACGGTGAAGCGGGAACTACCATTACCGCTTAGACAAAAGTCAGGCGGCGACGAGCCAGGTACTTCGTCGCGATTGCCGGAAAAACAACTGCCATGCGAGCCAGGGGCGAAACAGTGTTCAGCGCGCTGAAAAGCCCCCACAGCGATCATTAAGTCGATCACGGAGCTTTTGTGAACATCCACGAATATCAGGCGAAAGAGATTTTTCGAAATGCGGGGATCCCGATCCCTTCCGGCGAAGTCGCCTCTACAGCCGAGGAGGCCGAGCGGATCGCTCGGACGTTCGGCGGCACCGTAGTGGTCAAGGCGCAGGTGCACGCGGGCGGGCGCGGCAAAGCCGGCGGCGTCAAACTGGCAAAAACACCCGCCGAGGCTCGCGACATCGCATCCAGAATTCTCGGCATGCGGATCAAGGACCTGCCCGTACTGAAAGTCCTGGTGACGCCCGCAGCCGACATAGCCACCGAGGCGTACGCGGGCATCATCGTCGACCGCGCGTCCAAGCGCGCCGTTTTCATGGTCAGCCCGGCGGGTGGCATCGACATCGAGGACGTGGCGGCTTCCACGCCCGGCAGGATCATGAAGCTCCCTGTCGACCCCCGGTACGGCATCCAGCAATTTGAGGCGATGCGGATGGGCTTTTTCCTGTACAAGGATGCCAAGCAGGCTCGGGCCGCCGCGAAGATTCTGATGCAGCTTTACGAGGCGTTCCGCGAAAGCGGAGCTTCGCTTGCCGAGATCAATCCCCTGGTTACCACTCCCGGTGGCGATGTCGTCGCGCTGGATGCGAAGATGGTGGTCGACGACAATGAGCTCGATCGAAGACCGGACATCGCCGCGCTGCGAGACGAAAGCGCCGAAGCGCCGAGCGAGGTGGATGCGCGCAAGGCGAACCTCACATTCATCAAGCTGGACGGGAATGTCGGCTGCGTCGTCAACGGGGCGGGCCTCGCCATGGCGACCATGGATCTCGTGAAATATTACGGCGGTGAGCCCGCGAACTTTCTCGATATCGGCGGCTCCTCCAATCCCGACAAGGTCGTTAGCGCGCTACGCATCATCACGTCCGACCCGAATGTAAAGGCAATTCTCTTCAACATCTTCGGGGGGATAACGCGTACCGATGACGTTGCCAACGGTATAGTGACGGCGACCAGGCAGAATCCGCTGAGAGTTCCGATCGTCATCAGACTCACGGGGCCCAACGAGGAGATCGCGGTAAAAATTCTGGAGGAAAACGGATTCACCGCCATGACGGACATGGATGAAGCGGTGCAGAAGGTCGTTCAGCTAGCGACTGGAGGAAAGCCGGCGTGAGCATCTTCATCGATGGCGGCACAACGCTCCTGGTGCAGGGAATTACCGGCCGGGATGGATCCTTTCACACCAGGCAGATGCTGGAATACGGCACCAGGGTTGTCGCGGGAGTCACGCCGGGAAAGGGTGGCCAGCGTTTCGAGGACAGCGTGCCGATCTTTGACACCGTTGCCGATGCAGTCGAAAAAACGGGCGCCAATACAAGCGTCATCTATGTGCCACCTCCATTCGCCGCCGACGCCATGATGGAAGCTGCGTCGGCGGGCATTCGACTCGTCGTTTGCATAACCGAAGGCGTTCCCGTGCTCGACATGACGCGCGTTTATCCGTATGTGAAGGAGAAAGGGGCGCGGCTCATCGGGCCAAATTGCCCAGGGCTGATAACTCCTGGCGAGTCGAAGGCCGGAATCATTCCCGGGAGAATCTGCTCTGCCGGCTCTGTAGGCGTCGTAAGCCGCTCCGGTACTCTCACGTATGAAATTGTTTATCAGCTGACACGTGCTGGACTGGGCCAATCCACCTGTGTCGGAATTGGCGGTGACCCAATCAACGGCACGAATTTCATCGACTGCCTGGACGCATTCGAGAAGGATCCGAAAACGAAAGTCGTGTGCATGATGGGCGAGATTGGCGGAACGGACGAGCAGGAAGCCGCGGAATTCGTGCGCGATCACATGACCAAGCGGGTGGTCGGCTTTATCGCGGGTCAAACCGCGCCGCCAGGCCGCCGAATGGGTCACGCTGGCGCGATCATTAGCGGCTCCGCGGGAACCGCTGCGGAAAAGATCCAGGCTTTCAAGGATGCCGGCATGGCTGTCGCGCGGCGGCCAATAGACTTCATCGATCTTGTCAGAGAGCGGATGTGAAGCTCTCGGAGCTTATTGCCGTCGAGCGCGTAATCGTGCCACTCGAATCACTCACCGCCGCCGACGCGGTGGAGGCTCTGGTCACGCGCCTGGAAGCCTGTGAGATGGTGCAGGATCCCGGAAAGCTCCGAAGCCGGGTTGCCGAGGAGCGGGGCGAGGACATCGTCGCGATGGGGGATCGTGCCTTGCTCATGCATTACCGGACCGACGCCGTTCGCGACCTCGTCGTCGCTCTGGGAATCGCACCGCAGCCCGTCAGGCGCGAAATGGGCGGTGGCGAATCGATGGCGGCGCGTATCGTGCTTGTCATTGTCGCCCCACCCAGACTCGCAGCGCGTTACCTGCAGGTGCTGAGTGCCTTCGCGCGGGCGCTGTCAAACCCTGAAGTAGTAGAAGCCCTGCTTTCGGCAAACAGCGCCGAGGAGTTGGTGCGCATCCTGTCGGAATATTCACTTCCGGAGCAGCTGGCCGTTCGCGACATAATGACGGAGGGCGTTCGCACGACAACGCCTGACACACCACTTCGCGAGGCGGCTGCCGAGATCGTGCGGGCGGGAATCAATGCGCTTCCAGTTGTGGAGGAAGACGGTCTGCTTGTGGGCATGCTCAGCGAGCGCGAGCTAATGCGCCATCTGCT
>JBPCJT010000091.1:0-5163 GCA_051005015.1 Gemmatimonadaceae bacterium | reverse complement strand
GTCCGCTAGAGTTGCCAATGCCGTTCGGATACTGCCTGGACCGAGAGAGCAGCAGTAGCCGCGCGGATTCCAGCGTGGAGGCGGCCAGCACAACAACCTTTGCCTTGACTTCGTAAGACCTCTGTTTCTCGCTGTCGATGAAGGCGACCCCGCGCGCGCGGCCGCTTTGCCGGTCCACCAGCACCTCATAAGCGATGGAGTTCGTGCGCAGTGTGAGATTGCCCGTGTCCATGGCTGGGTAGATCAGCCCCGTCGGCGAGTCGAACGCTGCGTGAATGTCGCAACCACCCGCCCGGCGGTTGCAGGCACCTCGGCCAAAGCACTTGCTCCGGTACTTGTTGTGCTTGAGGCCATCGGTAGTAACACCGGCACGATAGGGCGTCAGTACTCGTCCCATCGTCGCCAGGCGTTCTCGCAGCATTACCTCGGCGAAGTTGAGTTTGGTGGGTCGCTGGAACAGGCTGTCCGGCAGGTGCGGAAGGTTCTCGTTGACTCCGGAGATACCGAGGTAGC
The DNA here is from genome assembly GCA_051005015.1 of Gemmatimonadaceae bacterium. GTDB lineage: Bacteria > Gemmatimonadota > Gemmatimonadetes > Gemmatimonadales > Gemmatimonadaceae > JACMME01. Next base: position 4,650 of record JBPCJT010000091.1, on the reverse strand, counting down.
GGTCCACCTTGTCGTAATAAGGAGCGAGATCCTGATACGCGATGGGCCAGTCGTCACCGTAGTCGTCGTGGGATTTGGCCTTGAAGTCGTAATCGGACAACCGGAGCGCCAGTCGGCCCCAGATGTTGGTCTTGCCACCTAGCGCGCGGGCCCGCACCCACGCGTACTTTGTGCCCGTGTAGGGGTGGTTTTTTTCGTCGATCAGTATGTTCTTGACGTAGTCCGAGCCCGACCATCCCCCGACATAGGAATACACGTGCTTGAATGAGCTGCCAACGGCGTACGGAGGCCGCCGAATGGTGTACTCGTTCAGCGAAAGCGCGTGTGATCCCGGCGGAGAATCACCGCGGCGAGGGTGGTCGTAAGGCCATTCCATGGAGCGTAATTCACGCTCTATGGGAAGTCTTTTCCCCGCCTCGAGCATGAGCACCTGCATGCCCTGCGCGGTGAGCACGTGGGCCGCCATGCCGCCAGCCGCGCCGGAGCCCACGACCACCGCGTCGTAGGTTCGCCTGAGGTCGACCTCACGCGGGAGCTGTGGAGAAATCTGAACGAGAGTCATCGCACCGGCGTCAGTGTAATGTTACGGAATTCAACAGCCGTGATCTCCCGCGAAAAAAGCGGACCTGAGCGCACTGGCGACTTGACCGCAGGTGAATCACGTAATATGAGCGTCGCAACACTGCTTCGCGATGAAAGTAGCCGAGGCGGTAGTGGGCCTTGGGCCCAATACCAGCTGAGGCGTTCCGATCGAAACAATTCCATGGCATGGCCGGGAAGCATATGACATTATGTTCTTCGTGACGAGAATCTGATGTCATGTCATGCGAGCACATACCTGTCACGTGAACGCATGCAGTCGGCGGACCGCCACACCCGGGATACCTGGGTCATTATTGAAATGTCATGTTCTTCAGGAGATACCATGCACCCATACGAGCATCCCGGCCCCTCAGCCCTGCGACATACATCGTTTGACCGGCCACAGAGGGCTCGCGCCCTTCCGGCAATTCTTGCCGGCTTCGGAGTTGTGCTGCTGGCTGCGTGCGCCACGTTAGGCGGGTCCGCGAGCCAACGAACATCATTTCGCACGAGGTTGCCTGCCGACTCCGCCCTTCGGATTGCCGCAACGCAACTGCAGATACACGGCTATGCAATCGGCGTCCGTGGCAAAGACATGATTTCAACGGAGCCGCGAGCGGTTCCGCAGGATTTGCGCGCCGCCAGAGCGAAGCTTCCCGTTCGCCGCTGGGTTCTGCGCGTCGAAGCCGCGAGCGCAACGCTTGGAGGCACAGACGTTCGAGTCGCCGGTTTCCTGGTACCCGATGGCGCAACTGGAAAGGGCGATCCACCCGAAGGCGCAACGCGTGTGGACAAGAAGGATCGCCAGCTCTTCAGCGAGCTGGCGGCGGTGGCTGGCTGGGTTCGCGACGCCGCCGAACGGAAGGCGCGGGAGATGTAGCCGACGTGTCACCCGATTCCAGCGCGCCACGCGCTCGCAATGCCGAGATAGTGTATACGCTCCGCGGGTTCCAGAGAATCCAGCTCATAATGCCGTTGTCATAGCCACCCCTGATCTGTGCGCGTATTTCAGCTGCGCCATATCTCGGCTTACCGAGCGTGAAATCCTGATACCACGGTACAATCTTTCCCGCGTTTGGAACTCCCTGGCTGCGATGCCTGGCGTCTTCCAACCCCTTGTCAATTACATCGTAGGGGTGCGCGTTAGGACGCGCGATGTGGTAGCTCCCAGGCGCATAGTGTGATGGATACATCATCGGCAGCACCACGTCCGCCGCATCGACGAAGCTCTCCCATTTCTGGCCGATGCCCATGTCGGTGGTATCGGCGACAGTGAGTCCGAAGACATCGATAGTGAACGGCACGCCGAGCGGACGAAGCCATTCGCGCGTTTTCAGGAGCTGCTCCCGAATGACTTGCGCTCTCAGACGGCCGGCGGCGAGGGGAAATGTGGCCTCCCGCCATAGCCGACTCTCGTCGGGAAAGCGTACATAATCGAGTTGCACCTCACTGAATCCGAGGCCGACCGCTTCGCATGCAAGATCGGCGGCGTAGCGCCAAACCCCATCCTGATGGGGATCCAGCCACGGACTTCCGTTCTTGTCGAGCCACGGCTTGTCTGGCTTGTCCACGCGCTTTATCGCCCAGTCGAGCTTCCGCTCAGCCAGGAGCGGATCCTTCACGACAACGATTCGAGCGATTGGATAGATATTGTGCGCGCGCATTGTGTCGAGCACGGCGCGCATTCGCTCGGTTCGCATTGGCATGAAAGTGTCGGCTCCGATGGCACGAGCGAGCGGGACGCGCGACTTGTAAAGCAGATAGCCGCGGTCATCCTTGACATCGATGACGAGTGAGTTGATCTCCGTGGTTCTTGCGACACCAATCAACAGCCACATTTTCCGGCCCAGCGCGGCCCAGCGATTCACATAGAGGCCGCGCACGGCCTCCGGAGTCGGGACAAGCGGGGCAGGTGGACGAAGGAGAGAATCCTTCGCTACAGCGGAATCGGGCAATATGGAGCAAACTTCACCCGCTGCCCGCATCTGCGAAGCGCCCTGCGAGCTGGCGGCTGCCGAAATGATTACGAGAGCGAGCGCCCAGGTGGCGGGATGAGCGGGCATGCGTCTACATCGCCGGCGGCCGACAGACGCTCACAGTCGCCGCACCTCGTCTGCCGCTTCCAGAACGTGACCTATTTCCCTTGACAGCGCACGAGCCTCGCGTGTCGCGGTCGTAACGTCTGCGATCGCGGCGCCCACCCCTGAAGAACGGAGCTTTACGAGATCCAGCCGGAGATTGCCGAGCACGATGGAGGCGCTCTCGAGTTGGCTCGCTACGGTCTCTCTCCTGCGTGACAGATCGCGCAAGGTCGCGCGCTGCCGCTCGAGCAGCGACAACCGCCGCTGGTGATCCGTTGACTCTTCGGATTCGCGCTCGACATCGGCGATTCTCGCATCTATTCGAGCGAGTATTTCGGGCGAGACGTCGGCATCGAGCCGATGGAGCATCTGAGCCAACGATGCAACTCGGCCGACGAGCGCTTCGACAGTCGGCGCGATGTCTGGAATGAGGGCGCGATCCTCCTTCGAAAGCATCTCGATGATCCCCAGAATGGCAGTGCGATCCGACGCTGCCCGGCGAACCGCGGCGCCGTAACTCCCATCCAGCACATCGTGTGACACCAGTTTCAATGCTTGTTCATCCGGTGACGCAATTTGTCGCGCCGAATTCTCCGGCAGCGGCTGCCGCCCGGCTGCGCCGATTCTCTGACGCCCGAAGATGTCATGCCAGCCAACTCCGTCCGCCCAGAGCGATCCCCATTGCTTTACCACGCCAACGCTCATGCCGAGGGAGGGAAAGATGAACCAGGGAAATTCCGGCGACGTGACCATATTGATCGCGAAGAGAAATCCCGTCGTCGCCCCCGTCGCGACGAGGTTGCGCCGAAACGCGCGAACCCTGTCGTCCACGGGTCTGGCCGCGAACGTCTCGAGGCTGTCCTTTCTCTGGCGATGTCGTTTCACGTCTTTGCGCCACTGCTTTTCCAGCGAACGCTGTACGCGCCTGGGTATGCCGGGGGCGGGAACTGGATAAGGCGGCGGGAGAGCCGGATTCTGGTAAGGAGCACGTGCGGAAGCACCGTGCGCCTTTTTTGCGGCGTCAGCATCCAGCCCGTGACCCTTGTCCAGGGGAATAGCTTGTCGCTCATCCCGGTATCCCTGCCCCGACACTGCCGCGATCGCGCCTGATACCGCGTCTCTGAACGATCCCGCGTCGGGCCAGCGGTCTGCCGGCCGCTTTGAGAGCGAACGCTCGATCGTCACTGCAAGCTCAGCCGGCATATCCGGACGCAGCTCACGCATGGGACGCGGCCGCTCGCTCAAATGCTTCATCAACATCGCTGGCGTGTTCGACGCCTTGAAGGGCGGTTCTCCGGCGAGCATGTGATACGCAACGACGCCGAGCGAGTAGATGTCGCTCCGACCGTCCAGCTCGCGATCACCGGTCGCCTGTTCGGGGCTCATGTATGCCGGGGTTCCCACGGCAACGCCAGTCACGGTGAGACGCGAGTCCGCTTCCGCCGCACGCGCTATACCGAAGTCCGTCACCATCGGGCGTCCCGCGTGTCGGTCCAGCAGAATGTTGTCGGGCTTGATGTCCCGGTGCACGACGCCACGGGAGTGGGCATACGCCAGCGCGTCCGCGACATCGCGCAAGATGCGGCGTGTCTCATCGATGCTGAGCTTTCCCTGCCGAACGATGCGCTGCCCAACGCTCTCACCTTCTACGAGCGCCATGACAAAGAAGACAATGCCACCGCGCTCGTCCACCGAATAGATGGGCACGATGTTGGGGTGGTTAAGCTGCGCCGCCGTCTCCGCCTCGCGCATGAAACGCGCACGCACATCGGAACGGAATGCGAGATCCGGTGGAAGCACCTTTACCGCAACGTCGCGACGAAGACGCAGGTCGGTTGCGCGATATACCACAGCCATCCCGCCCCTTCCGAGCTCGCTGCCGACGTCGTAGAGATCCCCAATCGCGGATATGACGCGATCGTGCATGAGATCGGTCATGCGGGCGGTGAGAGGCGGAAGAAGGGAGGTGCGTGGCAGAACCCGATCC
>JBPCJT010000090.1:0-3211 GCA_051005015.1 Gemmatimonadaceae bacterium | reverse complement strand
TGCTCGAGCGCCGCGGCAAGAGAGGCGCCTTCGCCGAGCCGTGCGAGGACGAAGCTGCACGTGCCGTTGCGCACGCCCTCGAACCCGCGGATGCGTCCGGGCGACAGGCCGAGGCGCAGGAGCGCGACCACGGGCAGGGCGCCGGCCACCGCGGCTTCGTATCTGAAGCCGACCCTCTGCGCGGCGGCGCGCGCCTCGAGCTCGGCGCCGTGACGGGCGGCCAGCGACTTGCTCGCGGTGATGAACGATTTTCCGTGCGCGAAGGCCTCGAGGGCCCACTCACGCGCCGACTCGCAGTCGGCGGTGGCGTCGATGACGACCTGCAGCCGCGGGTCACGCACGACTTCCCACGCGTCGGTGGTGAGCCGCAGCGACGAGAGATCGACGTCGCGGTGCTTGCGCACGTCGCGCACGGCCACCGTGGCCAGGTCCGCGCCCGTGACTTCACTGCCCCACCGCTGCGCCACACCGCCCCCGACGGTGCCGCAGCCGATGAGGCCGCATTGAACGTCCGACATGAAAGACCTCCTTCTCGAAAAGGAGGCCCACGGCAGGATCGGTCGGGGGGCCACCCGCAATGGGTGGCCGAAAAGCAAGAAGCCCCCGGCGTGTCCCGCCGGAGGCCTCAGTCACGCCCGCTCGTGTCGAGCTAGGGCGCCAGGGACCCCCGGCGGCTTCGCATCGCCATCGACACCGGGGCCAGGGACGGACGACGCCCGTTCACCGCTGATTCGCGCGACGAGGAGGCCGTCCGACTCATGACCGGCGACTTTATGGCCGCGCCAAAGCAGTGTCAAGGAAAAAATGGGTGGCTATATACTGGACACAAACGACACCAATCGGCAAAAGACCTTCCGTGACAGGCCGGCAATATAAACAGAACTGGCGCTGGGGGGGACCCCGGCATAACATGGTGGCAGGTCGCTATGAACCTCTTCTGGGGCATCTCCGACCACATCCAAACGGAGTACGACGAGCGCAAGACCGCGGCGGCTGCGGCCTACCTTCTAAGCAGGGCTGGCGGCAGGATGGAATTTATCCGCCTCATCAAGCTCCTGTACCTGGCGGATCGTGAAGCGTGGGGACAATACGAACGGCCAATAACCGGCGATAGCTACGTCTCCATGGATAACGGCCCCGTACTGAGCAGGACTTACGATCTGCTCAAGCCTGACGCGCCGAGCGGTCCATGGTCAGCCACCATTGAACGCACTGGTAACGACGCTCGGTTGCGTGTCGAGCCGGATCTCGGCCCGCTGTCGGAAGCAGAGGTCGATATACTCGCGGAAACAAACGACCGCTTTAGCGCGGTGCCGACGTGGGGAACAAACGGCTTGATCGACCGTCTCCATCGGATTCTGCCGGAGTGGGAGTACCCCAAGGGCACGAGTAAGCCCATATCGCCCGAGGCAATTCTTTCCAAGATAGGAAAGGCCGATCGCATCAAGGCAGTGCGCAAGGAGTTAGAGGAGATAGCCGAGTTCCGCCGTCTCGTCGGATCAGGGTAGCGTGGACGATGGCAACCCAGATTTTTGTCTGGGGCGTGGCTTCTATCCGTCGAAGCACAACCACCTCACGATCATCGCCTCCGATCCAGCCAAGAACCAAGAGCGTGTGCTGGTGGTCAATATCTCCAGTCAGGCTGCGGCCGCTGGCGACACGGGTCATACCCTGACGAAAGGCGACCACCCCGGCATTAGCCGCACCTCGTACATCCGATGTGACTATGCCGAGATCACATCTGTGGCCGCGCTCCAGGCGCACGTCAAGCGCTGCGAAGCTCGCCTCACGCACTGCATGGTCGGCGCGCCCCTTCAGACCGTCCATGCTGCGCTCGCGGCGTCACGGCGCGTGAGCGGGGACGCCAAAGCGCTTCTGCGCGCCCAAGGACTAATCCCATAGAAGTGCGCGGTACGCGCGAATGAGGCGGGCCAGCTGAACCAGCCCGCCGCTTGTTCTTAATCACCGAAAAATGGTTTGGGACCTTTGGGCCGGTGGCCACTCGGCAACGAGGCCCCGTTGGCGTGGCTCTTGCTGTTCTCGCCAAGAACGCCCGATTACCCGTCTCCCCCGTGGCCTGCGGAACACAAACGTGGTTGGTGAGCACACCAAATCGAGCCGCACCGTCTCAGTGGCCCGCCTGCTCAACGATCGAGGTCCCTTGCTCGATCGTGTGCACGAGGCTGAACGGCTACCGGCTCTGTGGTTGTGGCTGATGGCCGTGATGGCGATCTGCGCCGGAACCTATGGTGCCGTGTTCGGCATGTGGCATGGCACGCGACTCGCCTTCTATGTAGCGGTCAAGTTTCCCCTCGTCCTGATGGTCACCGCCGGCCTGACCATGATCATCAATTGGATCCTGGCCGCAGCGGTGGGCATTCCGCTCCGCTTTCTGCAGGTGGCCGTGCTGACCTTCCTGACCTTGGCCATCGCCAGCGTGATCTTGGTGTCCCTTGCTCCCATTGCCTGGCTGTTCACTCTCTCCGCCCCTGAGCCATCCAGGGACGCGCGAACCGCCCATAACCTCCTCTACCTGCTGCACACGGCATTCGTGGGCGCTGGCGGCGCGGTGGGCTCACGCGTGCTCTGGACGGCGCTGGCCCGCGTCGCGCCAGATCGCCGTGTCGCCGCCACCGTCTACGCGCTCTGGATGCTCTCGTTTGCCTTCGTCGGAGGCGAAGTAGCGTGGGCGCTTCGGCCGTTCGTCGGAAGTGTGTACTACCCGATCGTCTTCCTGCGTCCGGATGCCCTCGACGGCAATGTGTACGAGTTCATCGGAACGCAGATCCTGCCTTATCTGCTCTCGAACGAGTAAACGGGGAGGCCCCATGGCGGACTCAGTCGCTTCGGAAGCCACGGTATTTGGCGACTTTGATGACCTCCTCAAGCGTCCCGCCGAGGTCGCGACGCGGCTGGTCGGCAGTTCGCCGCGCGCTCCCCTCCGCCTTCTTGCCGGCGCGCTGGTCGGTTTCGTCCTTTACGGTGCCGCGGCCGGTCTCTTCCAGGGTGGCTTCCAGCTGGCCATTGCGGCCGCGAAGACACCGATCATCGTTCTCTTCAGCCTCGCGCTGTGCGCGCCGAGCCTCTACGTTTTCTCATCGCTCGCCGGAGTCGACGTCAGCTTGAGGCGTCTGTTCGCGGCCCTAGCCGGGTTCGCCGCCATGCTAGCGTTGCTGTTCATCGGATTTCTCCCCATCACGTGGCTATTCTC
>JBPCJT010000089.1:0-2757 GCA_051005015.1 Gemmatimonadaceae bacterium | reverse complement strand
GCGCACGATTACCGTGGCCCGACTTCGGATGAATAGTCATCGTCAACTCCTGTGCGCCAATGCAAAGCGCTTGGGGAACCACCCAGGCGGACGGCAAAGATTACCAGTGGTACCTTGTCCGATGTCGATTCTGAATGCGCGCCCGTCGAGCTCGCCGTGAGCGCGGTCTGATACGTATGAATGTAGCGGGTCCAAAGTCGAAATGTGACCTATTTCTGGTACGATTTCAGTCCAAGCCCCATCGGCAAAACCGGGAAATGCTCCGTTCCCGGGGCAATGTTGGTTTCGTACATAGTACTCGTACCAAACGTTCGACAACGGCCTGCAAGCGAGGCAATTTCTGCTCACAGCGCGGGGGCGGCTTCTGCTTGCACACGATCGTCCAGGACCCGTCCAACACGGATCGAATGCTCATCGCCGTGTCGGCGGGCGGCGCGTACCGTACCGATGACGGCGGCCGGAGCTGGCGCGCAAGCAACAAGGGAGTTCGCGCCGAATTCATGCCCGACAAGCATCCGGAGTTCGGACAGTGCGTTCACAAGGTGGTGAATCATCGCAACAAGCCCGAGCGGCTGTTCCTGCAGAATCACTGGGGCCTGTACAGGAGCGATGACTGGGGCGACAGCTGGCAGGACATAGCCAACGGCGTTCCGTCCGATTTTGGATTTGCCATGGCCATGCATCCGCACGACCCGGACACCGTTTACATCGTCCCCATCGAGGCAGACATGTTTCGCGTCGTACCAGAAGCGAAGCTCCGCGTGTACCGCACGCGCGACGCAGGCGCTTCGTGGCAGCCGCTAGCGAATGGCCTGCCGCAGGAGAGCGCCTCCGAGAATGTGCTGCGCGATTGCATGGCGGTCGACCGCTCCGATCCGGCGGGGGTGTATTTCGGGACCCGCAGCGGCAAGGTGTTCGCCTCGAACGACGAGGGAGAGAATTGGCAGCTCGTTGCCGACACTCTGCCGCCGGTCGTATGCGTGAAGACCGGGATGATTTCAAGCTGATGGTAACTGTTGGCCTGCCCTCTTACCTCCAGCAGTTCGCGGCCGGGAAGGAGCGGGTGGAGGTGAATTCGGGCGGCTCACTGCGCAAAGTGCTTTCGGAGTTGGGGAAGCTGTACCCTGGCGTAAAGACCAGAGTGTTGACAGAGCAGGGAGAGATCCGACCGCACATCAACGTGTTCGTGGGAGAGCGGAACAGCAGGTTCGAAAATGGATTGGAGACTGTGGTGCCGGATGGAGCCGAAGTCTTGATTTTGGCTGCCGTAAGCGGCGGCTAAGAGAGAAGGCCGCTCCTACGTACACATACGTATGCCGCCGACGGCCGCCCTGGACGAGCTTCACCCGTCCCGATACGGAGCCGGTAGTGAAAAATGACGCTCAGGTCTTCCCCGCCGACATCTTCACGTCCTTCCATCGCGCATCCACCCGCGGCGGTGCCGGCGATGCGCTTGTCAGCGGCGTATTCGCGGCGGCGAGCGCGCTCGCGACAGCACTGGCGGCTCTCGACGGACGCTTGCGTCCGGCGCGAACGAGGCGTCTTCGCGCCCGGCTCTTCCGCGCGCACGACGGACGCACCAACGGCTCAGCCGAGCTCGTCTCCATTTGGTTTGCCCGCATCGCGCGCGAAGGCTTGAGGATGCTCCTGGCTCTGGGCTTCTCCGACGCTGTGCTCCGCCGCGTCGAAGTAACCAGCGACGGCCGCAAGCGCGAAGGCAACTGCGTCTACGCGATCTATCACACTCCCTGGGGACGCGTGCTCGCCCTGTGGCTCGCGCGCCAGCCGAACGGCGTGCTTTATTCCGCGCGCCGTTGGCTCGATCGCGCTGGAAAGGCGCACGTCCCATGCACCTGGCGCGGCCTCCGCGAGCTCGTCGGGCGAATCCGGGATGGCAGCTCCGCCGTGGTAACCGCGGACCATTTCGGACGCGAGGGTCACCACACCACGCCCGTATCTCTGCTCGACCGTGATGTTCATGCGTCCACCGGCATTGCGCGCATTGCGGTCGCGGCGGGCGTACCGATCGTACCCGTCATGACCAGGTACCACGGGGGACGACTTCAAATAGTGCTTGGCTCCGAGATAGCCGTGCAGCCTTCCACGGTCGCCGACGCCACGCGCCGGATGACCGCGGCCTTCGACGCCGAGCTGCGCCGGGATCCGTCGGGATGGGAGCAGGCGCACCGGTTTCTTTCCTCCTCACCCACGGTCGCCTGAGCCGCCTGGGCGCGGCAGTTGCTTATAGAAACTCCGGATCCTTCCATCACCGGAGGCGTGCGTGCGACTCGGACGACGTAGCACCAATGTCGAAGACAGGCGTGGAATGCGAATGGGCCCGGCCATGGGCGGAGGGATTGGGGGAATCGCGGTGCTGCTCATCGCGCTCTTTCTCGGCGTCGACCCCGGCGCGCTAATAAACTCCGCTCCCCAGGGTGGTCCTGTGTCCCCCGAGGACTCGGCCGCGCTCGCCAACGACCCTAACCGCGACCGCGTTGCCGCGGTGCTGGGCGACACGGAAGACACCTGGAATGCGATCTTCAAGGCGAACGGGCAGGACTACGAGGAACCGAAGCTCGTGCTCTTTAGCGGGATAACGCCATCGGCGTGCGGCACCGGCCAGGCGGCGATGGGACCCTTCTATTGTCAGCTCGATCGTGACATCTACATCGACCTCAGCTTTTTCGACGACCTGCGAACGCGGTTCAAGGCCGACGGCGATTTCGCGCACGCCTACGTGATCGCTCACGAGGTCGG
>JBPCJT010000088.1:0-18197 GCA_051005015.1 Gemmatimonadaceae bacterium | reverse complement strand
CGCCCAGCCCTTCGGACGCATAATGCTCGGCATCATAGCCACGGGCCTGCTTGGATATGCGCTGTGGCGTTTTGTGTCCGCCGCGACCGACGCTGAGCGCGACGGCAGTGACATGAAAGGTATCGCCCTTCGGATCGGCGACGCCTGGAGAGGACTTGTATATGGGGCCCTGGGAGTCGAAGCGATGCGGCTCCTGACCGGATCGGCGAGCAGAGCAGGAAGCTCCACGCCGGACCACTGGACCGCGCGGGTAATGCAGGTGCCCATGGGAAGGTGGATCGTCGGCGTTGCGGGTGCCGGTGTCATCGCCTACGGGATTTACCAACTGTATCTCGCGATCGCGGGCGAGGTTCGCAAGCATCTCGATCTGAGCTCGCTCAACGCGGATTCCCGCAAGGTCGCCCTGGGGCTTGGCCGCTTCGGCATTGGAGCACGCGCACTCATTTTTGGCGTAGTGGGCTGGTACTTCATCCGCGCAGCGCAGCGTTACGACCCACGCCAGGCCTCCGACATCAGTGACGCGCTCAGGGTTCTGGAGCAAAGCTCGGGCGCCGCGCTGCTCGGCGGCGTGGCGATCGGACTAATGGCGTACGGGCTTTTTCAACTGGTAAAGGCGCGGTACAGGCGTATGGGAGTTGGATGAAGCGAAGGGTTACGAGGGAGCAAGAGGATGAGGGACACAAACCAGAGGTAAATCCGGTAACGTTGCGAACACTACCGGGCGGACGACGTTAACGGAGCCTGCGCCCGCCGCGCCCACATCCATACTGCGCCACCAGCCAGCATTCCCAGGGCGATTACCTGCGCCAGCGTCAGCCCGGCGAAAAACCTGTCATCCTTGGCTCGCAGGAACTCTATGGCGAATCGCTCCACGCCGGCGAGCACGAGATACACGCCGAACAACCAACCCTCCGCATGTCTGTGACCCCTCAGTCGCCAGAGAATGGCGAACATGAAAAAGCCGAGAGCAGTCTCGTAGAGTTGTGTAGGGTACACCCCCAGCACCGTGTCCGGCGCGACACCATCCGGTATGGGAATTCCAAATTCCGATTGCATGTTGGCCGCGGTCGACGGAGGGGCGCCGTTGGGGAACGCAACCGCGAAGGGGGATTTCCACGGACGCCCGTAGTCATCGCCGACGGCGAAGCATCCAGTCCGCCCAACGGCGTATCCGGCCGCTATTCCGATCCCTCCGACATCGCAGATGCGCATCAGCGGCATTCCGCGCCGCCGGGCCATCCATAAGCCCGCGAGCACCCCGCCGGCAAGTCCGCCCCAGAAGACGCATCCGCCACGGCTGAGCAGCGCCGAGGGGTCGCCAACCAGAATGGCGTAGTAGACCTTCGCCCCAATAAGGAACCCGATCACCGCAGCGAAAACGATATCGCCTACCGGCTCCGGGTCGAAGCCCCGACGAGCCAACTCCCGCTTACCAATGATCTGCCCAATGACGAAGCCGAGCAGCACGGCAAGTCCGAAGCCCGTAATTTCCAGCGGGCCCAACCCGTATGAAAAGGGGTGATGGACGACAGGCGTTACGCCCATTCCATCCGCTCGCGGAGAGACGTGATGTGCGCGACGTGATGGCGGCCATGCCATGAATACAGAGCGAGCGTCCTGTCCAGCGAGATGGCGCCCCAGTCCGGATGCTTGAAGGTGCGCGCGAAGTCGGCGTCTTTCATCGCGCGCAGCAGTATCGCCCAGCGCTTATGCAGCGTCTCGAGCAGGGTGAGTGAGACATCAATGGGCGTCGCGAGAGTATCGGGCAGATCCGCCCACAGGCTCTCTTCATAGGTCTTGATGGCTGGTTCGCTTTCGGTGAGTGCGAGCTTGAATCGGATATAGGCATTCATGTGGCTGTCGGGAACATGGTGTACGACCTGGCGCACGGTCCAACCGCCGGGCCGGTAAGGGGTGTCGATCTGCTCGTCCGAGAGCCCCTGTGTCGCGCGGCGCAACGCGGCGGGCGCGGTGTCGATGTCAGCGATGAGCCTGGCGCGCTGCGCTGCGTCGGAGGAGTCTGGGGGAACGAACTTGCCGATAGGGAATCGCAGGTCGTGCATTGATCATCCTCCGGCGGATCGGGTTGCTTCTTCCCTGTACGTGGCTGATTGACCGAAGTTTTCCTCTACTTCCATCTCGATCGCGGTGAGCTGGTTCGCGCCCGTCGAGCCAAGCTCGGCTCGCAGGCGTTGCGCGAGATACTGCGCCAGCATTTCGACAGTGGTATTCGGGATATCGAGGAGCACGCAATCCTCTTCGGGAAAGACGTACTTCGGCTTTCCATCCAGAGCGACGTGCACCGCCCCGTCGCGCCGTTCAATGCCGAGACGCGGATTGCGCATCGGCAGGAGCATCTTGTGATCGATGGCATCGCAGAGACGCCGCATCACGCTCTTCAACACCGAGAAATCAATCACATACCAGCACTCGGCGTCCAGTGGCCCCTCGATCACCACGCCGACGCGGTAGTTATGGCCGTGCAGCGGCTCGCAGCGATGTCCGGAGAACGTTATGAAATGCGCGGACGCGAAGACGAGGTAATCTTTCGTGACGGAGACGCGGAAGCTCGCCTTGTTCACCCTGGTTCCCTCCCGCCACGAGTGCGGTGCCCGGTGCCTGGTGCCCGGTGCCCGGGTGAACCGCGTGCTGCCAGGGATGACTTCACCTCGGCGCTTTGCTGCCTGTCGTACGGCACGATGTTCTGCCACTCGTCCGCATCGGAGCGGGCGACGACCGCGACCACGGGCTCCGTGTCGCTCATGTTGAAGACTTCGTGCGGAACGCCGGGCTCAATGAAGATGAAATCGCCGGCCTGGTTCTCGATGACCTTGTTCAGGCCGTCTCCGTACTCGTGGCGTACGCGTCCCTCGAGTATGTAGAGCATCACTTCGAAATCCACATGGATGTGCGCGTACGCGACGCCACCGGGTGGAATGGTAGCCACGTTCATTGAGAGTCTGGTCGCACCGACGTTGGTCCGGGACAGCCCTTCCTTGTAATGGATGCCGTTCCAGTCGCGGGAATTGCCACCGCCTCTCACGACCCTGATTGCATCATTTTCTGTCATGTCACTGGCTCCTGCTCCCAGCGAGTGAGAGCAAAACTCCACTACGAATCGCGAAGTCGCGCCAACCCGTCACGCGCCTGCTGGAGCTGTGGCTGCAACCTTCGATCGGCGTCCTTCCAGAGCTCCAGGAACCTCTTGTAGGCTGCCTCCGCCTTCGGCTTTTCTCCGAGCCGCTCGTAGAGCTTGCCGCGCTGTAGAAAGGTACGCGCGTAGAGCGGCCAACGAGGATCGGGGAATCCAAAGGTCGAGAACTTCGCACGCACAGGATCTATCGACTCGTAAGTTGCCGCCGCGCCCCTGAGATCGCCGATAGTAGCCAGCACTTCCGCCTCGACGAAGGAGCCGAGCATACTTTCCTGGGAAACAGTCCGGATCCTGGTGGTGTCGCCGCGGGAAAACTGTGCCGCGATTCGGGTGGCGCTGGCGGTGTCGCCACGATCCAGTTGGGCTAGCGCCTGAAACGCGGGCGAGGCGACCCATTCCTCGCCTCCCGACTTTCGGAGCGTGGCCAGGTAGCTCGTGTCGCGTCCCAACACGTATGTGAAATATGCTGTGATCCGACGCGCCTCAGCTATCAGGGGCACCTTGCCGAAGGCTTCCATTGCCTTCAGGGTTTCGTCTATATCCTTGCGCAGCTTTGGCAGCTCGATCCCCATCGCGAGAAGGTTGAGCACTGCGAGGTTCTTTGTGGCGCGGCTGCTCGGCACTCCACCGCGTTGTCCGTCAACCGGCAACGTTGGCACCACCTTTTCGACGAGAGCGAACACCGCGTTCATGTCCGAAATGGAACCCGCGTATGCGGCGATTGCGGCGGAACCAGTCAGGGTTGAGTACTGTCGAAGTCCTCCCTGTGCGGCGAGCGAATCGGCGCCATACCTGCGCATTGCGTCTCGCAGCGTCGTTAACGCCTCAAGCGGCTTGCCGCTCATCACTTCCATTGTCGCGATCCGGTAGAGAATGTCTGGCGCCCGCACGGTGGGACGCGACATCGCCAGGCGCAGCGCGGCCGCGGCCGCGGCGGGATCGTTGGAAGCGACGTAAGCATCGGCAAGCGCCAGATGCGCCTCGGGAGCTTCGGGATCGGTATCGACCCAGCGCCTCGCTTCCTGCGCCGCGCGCACACGCGCCGTTTGTCTCGCGGCGAGGATGCGTTCCCGGCCGTACGCCTGACTCGCCCCCTGCGACTCGAAGCCGATGGCGCTGTCGCCCACGACAATGAGGCCCTGCCCCTGCGTGGCCGCTGTATTGTAGATCTGCAACGTATGCGGATAGGCGAGGTGAAAGCTGGAGTCGAGCGCGAGCGTCCGGTTGAAGGCGCGCAGCGAGCGTGTCCAATTCGCGCCGCGAACGGTTGTAGTCGGTGCCGGCGAATGGAAATAGGCGTCGCCCAGGCCGTACCATGCTTCAGCGTCCGTAGAGTCCCGCCCGAGCAACGCCGCGTACTTCTGCTGCGCCGCGCCGAGATTCTCTTTCGCCTTCGTGGTGTCACCACTCATCGAGCTGTTGATTCCTTGCGTGACCGACAGAAAGGCGTCCACCAACCCGCGCTCCCGCTGCGGCAGCCGCGTGCCGTACTCCGCTGCGAGCCGCGCGGAGCGCAAGTCACTAGTATCGGTAAAGTTCTTCTTGTTCCAGCCGAGAAGAAGCGCGCGCTTGTAGTGAGCAAGCGCGAAGGTGCTGTCCGCGTTAATCGCGCGAGCAAGGGCGGAGTCGGCTACGTCGAACTCCCACCCGTTGAGCGCGCGCACTCCAGTCAGATACGCCTTGTATGCCTCGAGCGAGGAGGTTGTGGTTTTCGCCATCTCCGGAGTCATGGGCGGGGCTCCCGCGAGGTCGAGCAGTTCGCGAGACAGCTTGTCGAACAGGCCGCGCGGGTCGGAGCCCGCGGCCGCGCCCACCTCCGCCTGCTGGACAGACTTGCCGGACGCGACGTCGAACACGCGTGCCGTGACTCGCAGCGAGTCGGAGCCCCGCGTGATCTGGCCGAGCACTACCGTCCATACTCCCGCTTCGCGCGCGATTTCTCTCGCGGCCTCGAGCCCGACACGCGAGTCGTCGCCAATGCCGGCATCGCGTAGCAGGTCGAGTGTGCGCTCGTAATCCACGACGGTCAGATCGCTCCAGCTGGAGAGATTCAGCGTCAGCATGTTGACGCTCCCCTCCCGCAGCCACCCGAGCGATGGGTCGCTCGTCTGATTCTCGAATGGCGCAACGAAGAAGGATTTTCGAGGGTCGACTCCTTCCGGTGCGCCAGCGCCGCTGGCCGAGAGCCGCCAGGCGATGGGGATACCGACGAGCAGTACGCCCGCGATAGCGCCAGCAATCAAAAGACGCGTGCGTCGCTGTCTCGCCGAGCGTCGGCCCCCGAGATACAGCAGGCTGGGGGTGTCCTGTGCCAGGGCACGGGCGAATTCACCTCCCGTCTGCCACCGATTCGCCGGGTCCTTCTCCAGTGCCTTGTCGATGGATGCCGCTACGGCGGGCGGAACTCCCTTCGTTTTCTCGCCGAGTGGGGCGGGCTTCTCAGTGATCTGCCTGGTGATGATGGACACGGTGCCGGTACCGGCGAACGCCGGACCGCCGGAGAACATCTCATATCCCACGAGTCCGAGCGAATAGATGTCGCTACGTCCATCAAGCTGCCGCTCTCCAGCCGCCTGCTCGGGGCTCATGTAGCGGGGCGATCCGACGATCATTCCGATCCCGGTCATTCGCTCGTCCGCGGCACCCTGACCTGTCAATCCGGCGACTCCGAAATCCGTCAGCATGGCGCGCCCGCTGTCCTTGTCGATCAGGATGTTCTCAGGCTTGATGTCGCGGTGGACCACGCCGTGCTCGTGCGCGTACTCGAGCGCGCTTGCCAGATCGCGGAGGATCGCGGTGCCGCGAACGCGGTCAGCGATTGGCTCGCGGTCAATAACATCGCGCAGACTCTCTCCGGGCACGTACTCCATGACGAAATACAGGCTTCCAGCCACTTCTCCCGCGGCGTGCACGGCGACGATGTTCGGGTGTCTGAGCTTTGCTACGGTGCGCGCCTCGCTCAGAAAACGCTGCCGGAACGCCCTGTTCGCCGCCAGCTCGGGAACGATCACCTTGATGGCGACCTGGCGGTCGAGCGTCATGTCCTTCGCCAGGTAAACAGTACCCATGCCGCCTGCGCCGAGCGGCCGCTCAACGTCGTACTGACCGGAGAACGCTGCCTTGAGGGACTGGAGTAGCTCGGTGGATGATTCGGCGTCAGACATGGCAGGCAAGATAGCGCAACAGCCACGCACTCGGCGACGGCACGCGCATACGGCCGGTAGGGAGGGTGGCGGAGAGAGTGAAGCTGCGATCCCTACTGCCGCCGCACCTTCGCCTCGTGCAGGGTAAGTCCCTTGACGTACACGAAGCGGTCGTTGTCGATCCACGCGGCGGCCGTCTCTGCGAGCGCATTCGCTCCGCCCGTTAGACTGTCGACGGGAGCCACCAGGCCGGTTCGAAGGTCGAGGGCGTACCACGTGGGATTCATGCGCTCGCTTCCTTCGCCGCTTCGGGCTATGACGTAGAAGGCAACGAGCGAATCCGACGGCGCGTGCATGAGGTGTGTGACCGTGTAGCGCAGCGTTCCCTGCGACGGAACTCCGGTTGGCTGGAGACGAAGAGAATCGATGTAGGCGGTTGCGCGGGCACGAGCAGACGCATCCGCCGCTTCAGCACTGCCGCGCGGAACCTTGACCGTCCGAATGGGATGCTCCTCCTCCATGTGCCCCAGCTCGGCGTTGTGAACATCACCAATGGCGTGGACGCCGCCCTGAGTACTCGAAGCGGTCCAGGAAAGCTTGTGCGCGGCCGGCCATTCAACGTTCGACACGGAGTCAGGCCAGATCAGTTGCGCGTTCTCCTTGCCGCTGTCGAGAAGGCCAAGCGCTGAGGAGACATTGCTGGCGGAATCAGCGAAGGTGAACGCGATCGCGGCACCGTCCGGCTCCGGAAAGAGGGCGAGGACGCGTGCGGACTCGCTGAGGGTGTCGGAGCCGACGATCTGAAGGTTGCCGCGGCGCTCCGTAGAGATCCTGAGTGCTGCACTGGACGCCTGGGCCGGGCGGTCTCTGCCGTCGTCGGCTGGCTGGCACGCGGCCATGAGAAGACAGGAAAAGGCGGCGAGGAGAGGGGTGGTAAGCGAAGGGGGGATGTGGAGGGAAACGGTATCGCTTCGCAACGAGTGCGGTGCCCGGTGCCCGGTGCCTGGTGCGCGGGTGATACAGCGCGGTGAACGGTGCTCCGGAAACAGCAGCGGATCGTTGATCACTTCAGATATCGCTCCCGCAGAAGCGCAAGGTGGTGGCCCACGTGGCCGGCGACCATGTATGCCAGCGCACGCACCGTGAATTCCTTCTCGCACGCGGTGCCGGTGCGCATGAGGGCGTCGGGGCTGAGATTCCGGAAGAGCAGTACGGTAGCCTGGCGCACGGCATCATATTCCTCCGCGAGATCGATAATCGTTCGCTGAGCGCAATTTGCGTTCAGCACGTAACTGTTCTCATCGAAGCTCGGAAGCGGCGTTCTGTCACCACGGGCGAACCGCAGTGCCCTGTAACAGAAGACGCGCTCCGTGTCGGCCACGTGCCCGATGACCTCCTTGATGCTCCACTTACCTGGCGCGTAGCGGTGGTTCTCCTTATCCGCGGGCAGATCCCCCAGCAGCTGCCGGATCTCCCCGCGCTGTCGCTCCAGAATATCCAAAACATCTCCTTCGGGGACCTTGCTGATATAGGTCCCGTAATAGGCTCCGTACTCGCTTGGCTCCGGCCGGGCGATGAAAGGCATTGGAATTCTCGAATGATAGGCTAGAGACGAACTGCGAACCGCGAACCGTGAACCGCGAACTGCGAACCGCGAACTGCGAACTGCGAACTGCGAACTGCGGATTGCGAACTGCGAACCGCGAACTGCGAACCGCGAACTACGGACTGCGGACTGCGAATGGTGCGTGCTTCCCCACTTCCACTCCCCACGGCTCGATCGCGTGCTTGCTCACCAGGTCAAAATACGTTTCGTAGCCGCCGCGCGCGGTCTCGCCAACAAAACTCTCCAGTGTCTGCAACAGCTGCGTGCTGAAATAACCCTGAACCGCTTGCGCATGCGGAGTGCCGTACACTCCACCGAAATAGCTGCGAATGAGGACGCTGCGCTCGTCACGCGGCAGCGCCGCCACGGTCTCCGCAAACCGCGCGAATGTGCCGCCCCGCATGAGGTAGAATTCTACGTTCGAAGTGTAAAAAGCCGAAACCCGCTCTCCGCGTCTCGCAATCTCACGTCCGATTGCGCTCAGAGCGTGCTCGCCGGCGAGATCGCCCACCACGGGAATGACAAGGTTCCTGCGTTCGAGCGACTGCACGAATCGAAACGCTTCTTCGGATGCGAGATAGCTCGATTGCCGTCCCGTGAGGTCGGTTTCGAGTATGAGCTGCCGGTAGGTCGGATAGTAGGGTCGCGGCCTGCGATTCGTGCTCGTGAAGCGAATGCCGAGTCCACTCGCGGCAAATTCCGAATGAAAGCGGCCGATGGTCACGGTGTCGGCGGGGGAAAGCGGAATCCCGAGCTTTCGCGCGCGCGCCAGTATCTCCACTCGCGCACGTTCGGCCAGATCGGGACGAAAGGGCGCCGCGTCCACGTAGTCGGCGATCTGCCGGATGCTCCGCGCTTCCCATTCTCGCGTATTCCCGGGCGCCGCGCGCCCGAAGAGAAGGCAGAGATATTCAATCCGGTTGCGCGACATCTCGAACAGCGACTTGAAGAGGAGCTGTTGCAGCAAATTGTCGCGGCGAATGTCAACAATGAACGCTATTCGCGGGCGCACCTGTGCGATGTAGGAAAAGTTCTGATCGGGCCCCACGCCGATGTATGCACCCGCACGAACGCCCAGCCGGCGCATCGTTCCCATCACGTGCAGATACGAGCTCTCGTTGGATATGAGGTTGTCGGTGTCGAAATACCCGCTCTTCTCCGAGAGCTGCCCGACCAGCCTGGCGAAGGCGGAATCGCTTATCCCGCCGCGCTGCGCCGAAGCGCTCGGGCGCTCGGTTGTTTGCGCCAGGCTCGCACCCGCGGTGATTGCGGCGGTGACGATGGCCAGGATATAACGCATGGTGATGCTCCATGGGCTGCTGACGGTCAGATGACATCGAAAAGTACAGTGGTGATGCGAATCGGTCACGTCCTCCGGTCCGCATCCACTCGCCGAGGAGTCCCAATGCGTCCTGCGCCCACTGTACCCGAGTCCCGATCAGCATTGGCACCCGTCTCCACCATTCTCACAAGGGATGAGCAGATGCGAGTCGACGCGGCCGGCCATGGTCTGTACTACACGCTGCATCGCGAAACCATGGACGATGTGCTGCGCGATCTCAGGCAGCGGCGAGCTGGAGCCGTGCTGGTTTCCGTCAATCGCTTCGGCGAGCGCGACAGCGTGCCGCTGGCTCGCATGGTGCGGGAGTTTCCGCGCGTGCCCGCCATGGCGCTCCTCACCCACGTGGAGCCCGACACTCCGCAGACGGTGCTCACCCTTGGCAAGTCGGGGTTGCGCACCCTCATCGACGTGCGCCAGCCCACCGGATGGCGCCAGCTCCGCTCAATCCTCATGGCCGACCGCGCAAGCGAGATCGAGCGGCTGGCGCTCGGCCAGCTCTCCCTCGATCTGGCCGGTGCGCCGGACGATTGCTGCCGCTTCTTCGACCTGCTCTTCGGCAAGCCCGCTCGCGTGCTGACAGTGCGTGCGCTGGCGGCGGAGCTCAAAGCCGTGCCCAGCTCGCTGATGAGCCGGTTCTTCCGCGCGAAATTGCCCGCACCCAAACGTTATCTGGCAACCGCACGCCTGGTCCAGGCGGCTCGGCTCTTCGAGAATCCGGGTCTTTCCATCGCATCGGTGGCGAATCATCTCGACTACAGCTCGCCGCAGAGCTTCGGCCGTCACATCCGCACACTCACGGGTCATACGGCAGTGGATTTCAGGAGCCGCTATGATGGTGAAGGTATGCTGGGGAAGTTCAGGGAAGAGCTGGTGCTTCCGTACCTGGCCACCTTGCGAACGTTTTCTCCGCTGGCGATGGGTCCCAGGTGGGCGAGGCGGTACGGAAGGACCAGCCTGGCGAAGAAGGCTCTGGCTGTGGCAGAGCGAGGCTCATGAAAAAAGCTGCATGAGGCTCCGTATCCGGTCTGGTTGAAGTAGACCACGATGACCTGCATCTTCATCGGATGCCCCGTCCGGAACTTCTCGAGAGCTTTCCCAATCCGCATACTGGCCGCGACTACGAAATTCACATGGAGTCGGCGGAGTTTACGTCACTCTGCCCGGTTGGCGGAATCGAAACCGATGCCGCGGAACTGGCTCTGTTGAGGGGTGGCGCTCCCGACTTCGGCACCATCCGCATTACGTATATCCCGGCAGCCGCGTGCATCGAGCTCAAGAGTCTCAAGCTCTACCTGTGGAGCTTCCGCGATGACGGCATCTTCTACGAGCGTGCCGTGAACCGAATCCTCGACGACCTCGTCGTGGCGTGCAACCCGAAGTGGATGCAAGTGGTGGGTGATTTCAACGTGCGGGGAGGCATAAAGTCGGTCATCACGGCGCGTCACGGTTCGCGTTCCGAGTAGAAACCATCAAGGGATCCACTGGAATACACGGTGAGCAATGGCCCGCAGATCTCCTTGTAAACCGAGTCCACCATTCGTTCTCGCTCATGAAAGTTTTCAGAACGTTCACCAGCCTTCTCGCCATGTTCAGCGTCGCCTGCACATCGCGAGGCGCGCCTCCCAATTCGGAGCTCGCTGCCCCCGGGGCGCCGCCAGCCCTCACCGCCATCACCGAAGCTGACCTCCGGCGCGATCTTTTCGCGCTCGCGGGGGACGCGATGCGCGGACGCGAAGCCGGCACGCTCGACGAGCTCCGCGCCTCCGCCTGGGTCGCTGATCGCGCGAGGGAAGCCGGTCTCGAGCCCGCCGGCGACGATGGCACGTTCTTCCAGTTCTGGCCCATGCGCCGCACCCGCACATCGGGTACGAGCAGCATCTCGCTGGGCGGGCGCGGCATCGCGCTCTGGACCGATGCCGTCGTCATCTTTCCTGCCGACTCGGCAATCGATCTTCCGCTCGTCTTCGTAGGACAGGGACGAGAGAGCGACCTGGCCGGCGTCGACATCAAGGGAAAAGCAGTGGCAGCCATTATCAGTCCCCCCGACAACGCGCCTCCCGCGGGTGTCAGCCTCTCGGCGCGGCGATACACGCAGGCCGCCGTGCGACAGCGAGCAAACTTTCTCGCCGAGCGTGGTGCGGCGGCGGTAGTGCTTGTCTCGGACTCGATTTCGGGTTCGCAGTTCGAAAGCGTCGGTGCGGGCATGCAGCGCGGGTCATATGCGCTCGATACCATGTCGCGCGATCCGGGCCGCATTCGCCGCGCACCGGCGATATGGCTACGGAGCTCCATGCTGGAAGAAGCGAAACGCCCGGGCGCACGGCTAGTCGCGTCGCTATTGACAGAGAGCTTCGTGTATCCATCGGTGAACGTCATCGGCGCCGTGCGGGGAACCGACCCAGCGCGGCGCGGTGAGTATGTGCTCTTCAGCGCGCACCAGGACCACGACGGCGTACGGTTCCCTGTAGATGGCGACTCCATCTGGAACGGAGCCGACGACAATGCAACCGTGAGCGTGGCGGTCCTCGCGATCGCGCGCGCATTCGCGAAACGTCCGGGCGCGCGCTCCGCACTGTTCGTCTGGCACGGCGCGGAAGAGCGCGGTCTGCTCGGCTCACGCTGGCACGCCGAGCATCCAGTGGTGCCGAAGTCCGCCATCGCGGCGGTTTTGAATGCGGACATGATCGGCCGGAACCATCCCGATTCGGCAGCGCTGCTGGGAAGCCAGCCTCCACACCGCAACTCCACGGATCTCGTGCGCATGGCGCTGGATGCCAACGCCAGCGTTTCCAGGTTCGCGATCGACAGCTCCTGGGATCGCCCTTCGCACCCGGAAGGGTGGTACTTCAGAAGCGACCACCTGCCTTACGCGCGTGCCAATATCCCGGCCGTCTACTTCACCACGCTGCTGCACTCAGACTATCACACGCCCCGCGACGAGCCCGGCCGGATCGACATTACCAAGCTCGCTCGTGTCGCGAAATGGATGTACACCACGGGGTGGGCTGCCGCGAACGCCGAGCAGCGGCCGCGGCTGGATGGGGGTTTCAAGCTGGAGCGGTAGGCTAGGGAGGCGGGAGGCGGGCGTCATGAAACATCGTGGTGGAGTGTTTGCTGTTGGCGATGCCCGGCCCTTTTCCCAGCAACTGACACCTGCCCCTGCCTTCCAACGTATCGCTCCCAGCCGCTGTCCAAGGTACCAACCCTCATTGGAGCAGACATGCGAATCACCACCCGTACCTTGATCGTGGGTGCAGCCATGACGGCTTCGGCCGTAACCGCTCCTGCGCAGAACGTCGATGACCAGCATACCTCACCTCGTAACGCAACACTCCAGGCGTCAGGTGCCAGGCGTCTCTTCGTGCACGCCGAAGCCGGCACATTGAAAATCGAAGGCCGACCCGGGCTGGGTGAGGTACGCGTAGTGGGGACGGCGCGCGCCTCGAAGCAACGTTACCTCGAGGACATCACGCTCCGCGCCACGCGCCATGGCGATGACATCATGGTCGTTGTCGACATCCCGGACATGAACTGGAGCCTCGGCGACGACAACTATCGCGGGCTCGACCTCGTGATCGAGGTGCCGAATTCGCTTCCGATTGAAATCGAGGATGGTAGCGGCGAGATCGAGATACGTGGGGTGGCGAGTCTCGAGGTGAGCGATGGCTCCGGGGAACTGGAGATCGTAGATGTCGGTGGCCCGGTGCGCGTCACCGACGGCTCCGGCGAGCTCTCCATCCGCGGCGTCAAGGGTAACGTCACATTGCGCGACGGCTCCGGCGAGATCCGCGTCCGCGACGTGACCGGCGATGTAGTGGTGGACCGCGAAGGCTCGGGAGAAATCTCTGCGACCAACGTCAGCGGTGCTGTCCGGGTGGAAACCGACGGCTCCGGCTCGATTCGCGTGGCAGACGTGGGCGGCGACTTCGTCGTCGAGCACGACGGGAGCGGCGGAATCGAGTACGCCAAGGTGAAAGGGGAGGTCAGGATTCCGAGCAGAAAGCGGTAGCTGCTGCCGGATTGAGGGAGTGGAGGTGGCAGGCGGATTGAAGTAGAAGGATGGCGCGTGGCGTTACCGCGTCCCGTCTCCCGCTTCCCGCCTGCCACCTCCCGTTTCCTGCATCACCCAAGCTGACTACCGCATCGTGCTCAGCGACAGCTGCCCGCACGACACCACTTTCCCCATGTGGTGAACGTTAATAACGTAACTTCCCTCTGTGGGCGTCGCGTAGGGTAGGGTCACCGTAGCTTGCCCCTTACCGCTGGCATCGGCAGTGATCGGAGAATAGGACGCCGCCGGTCCTACTACGCCCTGGTAGTCAGCGCAGGTGCCGGCATGCACATGCCATGCGTAGGACTCACCGGCCGTCGCACCGGAAATCATGACAGTTGCGGACGTCTCTGTATTCGAGGCGCGGGCAACTACCGCGGAACCAGTGATGGAAGGCGCCATCATTTCGTGCTTCATGGTGGTGTCCCGCATCATGGTCGTATCTCGCATCATGGTCGTATCTCGCATCATCATCGTGGTGTCCTTCGCGATTGGTGTCTCCATCGCCACTGGCGTGGCAACGGGCGAGATGGTGGCTGTCCAGCGCATGGATTCGACGTCTCCGGTAGCAACTTCGGTCTGGCGCGAGGCGCATCCGGCGAGGGTAGCCGCTGTGGCGGCAAGGACGGCGAGTGAACGATACTTCATAGGAGCCTCCGAGGCTTCAAATGTGGTCGATTTTCCAAGGGCTATCAACGGTTGCACAGTGCATAACCCGTGCGCGTTCGCGGTTGAAATCGGCCGGGTGTGGATTACCTTACGCACTTCGGCCAGGTAGCTCAGTTGGTAGAGCAGCGGACTGAAAATCCGCGTGTCGGCGGTTCGATTCCGTCCCTGGCCACTTTGTAAGTCGTTCAGAACTGATAGGATAGCGAGAGGGCCGCCCATTTATGGAACAGCCCTTTTCTTTTTTGTGTGCCAGTGTGCCAATCTCGTCGGCCGGCGGACGTTCCGCATCACCGGCGTGCCACTTGCTATCGCTTACTCGAAGCTCCTGCCATGCGAACTACCGCTGGCAGTCGCAGCAGGCACCAGTGGCACGTCCGCGAGCATGCGCTTGGTCAGGGGCCCTCAGCTCCCGATCTCCACCCATTCATCCATCGGCATCGGGGTCTCCGACGCCGGCGCTGTCGGCGACGGCCTTTCCGCGCCCGCACGTGGAGCGTCACCTGCCAGCCTGCGTCTGCTCCGCCGTGACTCGATCCGCCTCGAGCTCCCAGAAGGTGTTCACCTCGAAGAGGTCGTGCAGCAGGTACAAACGCCGGCACCGACGCCCGGTTTCCCTCTAGAGTCCCTTGAGGGTTTGCAAGAAATCGGTCGCCCGTTGGCGGATACATACGTATTATTATGCACGGCGCTAAAAGGACTCGCTTCCCAATGGAAAGAGCTGACTCGACTGCGCTTCTCACAGAGTGGCGCAACGGTAACCGTGCTGCGCTGGACAAGCTGTTTCCGCTGGTTTACAACGATCTGCGGCAGCGCGCGCGCGGATATTTGCGAGGACAGCGCGCGGGGCATACGCTCGACACCACCGCGTTAGTACACGAGACGTACCTCAAGCTCGTCGCGGTGGAGCGCATCAAGTGGGAAGACCGCGCTCACTTCCTGGCACTTGCTGCCTCTGCGATGCGCCACGTGCTCATCTCCTATGCGAGACGCAACGTCTCGCTGAAACGGGGCGGTGGGCGCGTTCCCGTGACCCTTGAAGAGGCACTGGTTCTGACCGATACCGGGGCCGATCAGATGCTGGCCCTGGACGGAGCCCTCCAGAAGCTCGCAGGGCTGAACGTGCGCCTGAGCCGGACAGTTGAACTGAGGTTCTTCGGCGGGCTGACAGTGGAGGAGACGGCCGAGGTTCTCGGTGTAGCGCCAAGCACCGTCAAGCTGGACTGGCAGAAGGCCAAGGCTTGGCTCTACAGGGAGCTGTCGGAAGAATGATCAAACGATCCCCGGCGGAACATTGGGAGCATGTCGAGCCAATGCTTGGAGCGCTGCTTGCTGCTCCGGCGGACGAGCGCGCGACGCTTCTCGACCAGCTGAGCGCCGGCGATCAAAGTCTCCGAGGGGAGCTGCGCTCGCTTATCGATGCCCACGGTCGCGCCGGGGATTTCCTCGAGACATCAGCTGCGGCGTTCGCTGCTTCGC
Organism: Gemmatimonadaceae bacterium; assembly: GCA_051005015.1. Classification (GTDB taxonomy): domain Bacteria; phylum Gemmatimonadota; class Gemmatimonadetes; order Gemmatimonadales; family Gemmatimonadaceae; genus JACMME01. The sequence continues at coordinate 2,756 of JBPCJT010000088.1, read as the reverse complement.
ACATGATGGACAACCACGAGGCCTCCAATTCGACGCAAGCACCCGGTATGATTGTTGGCCGGTATCGTTTACTCGAAGAGATTGGGCGCGGCGGGATGGGCGCTGTGTGGCTGGCCGAGCGTGCAGATGGGCAGTTCGACCAGCGCGTTGCGCTCAAGCTCGTCAAGCGCGGAATGGATACGGACGAAATCCTCGCGCGCTTTCTTCGGGAGCGTCAGATCCTCGCCCGGCTCGTGCATCCCAACATTGCCCGCCTCCTTGACGGGGGAGTGAGCGAGGACGGCCGCCCGTACTTCGCGATGGAGTACGTCCCAGGTGTCTCCATCACCGTCTGCTGCGACAGACGGCGCGCTTCAGTCGAGGAACGACTTCGGCTTTTTGTCGCCGTCTGCCGTGCGATTGAATATGCCCACCGAAACCTTGTCGTCCATCGCGACCTCAAGCCGTCCAATGTCGTTGTCGGTGACGAAGGCCAGGTCAAGCTCCTGGATTTTGGCATCGCAAAGCTTCTGGGGGACGATGAAGGTGGAGGTCATCACACCGGCGGAGCGGGTCGGTTGATGACTCCCGAGTATGCGAGCCCGGAGCAGGTGGCCGGATCGCGCATCACGACGGCCAGTGATGTCTATCAGCTTGGGGCTCTTCTGTACGAGCTGTTGACTGGTCACCGTCCGAACCCGGGAGATCGAATTACTCCGTCCGATGTGAGTCATCCCACTCCACCGCTGTCCTTAGTACGACCTTCGGCGGCAGTCAGGCGGACACGCAGAGGCATGAACGCTGACGGCGACCCGGAATCAATTGATCCAATGAGCGCAGCCGCCGACCGCGCCACGACACCGAAACGGCTGCGGAGGCGGCTGAGAGGCGACCTCGACGCCATAGTACTGACCGCAATGCGTAACGAGCCCGAGCATCGCTACCCGACTGCCGATGCAATCGCAGATGACATAGAGCGACACCTCGCCCTCGAACCCATCCGCTTTGGCAGCGACAGTTTTTCCTACCGTGCGTCGAAGTTCGTGCGTCGTCACCGACTGCGCGTTGCTTCTGCCACGCTGATCCTGCTCGCGGTGATCTCGGGGGTGTCGATCTACACGGTTCAGGTGAGAAAGGAACGCGAGCTCGCGCAAATCGAGGCAGCCAAGTCGGCGCAGAACGCCCAGTTGCTGGGTGGGTTTTTCGAGAGCTGGGATCCCGAGACCGCTGATCGCGGGACGATCAATTCGGCGTCGGTCGCGAGGGATGCCGTCGTCAGGGCTGAGAGCGATCTTCGCAATCAGCCGGAGATGTTGGCCTCTGCGCTCAGCGTCCTCGGAGATCTGCTCACTTCGCTGCACCAGAATTCAGCCGCTGATTCATTGCTTGCGCGGGCGCTGACGATGCAGGAGCGACAGCACAGAGGGCCGAACGCCGATCTGGCCGCGACGCTTTTCCGGCGCGGCCGGCTCCAGTTTATGCTGGGCAATTATGAGGGGACAATCGCTTCCCTTCGACGGTCCCGGGCGATTTACTTCGCCGCCTTCGGCCCCCGCCATCCGGAGACTCTTCGTGCCCAACGCGAGCTCGCAATCCGTGTCCGCGAGGTGGGAAAGCTCGGCGAAGCCGAAACGCTGCTACGCGATGTCATGCGGTCGCTCGAAGGCAGCCGCAGCCAGAACTCACCGTTTGGCCTCGAGACCGCCGCGGCTCTCGGCTACACCCTGTTTCTCCAAGGGCGGTACGATGAGGCAATCTCCATCCTGCGGACGACCCTGAAGCGTCAACGCAGCGTTCTCGGCGAAAGGTACGGCCCCACGCTCAGCACCATGCGCTGGCTCGGATCGGCCATTCGTGACAAGGGGGATTTCGACGAGGCCGAGCGACTGTACCGCGACGCGATCCGCATTGCCCGCCAGCTGTACGGCGAAGACCACGAGCATACGATATACGGTGAACACGTACTGTCCATGCTCTTGGAGCGAACGGGAGAGCTGGAAGAAGCGGAAGCTTTGACACGACTCGAGATCGAAGCTGCTGTCAGGATTTTCAGTCCGGAGCACCCGTACGTCGTCCTCGAGCGAGTCCGGCTCGGCGGTATTCTGCTCGATCGGGGCAATCGTTCGGAGGCAGAGGCGCTTCTCCGCAGGGGACTGGAAAGGATGCGACAGATCTACTCGCCGGATTACGCAGATCTGGCTGACGTCCTTAATCGCCTCGCATACATCGCGGTGGCGCGCGAAGCCGCTGACGCCGACAAGCTCTACCTAGAGGCTTCAGCTTTCGATCGTGGCAGGCGAGCGGGATCTCCGGTGTTCGTCACCGATGGACTGCACTTCCTGGCTTGGACTCAACATCGGAAAGGAGATCTAGGGGGTGCTGAAGCGAGCTACCGGGGAGCGCTGGCGCTGTACCGGCTGCAGTTGCCGCCTGGTCATTCCTACTACGCAGCCGCTGCAACCGGGCTGGGGGCCGTCGTGCTCGATGCCGGGCGTCCTCGCGAAGCAGAGCAATATCTTCGCGAGGGGCTTGCACAATGGGAGGGAAATCCAGCACCTGATTCCGCACGCATCGCGGAAGCCCGCGCCTTGCTGATTCGGGTCGCGGGCAATCGCTGAGAAGCGTGCTCTAGCGCAGCGTCGCGGTGACCTGCGTGCTTGCCGAAACGCTGCCGATCTGAATCGAAACCACGACTGGATTGACGAACCCGCTCACCGGGTTCGCCGTTGCCTTGATCGTCCAGAACGGGTTTGGTTTTGACTGTTTCAGCTCCAGGC
>JBPCJT010000087.1:0-9834 GCA_051005015.1 Gemmatimonadaceae bacterium | reverse complement strand
GCTTAGCCCGAGGGAGACCCAGTGAGCATTCACGAGCTTTTCGCCTATCTCCACGTCCGCGGTGCCGCGGAAGCAATCGCTTTCTACACAAGTGCATTCGGCGCAAAGGAGTCATTTCGTCTTACCGAGCCAAGCGGCAGGATCGGACATGCCGAACTGGATTTTGACGGAAAGACCCTCATGCTGGCGGACGAATTTCCCGAATACAACGTCAAGGGCCCCCTTTCAGTTGGGGGGACGACCGTCACCCTGCATATCCACGTCGACAATGCGGATGCGGTAATCCGGAGCGCTGTGGCCGCGGGCGCGACGATCGAGCAGGAACCCAAGGACCGATTCTACGGAGAGCGTTCGGGAAGCGTGCGCGACCCCTTTGGACACAGATGGTCCATCGGGCACAACATCGAACAGGTTTCACCGGAGGAGATGCAGAGGCGGTATGACGAGGTAATGAAAGGTGACTGAGTCACAGAAGATCATCGCGCCACCGTCGTCACGATGATGTTCTGCAGGTTCTTGCTCCGCAGCATCTCGTTGAACGCCGCCACGTCCTTCTTCAGTACCTCATCCACCCGCATGCGCGCGGCTCGTGCCTCCTCGTGCAGAAGCCGCTGCACTTCCCGGTGTGGTTCCGTGGGCGCCGCGTCGGAGCTCTCGACGCTCTGCGCGAGATAGATGAGCTGCTCGGTCACCCGCATGGGCCAGCGGAGAAGGTCCTGTCCCCGCCCCGTCACGCGCATCTGGAAGAGGCGTTCTTCCGCCGAGACAAGCTTGCGGTCCAGCGAATCCGCTGCAGCGCGCACGTCCGCCCGGGCGGTGTCGGATCCCAAAGCTGCCTTGAGCGCCGCGAGCTGGCCGCGAGCGGTCTCAACCGTGTTGATCGTCTCCACTGCATCGTTGATATCGGTCTGCACGGCACGCAACAATTCCGTCTGCGCACGGATGTCTGTTTCCCGGCCCGAGGTGTGCGGATCCTTGCGGACAATGAGTGGCTGCGTGAATTCCCGCGTCGCACCGGCTTTCGGATTTCCAATCGTCAGCTTGACGGTATATGTCCCAGGTGGCGCGAGGATGGCGTAACGGCCGACGCCAGGAGCGGTGCGTCCCTCGATTCCAACCGGAAGCCAGGACGCGTGCAGCGGACTCGTGCGCAGCCGCGCCTCCTTGGTCTGGTCGAATCGCAGGTTCCACCATACGCGATTCACCCCCGCGGTCGCCGGTGCCTTGAGCGTACGTACAACAACGCCGGCGGGGTCCAGAATGGCGAGCGTCACGCTGTCCGCGCGCGTGCTGTCGCGGGCAGTGGTGTCCCTGCCCGCGACGGGCTTGCCTATCGCCGCCCTCGTCGCGCGCTCCCCGCCCACAGACTTGAGCCAGAAGTTGATGGACGCACCGTACGGAGGGTTCTGCCCGGCGGCAGGGTCCGTCAGCGGCGCGAACTGTGATTCTGCTTCCCTGAAGCGGTACGCGGGGCGCGGCGTGAAGAGGTGCGCCTCTCTTCCGGTCGTCCCGCCGGCAAGCTCGCGCAGAGGCGTGATATCATCCAGGATCCAGAAGCCACGTCCGTAGGTTGCGACGACGAGATCGCTGAAATGCTCCTGCACCGTGAGCCAGTACACGGGCGCGCGAGGGAGATTGTTCTGAAGCGGCTGCCAATTCCCCCCGTCATCGAAGGACACGTACAGACCACCTTCCGTGCCGAGGTAGAGAAGGCCGCGCTTCACCGGGTCCTCGCGCACGACGTGCGCGTATGAGACCGGAGTTTTCTGGAGTCCGCCCGTGATGAGTCGCCAGGTCCGTCCGTAGTCGGTCGTCTTGTAGACCCACGGATCGCGATCGTTCACCTGGTGACCATCAACCGTGAGGTACGCCGCGCCGGCATCGTAGCGCGAGGGCTCGATGTTGCTGATTGTCCCCCAGTGGAGCAGCCGCGGAATGTTCGCCGTGACATTCGTCCAGGTGACGCCGTTGTCGCGAGTGAGGTGCACAAGTCCGTCGTTCGTCCCTGCCCAGATGAGCCCCTTCTCGCGCGGGGATTCAGCGATCGCGAACACCACGCCGGAATACTCGACACCGATGTTGTCCGGGGTGAGGCCGCCGGAGATGCGCTGCCGGTTCTTGTCGTTGCGCGTGAGATCGGGGCTGATCTCCTTCCACGTGCGACCGCTGTCGGTCGTCACGTGCACGTGCTGACTGCCGACGTACACCCTGTTGTTGTCGTGCGGCGAGATGGTGAGGGGAAAGGTCCAGACAAAGCGGTATCGCAGGCTGTCGGCGGGCCATCCTATCGTCGCCCGCGGCCACACCTCGACGCTCTCGGACATTCCGGTGCGGATGTCGTAGCGGCTCACAATGCCGCCGACGCTTCCGTATCCCGACGCGCTCGACCAGACGATGTTGGAGTCGACCGGGTCGGGCGTCGCCCAGCCGCTTTCGCCACCGCCGACGGTGCTCCACATGCCGCGCGCTATCCCGGGCTCGAAGCCTTCGAATCCGGTTATCCGGGAATTACTCGGCCCCATCGCCGAAGGGCCATCCTGGCGGTTCCCGTACACGCGGTACGGGATGCGGTTGTCGACCGTGACGTGATACATCTGCGCGATCGGGAGCTGGATTCGCAGCCAGGAGCGCCCGCGATTCCTGGTGATTGACACGCCACCGTCGTGACTCGCGATCATCCGGTTGCCGTTCGCGGGGTCGATCCAGATGTCATGGTGGTCGAAGCCGGCCACTTCGCTGAACGGCGGATCAATTATCGTGCGACCGCCGTCGAGGGTCTTCGACCAGGAAGCCGTGAGGAAGTACGCCTCGTCAGCGTTGTCCGGCATCGCCGCCATGCGGTTGTAGTAGTGCGTGCGTCCCGCCACCTGCCGGTCATGGCTCACGAGCTGCCACTTGCCGCCGCCGTCGTCGGAGCGAAATAGCCGCCCCTTGTCGGTCTCTCGTCCGTTCATTGGCACGCCATCGCCGGTCTCGATGAGCGCGTAGACGCGGCTGGGATTGGCCTTGCTCATCGCGAGTCCGACTTTCCCGACGTGCCTGGTGGGAAGGCCGTTTCCGGACAGTCGCTTCCAGGTGCTTCCGGCGTCGCGCGACATCCATATTCCGCTCCCGGCGCCCCCGCTCGTGCGTCCCCAGGTATGGATCTCGACCTGCCACATGCCCGCGAACAGTACGCGCGGATTCACGGGATCCATCACGAGGTCCGACGCGCCCGTGGAATCGTTGACGAAGAGCACTTTCTCCCACGTTTTACCGCCGTCCGACGTTCGGAAGATTCCGCGCTCCTGTTGCGGACCATACGCGTGACCCAGCGCGGCCACGTATACATGGTCCGGGTCACGCGGATCGATCACTATGCGCGAGATGCGGCCGGTGTTTTCGAGTCCGGCGCGTGCCCATGTCTTTCCCGCGTCTGTCGACTTGAAGACTCCCCACCCGACGGAGATGTTGCTCCGGATGAACGGCTCGCCCGTGCCCGCCCAGACGACGTTCGCGTCCGATGGTGCAACCGCGAGGGAGCCGATGGACGATACAGGCTGGCCGTCGAAGATTGGTTGCCACTGGACACCGCCATCGATTGTCTTGAAGATTCCGCCCGACGCGGCGCCGGCGTAGTACGTCTCGGGGTCACCCGAGACCCCGGCGACCGAGGAGACGCGGTTCCCCTCGGGACCGATGTGCCGGTAGCGAAGGGATGAGTAGACGACAGTATCTATGCGCTGCAACTGCGGAGGCGGACGGAGCTCTTCGCGCGGGCGGCGTTGTGCTCCCGCCGGTGACGCGACCGCGAGTGTGACAAGCACGAGCGAAGAAACTGCGCCAGTAGCGGCGATGGTGTGGCGCTTCATGACGGTTGTCCGATGGAATGGGCGGCGTTGGGCGATCGGGCTGAAAAAGCGGTGCCGCATATGATTCGGAGATACGAGGGCGACCGCAAGGGCTTGCGGTTTGGCCGTGGCACGACGTTCAAATCATCGGCGTGGTAATCGTTCGCGGCGCGCGGTAGAATATCCCACCCCAATATTGGAGGACATCCATGACCGCATCGGCAAAGCGCTCCCGAAAGTCTCTCTCGTTCAAGTACCCTGCGCGGGTAGATGTCAGCCGGGCTGAATTCGTGCCCCTTGCCTCCCTCAGGCACCTGGACGTCGTCAAACTGGCTCGCGCGGCGCGCGCCGAAATCGTGGCTATTTCAAAACCGACTGCTGCAGCCGCTATGTTCTAGCGATCGTCCGAAGGGGTATGGTCATCGACCTTGTGTCGGAGCCATGCTCGGATGAAAAGCCGAAACCCCCGTCTGCGGAAATCATGCGTCTCATGAATGCCGCACGCCGGCGCGTGGCTCGGGACGGTGCGAAACCCTTCCGGCGTCCCGTCCCGGTCGCGGAATTCCTGAGTAACGCTACGGCTTTTACGATCGATACCATTACGTGCGTGCGCATCTGTATTTTTGGATTCTGCTTCGTCTGCTGCACGACAGTTGATCCGAACAGAATTGATTGTGGCAGTAGTGTCGTTGTGATTCCCTGATCAGGCTCGAAGGCGCTGCTTCACGTGGCGACTGATGGGAACGCGCGCCCTCGGCAAGGCGTTGGGCACCGCGCGGCTCATTTCCAGTCGCCGCGCGGCACTTCAGCACAGTCACTTCTCGCTGGCTCGCTTACTGGACTCGCTCTCGGAACGTCTCCTGCAAGCGGAGAGCGTACTCCAGCACTCTTCCGAAGTCCCCGCGCTCCTCCGCGGCTTTAATTTCGCCGTGCAGTCGCCGAGCGCGTTGCACGTCTTCCCTGGCGCGCGCGTCTCCGGTGTTCGCCAACCGATCGAGAATCCACCTGATTATTACAACGTCGCTCCTGATTCCTGCGGCGTTGCGGGCTTCGGCATCGATCACTATCTGGCGGGCCCAGAGATCGAGGCGAGCGAAATCCACCTCAATTCTCGACCGGTGCAGCAACAGGATATCCAGCCCGTTGCGCGACACATCCAGGGCGGCCTGGCGGCTCTCGGTGGGCTTGCGGGCGCTGACCGCTTGAGTGAGATCGTCGAGCGACTCCGCCATCAAGGGCTTGAGCAGCCGCGGTATGGAGCCGGCTTGATAACTCACCCACGCCGCGTTCATAGCGTTGACGGTCCTGGAAGCTGCTGACCAGTCACCCGATCTGGCGGCCTGGAACACGCTGCGGGCTCCGGCCAAAAGCGTTCGTAGCTCCGCGGGTGTCGGCCCGGGCAACGCGTCGGTGGGAATAGCAACGGCGAGAGCCTCGACATTGGCGCCGGAACCGGTGGAGAACTCACCGTAGCCTGGAGCGAAAACCTTGTCCTCGTACGTTCCGTCCATGTGGAGCTCCTCGACGAGTATCGCTCCGGCGACCGGGCCCAGCGGTCCGGCTACGGTCTGACCCACGGCCTTGACGGTGACTTCCTCGAACACGAGGGGATATACATTTTCAGGGCGATAGACGTTGCCGACGCGGGGGAGTGCAGGCATGATCATCGCCACTGGACCGTCCCGGCAGGCGAGCCACGTGCCGTCGGTGTCGGCGATCCTGCCTTCCTCGTAGTTGAATACATCCTCGCCGAAGTACGAGACGGAGCCGTCGTCGGCCTGCCCGTACCAATCCAGCGCCACCTCCTCGATACGCCGGTCGAGATACGCGACGTATTGCGACGTGAGGGTCTGTACGGTGCCATAGCCGAGGTCGATCCCCTGAGTTCCTGGTAGCAGCGTTGTCTCGGTGCGGAACGGCACACCGTCCTGCAAGCCCACCAGAATCACCTGACTGAGCTGGCTGATCGGGAAGAGCGGGTTCGAGATATTCGTCGGCTTGGAGAAGGTGGGAGCTTCAAGATCAACCCGCTGGCTTCGCGGTGCGATTGGTAGAGGAATCTCTCGGTCCGGCGGAGCGGCCTTGCAGCTCGAGAGGCGCGAAGCAAGGGGCCCGGTGAGAGTGGCGGCGGCGGGACTGCTGGAATCGCTGCACGCGCCGAGTGCCGCCGCGGACGCGACGCTGAGGGCGAACATGACTGCGTGGCGTGTCATTGGATCGTCTCCTTTTCCTGAAGCAGAAAGGGGCGGAAGCTCACCCGCAGGCAACGCACCCCGTACGAGAACGGAAACCGCGGGAGTGCGGTCCGTTCGCATAAGGAACCGCTCCGGCGGGATTTTGTGACAGGGAGACGAGAGAGAGGTGTCCGTCGTCGCGGGGGGCGCGCATTATTATGTGCGTCCAGCCCGATCAGACCACTCAGCAGGAGGGGCAAATGAACGGCTCGAGTCTGCGCCCAGCAGTTTTGCTGGTGTTGTCAGTTGCTGTTGCCGTTTCGGGGTCATGCAAACCCTCATCAAATCCCAGAGGGGAAACTGACCTGGTTCCATCCAGCCAACAGGCCGAGATGGATCTCATTCGTGCAACTGAGCGCGAGCGCCTCCAGGCGTTGGTGCAGGCGAATGTGGAGGTAGCTCGTCGCCTGCATGCCGATGACTTCCAGCTCATAAACCCCGCAGGAGGTTCGCTCTCCAGGGAGCAGTACTTAGGTGTGATTGCTTCGGGCGAGGTAGACTACCTGGTGTGGGAGCCCGATTCGATTGCGGTAAGGCTGTACGGCCAAGCGGCGCTCATTCGATACCAGTCGGACCTCGAAATCGTAGTCGGAGGCCGAAAGGTGTCGCGCCGGCGGTATTGGCACACCGACTCCTATGAGAAAGGCGCTGGGCACTGGCAGGTTGTTTGGTCACAGGCGACGGAGATAAAATAGCTATCATGCCGAACACAAAGACTGACTCGAGTTCGGACTCTGAGAGGGCGCAGGCGTTCGCCGGCCGTATGCTCGGCGCTCTCAACGATGGCGCGTTCTGCCTGATGGCCTCCATCGGCCACCGCACTGGCCTTTTCGACTCGATGCGGGATCAGCCCCCGCTGACTTCGGGGGAGATGGCCGTGCGTGCAGGGCTGAACGAGCGTTATGTGCGCGAATGGCTGGGAGCAATGGTCACCGCGCGCGTCGTGCTTGTTGATCCGCCCACGCTACGTTTCAGCCTCCCGCCGGAGCATGCTGGGCTCCTGACCCGCGCCGCCGCCGCAGACAATATCGCCGTCTTCACCCAGTACATCGCTCTAATGGGGGGCGTGGAGGACGACATCGTAGAATGTTTCGGGAAAGGCGGCGGCGTCTCGTACGACAAATTCCCGCGGTTTCACGCGGTGATGGCCGAAGACAGCGGTCAGTCCGTTCTGTCTTCGCTGGAGTCGCACATCCTTCCGCTGGTACCGGAACTGGCCGATCGGCTCGCACGCGGCATCCGGATGCTCGACGTCGGGTGTGGTCGCGGGCGAATCATAATTCGGCTTGCCGAGCTGTTCCCACACAGCAGTTTCGTGGGGATGGACCTTTCGAGGGAAACTATCGAGGCGGCGCGTGATGAGGTGTCGGTCAAGGCGCTCAGAAACATCGAATTCGCGACCACTGATCTGAGCGATTTCCACGAGAAGTCCAATCCGGAATCGTTCGATTTCATCACGTCATTCGACGCCGTGCACGACCAGGCCCGGCCGCTCAACGTCCTGAAAGGCATTCACCGGGCTCTCAGGCGCGATGGGATTTACATCATGCAGGATATCAAGGGATCGAGCTACGTCTACAACAACCTGGACCATCCCGTAGGCACGTTCCTCTACACCATATCATGCATGCATTGCATGACCGTGTCGCTGGCACAGGGCGGTGAGGGTGTTGGCGCGATGTGGGGCGAGGAAAAGACGCGCGAGTATCTCGAGCGCGCGGGCTTTTCTTCCGTGGTGAAGCATGAGCTCTCCCATGACATCCAGAACAACTGGTACGTGATCAGGAAATGAACCAGCGATTGTAAAGGCCTGGCGGCGCGGCAAGCGTGTGAACGTGCATACGCCACCCTCCCATGCCTAGCGCGTCCTGGCAACCGTCCCGGAAGCGGGCGTCAGCACCTCCACAGCAAGATTGAACGTTCGTTGCTCGCCCGGATTCAGGGCACCGACGCCAACGATTTGACGCGTCAGCTCATCACCGCGCTCGTTGCGGATTGACAGGACCACGGAATACTCCCATGGCTCACCGACGTGCGGGTGGCGGATGGTGCCTTCGACCCGCAGCGCGGTGTTGCCCTGCCGAGCGCGCTGTGCCCCGTGAGCGTCGAATCGCAAGCTGTGCCCGCAGACCGGACAGATGCTCGCACTTTGGAGTATCGTCGCCCTGCAGTGCGGACAAGTGCGCGATTTTCCCGGTGCTCCCTGGCCCGGGGTGCTCACGGGGTGGAGTCAGTCACCATTTTCATCCTGGGCTCTGGATGCTGTTTTTCTTCCCAGCCGAATGCCACCTGCCCGCGCATACGCGATCCGGCGGCCACCGTCAGCGAGCCGGCCTTGAGATCACCGTTGAGCACGCCAGTCTCGAGGAGTTCCACGCGTGACGCCTCCTCAATGTTGCCTTCCAGCTCGCCGCCGATGACCACGGTTTTGGCGCGCACGCCACCAGTCACTTTCGCGCCCGGCTCGATGGTCAGATTGCCATCGACACTTACGTCGCCCTTGAAGCGGCCTGCCAGGCGGACATGACCAGATCCTTCAATCTTGCCTTCGATTGTCAGATCCGATGCAATGAGGGACTCCTTCGACTCGCGCTCCTTCGACTCGCGCTCCTTCGGGTCGCGCTCCTTGGAGCGAGTGGGGAGCTCAGGGCTGGAAGAGAAAGCGGGAAGCCTGTCTTCTTCCTTCCTGGGGGTGGGATCCTGGGGCAGCGGGCTCGCCTCTTTCCTGGGGGAGGTCTGTTCCTTCCAGATTGCCATGATCGTACTCCTATCGAATGGGCAGCGGGCCAGGAGAATGCTTAGTGCCAGTAGGAGAGCGGCGTCTGTTGAACCGCTGCCTGGCCATTCCAAGCCGCCGGAGTGCGTCCAAATCCGCTGCCGGTGCTGTGCGTAACCGCAAGATAGGGGCTCGCAGGACGCCATGACCCCCGAACGTTAATCAGATGGTTGCGGAACCTTCGGAATTTGCTCCCCTGTTTGCGACGGGTATTTCACGCCGCGCCCGAAATTGCGTCTCCCTTTCGTCGCTCAGCCAGTTTGGCTGGTGGCTCGCGGCATGCACAGTTGTTCAGTCCGGGTCGGCGCGGAATTGGTGCCGAACAGAGAGAACCTCATGGAAAGTCAGTCTCACCGCCGACACTTGTACCTCGCCGCACCGCTTTTTTGCGAAGCGGAGCTCGAATTCAATAGACGCGTGAGGGATGCGCTTAGCGGAGCGTTCGATGTGTACCTGCCTCAGGAGGAGGGCGGACTCCTCCGTGACATGCTCCGCGCCGGTGTGCCGGCGCCCGAAGGGGCCCGGCTCGTATTCGAGCGCGATCTCAAGGCTCTGCGGATTTCGGATGTCCTGCTCATATCGCTCGACGGCCGCGCCGTAGACGAGGGAGCAGCCTTCGAGCTGGGGGTGGCTCATGCGCTCGGCAAGCCGTGCTACGGCCTGCAGACTGACGTACGCCGGCTGCTGCCGACCGGGAACAACCCCATGATCGATGGCGTGCTGCGAAACGTGTTCCGCAGTCTCGAGGAGTTGCGCTCCTGGGCGCAATCGGGCGGGGACTGATCGCAATGGTCATACCGGGCAACTAACCGGCGATCACCCCGTGTTCCGCAGCGCTTGCGCTATCCCGCTCAGTGTCGTCGCCAGTGCGTCGGTGACGCGCTGTTTCTCCGCTCCGTCCGCATGGCCCTCGCGCTTGCGCAGGAGGAGCGCGATCTGGAGAAGCGAAAGCGGATCGACGTAGGGATTTCGCAGCGTGATCGCCGCCTGAAGT
>JBPCJT010000086.1:0-16899 GCA_051005015.1 Gemmatimonadaceae bacterium | reverse complement strand
CCAGTTCGTCGTGCACCTGGAGCAACATCGAGGTTTGGAGTTTTCTCTGCTGGAGCGCCGAGTCGATCCTGATCATCGCGACCTTGATCAGATCTGCCGCGGATCCCTGGATAGGCGAGTTGGTGGCCGTGCGCTCACCAAAAGCACGGATGTTGTAGTTCCTGTCGCGCAGGTCCGGAATGTATCTGCGCCTTCCGAACAATGTCTGCACGTATCCATTGTCCCGGGCGAACTGCACCATGCTGTCGAGATACAGCCTGATCCCGCTGAATCGCTCGAAATACTGCTCGATGAAGCGCTTGGCTTCCGCGTGTTCGATGCGAAGCTGGCGTGAAAGTGCATGCGGCCCCTGTCCGTAGATCGTCGCGAAATTGATCGTTTTCGCCCGCGCGCGCATATCAGCTGTCACAGCATCGATCGGAACTTCGAAAATGCTGGACGCGGTCTGCCTATGGATATCTCCTCCCGCTACAAAGGCGTCGACGAAAGCCGGATCCCGGGAGAGATGTGCAAGCAAACGCAGTTCTATCTGGGAGTAATCGGCGCCAATGAAGCGCCACCCCGGGCGCGGCACGAATCCTCGGCGTATGTCGCGTCCCAGCTCGCGCCTTATGGGGATGTTCTGCAGGTTGGGATCGCTGGAAGACAGGCGACCGGTGCTAGCAACCGTCTGGTTGAACGAAGTGTGGATGCGCTTGCTCTCGGGGTGCACCAGCGCAGGCAATGCATCAAGGTAGGTATTTTCCAGCTTGGCAAGTTCCCGATACTCCATGAGAAGCGTCGGCAAAGCATGCCCTTCCTCGGCGAGCTCCTGCAGGACGGTTGCGTCCGTGGACGCCCCGGTGGCGGTCTTCTTCCGGACGGGGAGACCGAGCTTGTCGAAGAGAATCGTTCGCAACTGCGGATTCGAAGCGATGTTGAATTCTTCTCCAGCCGCCGCGAAAATCGCACGCTCCGTTAGCTCTCGTTCACGCCTGAACCGCTCCTTGAGCGAAGCGAACCACGTGGTATCAATCCTCACGCCCGCCGCCTCCATGCGAGCCAACACATGGACGAGGGGCATTTCCACTTCCCGGAAAAGGGGCCCGACGCCGAAGGACTCGATTTGCGGCGCGAGAAGCGCGCGAAGACGGAGCGCGATGTCGGCTTTCTCGCACGCATAATCCCGCGCGCAATCGGGCGGGGTTTCGTCGAAGCGCGTCTGCAACCGTCCCTTGCCGCAGACATCCTCGTACGATCTCATGGTGTGATTCAGGAACTCGAGCGCAAGCTGGCCGAGGCCATGCGAGCGGCGACCCGGATCGAGCACATAGCTGGCGAGCATTGTGTCGAACTCAATCCCGCGAAGCGTTATCCCGGCACTCCGCAGCGCGAGAACCCCGTATTTGGCGTTGTGCGCCGTCTTGGGAACCGAGTCGTCCTCGAGCAATTCCCGCAGTGGCGCCATTTCCGGCGAGACGAGTGATGGCAAGTTGCGCGGCGCCATCGGAGCGACTTCTTCGTGCACGGCAGCGGGAGGCGACTGCTCACTTGCAGCGAAGCCCAGCTCCAAGGCACTATCTCCTGACCCACGTCGCCCACCGTTCATTTCCGGTTGCCGGTTTCCGCTTGCCCCGTTCCGGTGCCCGAACATGAAGTAATAGGCTTCTGTCGGCTCTACCGCGATTGTCACCGCGACGAGATGAGCGCGCAAAGGGTCGGTATGCTGGGCGCTGCCGTTCGTGAGAACCGTTTCCGTATTTATTGCGATATGAGGCATTGCGCTGGCACGGGTTATCGCGGCGCGCATTCCCTCGAGCGTATCGACGATCGCGTAACGCACGGCCTCGGCGGGCGACGGCGGCGGCGCCTGCATGCCCTGATCCTTGACCAATGTGTGAAACTCCAACTCAACGAAAAGATCGCGCAGGCGGGCATGGTCGGGCGTGCGAACGCGCAACCGGTCGAGATCGAGTGCAACATCCAGATCCATCCGGAGTGTTACTAATTGCTTCGAGAGTCTTGCGCGGTCGCCGTGTGCCAGCAATGCCTCACGCGGGCGTTTCCTGGTGATCTCACCGGCATGCGCCAGGATTTCCTCGAGTGAGCCGTACGTCGTAACAAGCTCGCAGGCCGTTTTTTCGCCAATGCCTGGCACGCCCGGCACATTGTCCGAAGTGTCCCCGACCAGCGCGAGATAATCCACCACTCTTTCGGGCGGAACACCGAGCCTTTCGCTACCGTTCTCGACACCCACCCAATGTTCATCGACGCTGGCGGGCCCTCCCCGGCCAGGGTTGAGAAGCCAGACACCAGGGCGGACGAGCTGCTGGAAGTCCTTGTCGCCACTCACAACTACGACGTTCAGCCCGGCTCCAACTCCCCGTGCGGCCAGCGTGCCGATCACGTCATCCGCCTCGTAACCCTCCAAGGTCAAAACGGGAATGTTGTAAGCCGCGAGCAGTGCGCATATTCGCTCCATGCCGCGATCGAAATCATCCTGTAGCTCACTTGAAAGTTTCTCGCGCGTTGCCTTGTAGTCGGGATAGGTCTCGTTGCGGAAAGAAAGTCCCGAGTCATGAACCCACCCTATGTATTCAGGCTTCTGATTCGCCAGCAGCCGCTGCAGGAAGCTGACGATGCCCCATGCCGCAGAGGTATTCTCACCGCGGGTTGTGCGAAGGGGGCGGGCCATCATGGCAAAGAACGCGCGGTAGATGAGCGCGTAGCCATCTACGAGAAAGAGGCGGGGGGGCTCGGGTGGCTGCATTGCAGTGAAAGCTCGCTGCGCGAGTGCCGCTAGCGCAACGCGTGACTTATTTGCGGTGGCATTAATAGCACTGGCCAGTTTGGGTGCCGGACTCAGTCGTCAGGATGTCAGAAGTCCGTCAAAACCCCCACCCTACAAAAGCCGACCGCCTGCTTTTAGCAGGCGGGGGCAGACCGAACCGAACAGCCTAAGCGAGCGGCCGAGCTTAGACTCGCTCGACGTTCACGGCGTGGAGTCCCTTGTCTCCGGTCTTGATTTCGAATTGCACCTGCTGGCCTTCGGCGAGCGTCTTGAAGCCATCCATGGAAATCGCGGAGAAGTGCACGAAAACATCCTCACCGCCCTCCTGCTCGATGAAACCGTACCCCTTCGCATCGTTGAACCACTTCACTCTGCCACTGGACATTTAGCCGCCTCCTGCGCTGTGACACGAAACTCGCATACGCGTCAGGCACGGGCCGGATGCGAGGCAAACCCCCCTGAAGGTTTGCGGCGCTTATATAGAAGCACCTTGAACTTTTGTCAAGACACACCTGGCGCCTGCAATGGCTGCTCAGCGACGCTCGCGTACTGCTACCGCCTCGAAAGCCATCTCGCCGCTCGAGGTCATCCGCCAACGCCCGAAGCCGGTTTGATCGACAAAAACGAGTTGAAGCCGGTGCTGCGCATAGGTCCATATCTGCGCCCTGCCACGCTGTCCCATGTTGCTGACATCTCCCTGCTCGAGCACCTGGTCCGGATCGCCAAGCGTAACGTACACCTTTCCACGGTCGGTGAGCCATCCCGGAGTTCCTTCTTCCCGAAAGCGCAGGTTGGAGGTCTCTATTCGGTTGAAGTAGTCGCGCAACGCTTCATGCTCCGAAGTGCGCGAATCGGGATCGGTATCACGGTAGAACGCCGCCCACGCCATGGCGCGCTTTTCTGCCGAAGTGTCCTTGAGGGACTGGAGCCTGGAAGCTGATGCGAAGTACCGCAAATAGTTGATCATCTCGTCGAGGCTCGAAATGGCCCAATCCTGGCCGAACGTGACGAATATTGGCGTGCGCACCGTGTCCTTGCTTCCTACCAGGGACGCCGCGAAAGTCATTCGGCCTACGCCGAGCCGGGATACCGGTACCCGAAGAACGGCGGCTCTCAACATTCCGCTTGGGCCCAGATTCGACGTGTCCTGCCAAACCACTCCGCCCCGATCGTTGTGTGCGGCAAGCAGGACTCGCGCGTCTGCGGGCAGGCTATACCCCTCGAGATAAAACCAGACGATCGAGTCGCGCCCGAAAACCACGGTTGCACGCGGGTTCGCAACCAGATCAGGGATTGAGTCACGCGACTCACGAAGATCCGCCTCGTAAACCGCTATGGGAGAAGACAGTGTATTTGCCTCGAATCTCGGCACCGTAACCAGCATCTCGTCCAGTCCGTTCCGCCCGCTTCCCTCATCGCGAACCGCTACCGATACGACATACTGCCCCGGAACGACCGGCAAGTACTGCTGGAAGATGACGCTTTCCTCTGTGCGCGATGTTTCGCGGAACGTGGACACGCGCACCGCCTCCCGGGCATCCATGTGTTTGACGGTAGTCCCCTCGCGCCGCACGTCGATCGCGACATGATATCCGGCCTTCTGGCCGTCTCCCTCGCCGGAAAAGGTGAGCGCGCGGTTCGCGAGCGAGAGCGTAACCAGAACCAACGTCGTGTCCGGTGAGTCAGCCGCGAGAAAGCGAATACTTCCAACAAAGGGAATGGGGTCAGACTCGGTGATGAAGCCCGCCTGGGAGTAGAGGGCGGTCGGATCCAGCGAGCCAATGCGGCGCCGTCCACGAGTTTCATCGGAGGGAGTATCTCCTTCCGGCCTTGTACGTGGCGCACACGCGGTGGCCGCATACGCGAGGGCGAGAACAACAATCGGGCCGCGCATCATCAGAATACCGCGGATATTAGCGAGAGACATTGGGAACTCCGCTGAACAGATCGGGAAACCTGGGCCGTTATGCTACCCTGGCATAATAAACGAGTTGCATTCTTGCTCCCGTACGCGAGCGGCATTAGTTTCGCGGCGTGGCTCGAGAAGACTTCTCCGGAACAACGCTCGCCGGCTACTCCATCGGCACTATGGTCGGCGAGGGAGGGACGGCTGCTGTATACCGTGCCGACCACCCGGCGCATGGTACGGTCGCTGTAAAGGTGCTGCGTGAAAAGCTGCGCAACGACCGTACCGCGGTCGCGCGCTTCCTGCGCGAAGCATCGTACGGCACGCGTGTGGAACACCCTAATGTCGTCCGCACGATTGAGATTGGCGAGGCTCGTCCTGGTCTGCACTTTCTCGCCATCGAATGGGCGCGCGGAGAGCTCCTGGAGCGGTACGCCAAACAGCACGCGCCTCTCCCCACCGACGAAGTCTCGGCGATCATCTATCAGATCTCGAGCGCGGTAGAGGCGGCCCATGCCGCGGGAATCATCCATCGCGACCTCAAGCCTGACAACGTCATGTACGACGCCGAGCGTCGCCAGGTAAAGCTCCTCGATTTCGGAATCGCGGCCGACAGCCACATGAGCTCCGAGGAGCGGCTCACGCGCGCAGGGTTCTTCGTCGGCACACTGATGTACGTGGCGCCCGAAGCGCTATCCGGCGCGCTCGTTACGCCTTCCGCAGATCAGTACAGTCTCGCCACGATCGCCTATTATCTGCTTACTGGATGCTTCCCGTACCTGGGAAAGACGCAACGGGAAATCTTCACACAGCTGCTTTCCCAGCCCCCCATCGCACTCAACCTGGCGCGCAAAGATCTCAAGTTCACGGAAGCGGTCGAGCACGTCATCATGCAAGGTCTCGAGCGCGATCCCGCGAAGCGCTATCCCCATGTACTGGCCTTTGCTACTGCGCTTCGCGACGCAATCGTCTCACCGGAGATCCCCAAGCAGGGTGGTGGAGGATTCCTCGGCAAAGTGCGATCTCTATTCGGCGGGAGTGAGGATTGATTTGCGATCGCACTACTGCGTAACAGCGGCTCCCGACCCGGAGCCCGCGGGCGCGATCGGTTCATTCCCTTCGAGCGGCAGCCAGATCGAGAACGTAGATCCCTTTCCTGGCTCGCTTTCCACCGTGATTTCACCGCCAAGGGCACGCGCCAGGCGCCGGGAAATCGCGAGGCCGAGCCCGGTGCCACGGCGCATGGAATCGGTGCGTGGACCGGCGTCCACCTGCTCGAACTCCTCAAAAATTCGCGCCAAATCCTTTTCCGCAATACCGACGCCCGTGTCTATCACCTGAACCGCCATCCATCTGCGTGATATTGTAGTCGCTGCCTGACCCTGGCCGTCGGCACGATCCCCCAGCTCGCGCGGCGCATGTGATCCCTTCACCACGCGCGCGCGCAATGTGATGCTGCCGCTTGGCGTGCACTTGATGGCGTTGCCAAGCAGGTTGACGATTATTTGGCGAAGATGCGTGGGGTCGCTACTGACGCGCGGCAGCGACGTACCGACCGCTATCGACACCGACAGAGACTGCTGGCTGATGAGCGGTTCGACTTCTGTCGCCACCGTCAGGAGAAGGGTCCGAATGTCGATTGATTCGCGGTGCACGTCCAGGCGTCCCGCCGCCATCCTGGCGATATCGAGGACTTGATCCACCAGCTGCCAGAGGTGCGCCGCCGACGATGCAATCCGGTCGACGGGATTGCCCTGCCTCGCTGTTAGATCACCGTATACGCCGTCGCGCAGGAGATCCGCGAAGCCGACGATGGCGTTGAGTGGAGTCCTCAACTCGTGTGATACGCTGGCGAGGAACTCGCTCTTGGCACGGTTGGCCCGCAACAGCTCCACCGATAAACGCTCCAGCTCCGCCGAGCGCTGGCCGAGCCGGATGCCCTGCCGGCGCTCGTGCACGAGCGCAACGAAGAGCGCGCCGAGCACTGAAAGCCCGATGACCCACAGCGCGACGCGAATTCGATGGTTCGCGGGATCGTAGGCAACCATCACTTGCCAGGGTTCACCGCCAGGTGTGCGCACTTCCTCTGCGCGCGAGAAGCGAACCCTGCCAACGGCCGGTATTCCGGCATCGATGGCCACGGTGTCGGCGCCAGACATGACAACGTGATGCAGTTTCGCGTGGGCACCGCGCGCATGTAGGGTCCCCAGTACCGCATCGCTGGTGATGGTTCCTCCCGCGGAGCCCCTGAACCGCCTTCCCACAATGATCGGCTCCACTATCGCGAAGCCGTAATCGCGAGAGAGGGTGATGTCGGGTGGCGAGACCTGCGTGCGCGAGGTAGACCTGCCTTTGCGCATCACGTAGCGCATGTCGAGAATGGACAGCGTGTCCATGTCCAGCCCGGTGAAAAGCGGAGCGCCGGACTTTCCGAAAGCGCGCTCGTACTGAATCACTCCCGCCGAGTCAGTTACCCACACCCGGCGAAAGGACGACGCATGCTCGGCCATCGCGTCCATGAGGGTATGGAAATCCTCGCCGCGAAGTGTACGGGTCGTATCCATGTGCAGTCCGCGTATCGCTCTCAGCGCCTGGACGTGCACCCGCAGGAAGCCCTCGATCAGCGCAGCGGATTCTATCGCGCGGGTCATGGCTTCGTTACGTGCCCCGGCCGTGAGCATCCGGTCCGCCGCAAAAAGTCCGGCGAGCGCGAATAGCAAAGTCACGCCGAGCGCAAGGAAAGAAACACGGGGACGGATTCGCGCGAAGTATTCTTTCACCAGGACTCCATCGCGGTGGAAGTACGCGATTTGACGCTCGGGCCCGCGAACTGTAGCCTTCCGGCCATGACCGCGCATGACCGTCTTGTCGAACTGCTCGCACAGCGTTCGGCGCGTCGTGGAGAATTCCTTCTCTCCTCGGGGCGCACGTCATCACTCTACATCGATGCGAGGCTCACGACAATGAGTCCGGAGGGCCTCGTCATCATCGGTCCTCTTGGCCTGGAGGCGCTCGACGCAACTGGCTGGCTAGTGGATGCGGTTGGCGGGCTCACCCTGGGCGCCGACCCGATAGCGTATGCCATAAGCTACGCCAGCATGCTCTCCGGTTCGCCGCTGCGCGCCTTTACAGTTCGAAAGGAGATGAAGACGCACGGTACCGGGCGACTTGTTGAAGGTCCGTTTCAAGATGGCGATCGCGTTGCAATCGTAGAGGATGTGATTACGACTGGTGGCTCAGCGCTGAGAGCTGCCACAGCCGTGCGAGCTGCGGGCGGAGAAGTTGCTGGTGTTCTGGCGCTGGTGGATCGGGAGGAAGGAGGCCGCGCTGCACTGGAGGCCGCTGGGCTGCAGGTTCGCGCGATCGTGCGAGCAGAGGAAATAGTTGCAAGGATGACCAGGGCCATTCACTAGAAACAAACCCGCTGCACTGGCCGGAAGCAGGAGAACGCATCCGGAGAGCTTAAATGTCTGCTGGGGCGGGCGATCGCAATGGAGGCAGTGCCGCCTCGATCTCCTGCCGGCGCGACTCGAGCCACGGCGGCAGCACCAGCATTTCCCCCAGCTCGGCCAGGTTCTCATCCACCGTGAATCCGGGACCGTCGGTCGCCAACTCGAATAGCGCTCCTCCAGGTTCCAGGAAGTAGACCGAACGGAACCAGAATCGGTCGATTACCGGCGTGGGTCTTCGCCGAGCCATTTCTACGCGTGCACGAACCAGCAATTGAGTAGCATCGTCCGGCACGCGCCACGCAACGTGGTGGATGCCTCCGGTACCCCATGAACCGCGTGGCGAGTCTGGCGTTTCAAGGATATCCACGTACCGGCCGGAGCCGCCACCCGCGATACCATAGCGGTGCCACCCTTCTTCTGACCCGACGGATGAAAAGCCCAGAACGTTGGTTAGAAAAGCTGCCGTCGCGGTAATGTCACGCTCCAGGAGCCGCACAGCGTGCAGTCCCCTTATCTGCTTCGATTCGGACACTGCGCTCCCGCTCCACGGTGTGAAGTCACGAGCGTCGGCGGTCTCCACCAGCGCCAGCTGCAAGCCGTGTGGGTCAACGAGCGGGAGCACGTATTCGCCGTGACGCATCTCTGGAGCCTTGACCGATGCTCCGTAGTGCTTGAGTCGCTCCGCCCAGTAGGCCAGGCTTCCCGTTTGAACCGCAAGAGAGACTTCAGCGGCCAGACCATGTCCCCGGTGGGCGGGTTCGAGATCAGGCCATGGGAAGAAGGTTATGTCAGACCCCGGATGTGCCTCACCGTCAGCGTAGAAAAGATGGTACGTGCCGGGCATGTCCTGATTCACGCTTTTCTTGACGAGCCGCATCCCCAGAATCCCCGTGTAGAAGTCCAGATTCTCCTGGGCGTCACCGGCGATGGCTGTGACGTGGTGGAGGCCACTAATGTCACTCATTCGGCTCTTCTGAAATGCACGTGAGATTCGTTGCGTACATCAAACAGCGTGACCTAACCGGCACAACCTGAATCTAACTGGAATTGCCAGGTCGGAAGCCTCCGCAGTGCGATTGGGAACGTATGTATCTTCTGGTCTCGCCATTGGTCTTTACAGGGCGCTTGGAATGACCCTAACGAAGTCATTCCGAGTGCAGCACCCATAGTAGTCGAACCCCTCGCGAGGAGCAGGTAGCGTGATTCATTTCCGTGGACTAGTTGTGGCGCTCGCGGTTGTGCTGTCCGCCGTAGCGTGTACGGGAGACAAGGGGATCACGGCTCCTCTCAGGCGGGCGACACCCTCTCTGGAGACGACCGTTATCGCTTCGGCGCACGGACAGAGCACGGCAAATGATGTGCTGCTCCTGCAGGCTATCTCGCTGCAGTTGGACCGCACGAGCGCACCGGGTGCGCGGAGAGCGCTGGTGTCGCTCGATATCACCTATGGCGGGGTGGATTGCACGTACAACATCATGAGCCTTCGATTCGTGTGCCCGGCCGTGGCGATGGACAGCATGACGATCAGTGCCGAGTACGCTCTGTACGACGCACTGGGCGCCTCACAGATGACATACAACGACATAACGACAGCGTCCGCGCAGGTGTGGTACAAGGCGTTCGGCAACCTTGTGAATCCTACAGGTGCGGCGGACATCGATCGCGTTCGGACGTTGACCGTTAACGGACTGTCGGGTACCGAGTCGCAGCGCACCTTCGGTGGCTCTGGAACCGATCAGGCATCTGGAACCATCACAGGCAGCCCGGGAAAGACCTACGTCCTGAGCGACACAACTATCGCCCCTAATGTCGTGTACGGAATTCCCCTTGCCTTGAATGTCTGGCCGCGATCAGGAACCCTGACCACAAAAAGTCAGCTTAATGTGACCGAGCTCGGCGTCACCACGACGACGAACAAGAGCGTCGTAATTACTTTCAACGGCACGCGGTTGGTCAACATGGATGTCGGGAGCACCGGCTTCACGCTGGACCTCGCGACTGGGGGCGTTGTGGCCAGATAAGTATGGCTTGCCCCTACCCACCGGCCGGTAGTACAACCCCTCGGCAATCCCCAAATCCGATCCTGACGTACCCCTCGCGTTCGCAGTAGCCGCGCATGATCACCTCGTCGCCGTCTTCCAGAAAGCGGCGCTGCTCCCCTGTCGGGAGCATTAGCGGTTCCGCTCCTCTCCACGTAAGCTCGAGCAAACAACCGCGTTCGGTCTTATTCTCACCTGAAACCGTTCCGCTCCCCAGAAGATCACCCGGGCGGAGATTGCATCCGTTACTGGCGTGGTGAGCCACCAACTGGGCAGGAGTCCAGTACATGCTCCCGAAGTCCGCCTCGCTGAGCCTGAATTCCGGAAGTTTCTGCTCCCGCATTCTGGCTGACCGCAGCCATACCTCAAGTGACAGTTGAATACCACCTTTTTCTCGATCCGCGGGAGCATTCAGGTACTCCAGCGGAGCGGGGTCGCCACTGGCTCGAACGAAGGCGGGAGCACGGAAAGGGTCAATAGCCTCCGTGGTGATCACCCAGGGAGATACGGATGTCGCGAAACTCTTGGCCAGAAAGGGGCCAAGAGGCTGATATTCCCAAGCCTGGATGTCCCGGGCCGACCAGTCATTGAGCAGACAGAATCCAAAAATATGCTCCGAGGCACGTTCTATGGAGATGGGAGCACCGAGAGCGTTGCCGCGTCCAACATAGAAGCCAAGCTCCGACTCGTAATCGAGCATTCGGCTGGAACCAAATGCCGGTGTTTCGCTCTTCGCATCCCTGTGCTGTCCCCGGGGACGCACAATCTCGCTGCCGCTCAAAACAATCGACGAGGCGCGACCGTGATATCCGATGGGGACGTATTTGTAATTCGGCAGCAGAGGATTGTCCGGGCGAAACATGCTCCCGACGTTGTTTGCGTGATACAGGGATGCGTAGAAATCCGAATAGTCGCCGATCTGGACTGGCACGTAAAGCTGGGCACCGCTCATGGGCGTCAGACAAGCGTCACCAAGGCGCTTGAAGTTCTCGTAACCAATCCCGTCGGACCTCAGGAGGGCAACCATACCGCGCCGAAGCGCGGACACTGCTTCGTTCCCCAGCGCCATGAGGGCATTGAGGGTTGGAAGGGCGCAGCGCGCGGCTGCCTCAGCTGCAGCACCCTCGAAAAGTCCCTCACTGAGCCACGTAGTGACATCGAGAATTTGATCGCCTATTGCTACGCCGGCTCGCGGCTCGTCGTCACTCTCGGAGCGTCGAAAGATGCCGAATGGAAGATTCTGGATGGGGAAGTCGGTCGCCACGTCGTGCGCGGAGCGGACCCAGCATTCCAGGCGGGGGTCATGAGTTTCGTTCAATTGCCTCGAGGGGTGCGGTAAATTCCTTGAAGCTCGTCCATGGGCTCGCGGAAGGAGCAGGAGCCGAACGAGATGGCGAAGTTGCGTGCATCGGATAGCTGTGCCGCGTCGAGGCTGTGATCACGCCACGTAATACCGCCATCATCAAAGTGGATGGACCTCGCATCCGATTCCTCGAGCAGCAGTGCTGCGTCTTCGCCCTTCATCCCTGAGCTCAGGAAGGCGGCGCACATAAAAACATTCAGGAAGCCGAACATTGTCGCCGAGCTGCTGCCTGGTTCGTAGGTGAGCGGGTAAGGTCCGCGGATGGCGTGATGAAGTCCC
This sequence comes from Gemmatimonadaceae bacterium, assembly GCA_051005015.1. Taxonomy (GTDB): domain Bacteria; phylum Gemmatimonadota; class Gemmatimonadetes; order Gemmatimonadales; family Gemmatimonadaceae; genus JACMME01. The sequence continues at coordinate 5,090 of JBPCJT010000086.1, read as the reverse complement.
GCCGTCGCCTTGAAGGGCACGCCAAGCTCGGCGCAAGTGGAGAGGAACCGGAGGAGATCGGCCGCTTTCGGAATGAGGTCGGGAATGATGCCGCCGGTGCGCACCTTTGCGCACGCGTTTGCTTTCCCAATCGCGGCAATGAGGGGGCGGGGATCGCTCGTAATCGGTATTTCGTAGAACAGCGTGAAGTCCCCAGAAGTCAACTCCGCGGTTCTGCCGATCCCAGCTGGCGAATGACTCTTGATCTCTACAGAGTCGATTACCGAATCGTCCAGCGAGGGACCTTTGTGACGGGCGTTGAACGCGCGAATGCGGGCCAGGTCGGAGCCGATATCTTCGCTGGCCAGCGCGCTCAGTTTCCACGGCTCGGCATACGCGTCGGCCGGGGCCAAAGCGGCAGTCGCGCGTTCGAACTCGGTCAGGCGGAGTGCCGGGAGAACAAATCTACCGAGTGCCCAGGAATCGCCTCCCAGACGATACTCGGCGAAATTCCGTACAGCCGGAGCCATTGTGAGGCTAGCTGGAGGAAATAGGCCCGCGTAGTCAATAGCACCGGATAGAAGGGTCGTAACGGATCGCATTGGAGCGTCGAGAGATGTCAAAGCTCAGCGCGCTGTAACCTAAGCGCTTTGTGACTCGGATAGGAAAGAATCACCTGCCGTCGTCCTTCCGCTCCTCTCGTGACGTCCGTCATCGCACGTGGGAAGGCCGGGACGATCCTCCATCGCCTGGATGAATATCATCCATGGCAAATATTCCGGAAGGGTCTGAAGCGTGAACACAACTCATGCCGGACGCGAAGCGCGGGAGGAAGCCGGGATTCCCGCTGGCCGGATCTGTGCGTCGACCGCCATTCCCGCACGGACGACGATGGACGGCACTGCCTGCACGTCCCGTTCTGTCGTCCTGAAGTTGACGATGCAGGCGCGTAGCGCAAATCTTCCTCCGACAATCGCGTTCGACAGATAGATCTCGCCACCGCTTTGAAGCTGGGCCAGCAGCTTCTCGTTGAGCACATCGATATACTCGCCTACTTCGGGAGATTGCAGATCAGCGCGCAGATCGCTCGGCACGTAGCGAAAAGTGGTGATGCTGAGGTTTGACGTCAGTGGTTCGAGCTCGGGGTGAGACGCCACGTGTGCGTGAAGACTTCGCGCCAAAGCTATGTCGTCGGCGATCATCCTTTGAACTCCCGTTCGTCCCGCATGGCGAAGGCCGAGCCAGACTTTGAGCGCGCGAAACCCCCGGGAGTTCTGCGGACCCCACTCATAGTAGTTGAGAGGAGGATCTCCGGCGTCGCCCTCGAACCGGTAGTAAGGCGGGTGATGGCTGAAGGCGCCCTGAAGATTCGCGGGGTCACGGACCAGCACGCATCCAGCTTCTATCGGCGCGTACAGCCACTTGTGGGGATCGACCGCGAGCGAGTCCGCTCCAGCCAGGGCTCGCAGCTCCTCGGGCGCATCGGGGAGCCCGGCCGCCGGTGCACCGTAAGCTCCGTCAACGTGAAACCACACGCCGAAGTCTTTACACACTGACTGGATATCACCCAACGGATCGACTGCGCCGGTGCTCACCGTTCCAGCTGTCCCGACGACCATGCACGGACGGACGCCAGCCCGCCGGTCGGCTTCGATGGCAGTGCGCAGTGCCGACGGCTGAATGCGTCCGCTGGCATCGGTTGCCACTCGTCGAATGGAGCCCGTCCCGAGTCCGCTGAGATCCGCGAACTTGTCGAGCCACGTGTGTGTCTCGCTCGAGCCGTACAGCGCTAGCGGCGCCGAGCCCTCGCCGGTCAAGCCCAGTGCACGCTTGTCCCATGGCGCCTGAACACGAAGCGCTGCGAACGCGCAGACGGCGTTGGCCATGTTTCCACCGCTTACCAGCAGACCGCCACATTCGTTGGGGAATCCCAGAAGCTCCGCGATCCAGCGAATGGTTTGCCGTTCGATTTCCGTAGCGATCGGTGAAAGCGCCCACGCACCGACGTTTGGGTTTATCGCCGAAGCGAGCAGGTCCCCGAGTGCCCCCAGCGGCGCGGCGGATGACGTGATGTAGCCGAAAAAGCGCGGGTGGCCGTTGAAAGTAGAGTGCGACAACACGAGATGCGTTGCTTCCGCCAGGACTGCGGCCGGATCGGCGCCCTCCGCCGGCAACGCCAAATCCCCATCAAGAAGCATTCGAAGCTCGCGCGGTGTGTCCCGTGGAGCGACGGGTTTGTCTCGCAGTGTCGCGAGAAAGTCAGCCAGCTGGTCCACGAGCTCGTGACCAAGCTTGCGAAATGTCTCGGCGGGGAGATCATGGGCGGAATGGCGTTCACCGGGAGGCGCGGCGGCGCCATCGGAAACCCCGGCCTGGGATTGCGCGTCAATTAAATGCATATTGGAAAATTGGAGATCCGTCCGCCAGAATCCAGGGTGGGCCGGTGAGGAGAGGAGCGAAAGAAGCCAGACAAGCCAGCACTGTCATACACGTTGGGCGGCTCAGGGAGGATGGAGCCAGGAGGATTTGGGAACGGGCGCTGCCGTCGATTGGAATGGGAGAGGTATCCTGATGGCGCCAGTCGGGAGGTGCGGCAAGGGTGGCGCTTCACTCAAGTTCCGGTTACAATCAATGCAGCCAGTCGCTCTTTGCGCTGGCTATTGCCGCCGCGAGAACGGCGTGGCGGTATTGCCCCCCAGGATTACCTGGGGGGCTCTTTTTTACCACGCGTGTCGCGCTACGCAAGTACCAAATCCCGCACTGACGGCAATCGCATGCAGGTGTTGCACCCAAGTCCGCTAGCTATCCCTCAACCACCGCGACATCTCCTCCAGCAACTTTTTTTCTTCTGCCGTCAGGGCGCCGAGCCCCTGCTTTGAGATCTTGTCGAGAACGCCGTTCAGTGCTTCGACCTTGGACTTGCTCACCCGTTTGGTGAGGGTGGAACCTGTCACTCGCTTTGCCGTGATGGCGTTGCTCCTCGCCACAACTTCATCGATTTCCCCTCCGCGCTCGCGTGGCCGTGGGTGGGAACGCGGGATAGCGCGCGGCGTCTCGTCGGGAATGTCTGGAACCTGAGACATTCGCTGGCGGAGCCGTTCGAGGCTTGGGCTGGTGACGGTCCAGCGAAGGTAAAGCCAGCCGGTGGCAAACCCGCCAAGATGCGCGAAGTGTCCGACGCCGGTTCCGGCGCCACCGCTCAGTCCAAAAGCCAGATCGATCGCGGCAAAGAGTACCACAGCCCACTTCATCTTGAGCGGGATTACGAAGAACAGGAGGATCTCGTCGTCTGGCCATCGCATGGCATACGCCAGCATAACGCCAAAGACACCGGCTGACGCGCCCAACAGAAAACCGTTGCGCACGAACATCAGGTGCACCAACCACCCACCGATCCCGCACAGCAGAAAGTAGCCGGCGAACCCCCGCGATGTCCAAGCCCGCTCCACTCGCTGCCCAAAGAGCCACAGGCCATACATGTTGACCGCGAGGTGCCAGAATCCGGCATGCACGAACATGTAGGTTACCGCGGTCCACGGCTCGCGGGTGAGCTGCGACAGCTCGAACGCGAGCGCTCCTCGCATCGCATCACCTACCACCGTCAGCTGCACGAAGTAGATGACGACGTTGATCGCGATCAACGCCTGCACGGCTGGGGGAAGCCGGAACCTGTCTTGCTCGTCGGTGCTCTGGAACGACATGCGGCCTGCTGAACGTGGGAGTTACTTCCTGTTACAGTCTTCGCCCGCGTCGGTTCCGGGGAGTCGCGGGGAGAGTACTAATTGATCAAGAGTTGTGCCCTGAAAATAGCTTGGGCGCAAGGAGTGCAGATGGGCGAAAACAAGCCTGTAAATACCGGACCGGGAAATGTGGTTGCACGTGCCACCTCTAACCAACACTCCCCTTTCGTCCTGTCAGATGTACTATCTTTTCACACAAATCTGCAAATCCTATCCCAACGGCCATGGCCGCCTGCGGAAGCAGGCTCAGATCGGTCATTCCAGGCAGAGTGTTCGCTTCCAGGCAATAGAAGACGCCGTCCGCTGCCAGCCGGAAATCTATGCGAGCATAGCCACTTAGCTTGAGCGCCCGAAAAGCGGCCAGCGAGTGCGCCTGCACCTCCAGCGTCTCCTCGGCGCTCAGGTCTGCCGGGAAAACCTCTTCCGCCATACCCTTGGTGTATTTGCACTCATAGTCATAGATCTCGTGCTTTGGAATGATCTCCCCAACCGGTAGCGCGATGTTGCCAAGCACGCTCACCGTGATTTCCCGGCCCCCGATAAAACTCTCGATCATCACCTCATCGTCATATCTGAACGCCTCTGCTACAGCTTCATCCAGGCGAGCAGCGTCACGCACGACAGCGAGTCCGACAGTAGAACCCTGCTTCGACGGCTTGACGACGACAGGAAAGCCCAGCACCGCTTCGACCTGCCTGACGCCGGCCGGCGCCATTATCCAATCCGCGGTGGGAACGCCGGCAGCGCGAAAAAGCGTCTTCGAGACATCCGTGGCCATTGCGAGTGCGCTACCGAGGTGTCCGCTTCCAGTGTACGTAGCCCCGGTCATATCGAGCATGGCCTGTAGTCTTCCATCCTCGCCAGCTCCGCCATGGAGAGCCAGAAAGAGAACATCGGCATCACGAATCTCGGCCTGCGTTCCAAGGTTGGGAAGAAGCGAAGAGCGGGAGATGGACTTAAGCGATTCCAGGGATGGTGGCGCCACGTGCACGACGCCCGCCGCGCGCATCCGCCTTTCGTCCTCGGGCTTGATAACGCCCGCCGCGGGATCGAATGCCACAACTTCGTGTCCCTTGGACCGAAGGGCCTCAGCGATTCGAAGACCCGAAGCCAGAGAGACCTCGCGCTCCACGGATGTTCCTCCCATCAGGACGGTGATTCGCATGTCACAGCGGGGAGTGAGGGTGGTTGACGGGAGTGGAAAACCGAAAGAATGGAGCGCCGTCACCGATACGGCAAGAATTGCGACCTGGATAGACGATAGTGTCACTGCTACTCTCTCCCAACCCACTCCCTGCTGTGCACCGCGAGCCGGTGTTACTTTCCAGCATGAAATCTCTGCCCGTCGCTATCCTCGCGTCACTCCCGATC
>JBPCJT010000085.1:0-9802 GCA_051005015.1 Gemmatimonadaceae bacterium | reverse complement strand
AAGGCCGGATCACGACATCGAATCCTGGACTTCTAGGGTGCTCGTCCTCCGGTGGTATCGCCGCCTGTCGTCCGCGCTCCGACGCGCAATGCGCCAATGCGCATGAACGCCCATGGGGCGTTACGGCGGATACGAGAGGTGAGCATGTAAGAGTTTATCATTGCACGATTCGAGGATTCCCCTGTCGGGACAGTACTGGCTGTGGGCGCAAGATAGGATGCGTACTCGAGGCAGGCAAGGTGTTCAACCTGGATGGTAGTGGTCAGCTCGGATTAGTGAGCTAGGTGGGCCGACATTAGATTATGGATATGGCTAAAGGCAAACGTCCAGACATGAACGAAGTGGCTGCTCGTGTCGTCGCGCAGGCGCTCGATAGGGACGCCGAACCGGACGAGGCACGTCTGCGCGACATCGCTGCGGCAAAACGGAGGAGCGGCAGGAAAGGCGGAATTGTCCGTGCCGGCAAGCTTTCGACCCAGCGGCGGAGCGAAATCGCCTCGCTCGCTGCTGCAGCCCGGTGGAAGAAATCACACAGCTAGCACAGGCGTCCTAAGCCAACAACGCAGCGTCACCTGCCATTCGCTCCATCTGCTCGCGGCGAATCCTGTAGCGACTTGCGCGATTTGGGTCGGGGAGCGTTCTCGTCGATGTCGACCCAGTAGGTAATCGTCTCCCCGTCGCGAGGCGCTTTGTAGGCGTGATTGACGTGGTAGGGCATACCGGACTTGGCGTCCTTCCTCGTCTCCTCTCTCGCTACCTTTGCAAGCCTCCTCGCGAGAAGTTCGACCGGCGTTTCAGGATCAGGCATTTTCCAGCCCCGTTGCTGCGCCCACACCGCGACATCGTGCATGACTATGTCCGTCACGCCGGTTTCTTTCTTGTACATCTCCAGCAAATGTTTCTCGCGGGTATATGGCATTTGCTCGCCTCGTGCGTTTAGCCGTTGACCGGAAAGACATCGCCCCAACCGTCAACGGCCGCGCTTGGAGCAATAATCGATCGGATCTCCGCTAGATGTTCGCGAAAACGGTCATACCGTCCGGTTCGGTGCTGCAGCTGACCAGCAACGAGGCCGGGGTGAACATTGAGCGTAGTCGCGAACTCCAGGATGTCCCGCTCGGCAAAAAACGGGGACTTGCGAGAGTAAAAGCGATCCATCTCGACCCTGGGAACACAGAAATCCGCAGCCGCCTCATTCGCGATGCGCTCGGCTTCGGGTAATGCCTCGCCGATCCCCGCCCTGTCGCCTTCCAATTCGGCATCTATCATGACGCGACTATGCCCATGCCCGCGCAGAACGTGTTCTATCTCGTGGCGCAGCACGAACCAGAAGTTATCAATCCGATCATGCCGCAACGTCATGCCGATAACCGGGGCCATGTCATTGAGCCAGAAGCAAACTCCGTCGATTTTCGCCCCGGGCAACGATTCCACCACCACAAAACGAATCCCGCACCCGGCGAGAATTCGGGGGACGCGCCTCGTTTTTTCAACAGACAACCGAAGCGAGTTAAGCTTGTTGACAGCACTCCTTACGGCAGCTTGAGAGTAGCGCCGGACGATCACCTGCGTCGCGATTCCACGAACGCGATGCAGCCACGCGAATTGAATCGGGGTAACATCAGCAGTTACGTTCGTCTTCTTCGCTGCGTGAGTAAGGATTTCGATTTCTTCGAATGAATTCGCGCCAAAAAAATTGGCAAGCGCCTTCTCAACCGCGGGAAGGTCTTTGGCATTAGGAACGTCAAGCCAGCCTCGCCTAATCATTTCTCGCACCGGTAACATCCCGAGCAATTGTGCGCGGGTTGCTCGGCTGGGGTCTGGCTGTGTGGTAATACGTGCCTTGGCGAGATCATAGGATTTCTGTAGACTCAGGACGGTCTCGGCATCAACCCGAAAAACCTCTGACAATCGGATTGCCATCTCAGCGCTGACGGCCCGGTTATCAAGCACCAGTTTGTTTACCACTGACTCCTCAATTCCCAACACGAGAGCGAGAAACCGCTGAGTCCATCCTCGTTCTTCAAGCTGTGCCCGGATAAATTGGCCGGGGCTTCGGAAATCCTTACTGGATTTAGCCATGGGCCGAGACTAGTCGAAATAGTACAATTTGGCAAACTGATCAATATGCTTGACACGCAGATCTTGCCTATCGTAATTAGTTGGTATGAATAGGCTTTCGGCTGACCGGCGTGCCGCTGTCGTTCGGGCGCTCGTTGAAGGCAACTCTATCCGCGCCACCGCCCGCGCGACGGGAGCGGTTAAGAACACCGTCGCCAAGCTCCTTGAGGAAGTGGGCGCGGCCTGCCTCGCGTATCAGCAGGCACACACTGTAAGCCTTCCCTGCAAGCGCATCCAGTGTGACGAGATTTGGAGCTTCGCCGGCATCAAGGAAAAGCAGCTTGGCCCGCCGCTTCGCGGAAAGGTCGAACCGGGGGACGCGTGGACTTGGGCGGCGGTCTGCGCAGACAGCAAGCTCGTTGCTGCCTTTCAAGTAGGGAACCACACCAGGCACGATGCGCAGAGCTTTATCAACGATCTTGCAGGACGCCTTGCCAGCCGGGTGCAACTGACGACAGACGGATACCGCGCCTATCTGACAGCGGTAGAAAATGCCTTCGGCTGGAATGGTGTGGATTACGCGATTCTCGAAAAGATCTACCCCTCGGTGCCGGATCCAGCGAAGCGGTACAGACCTGACGTGAGCATCGGCGCGATTGATAAGCCGATCATGAGCAAGCCCGACGACTTCCATGTTTCATTGACCTACATCGAGCGCCAGAACTTTAGTATGCGGATGCAGACGCGCCGCTTCACGCAGCTAACCAACGCTTTTTTCAAGAAGATGGAGAACCACCGGCACGCGGTCGCCGTGCACTTCATGCATTACAACTATTGCCGTCCTCACATGATGCTGACGCGGGAGAGGAAAGGCATGCGCACCACTCCCGCGATGGCGGCTGGCCTGGCCGATCACGTCTGGAACATCGAAGAAATAATTTCTCTTCTACCAAACTGACCCATTGCCGGCCGGGAAGTCCCTGTCGTTCATGACCAGGTGAGCGGTCAACAAGTACGGTAACGCAGCGTGATCGGCGCATGGTCTCGGCTCAACGCAGCGCACACGGATGCGCGCCGCTCGGAATGCTACTCTACTTGTGGAACAGACAACCAAGCAACGTTCCACTTACATCAGCAGCGTCTCTATACGATGGGCGCGAACGATTGCTTCACCCGGCGACCAGGCGAAAATGGTGAAGCGGTTATCCTGTGATGCGACGAGGGCGACGCAGTTCCGCTGATCCTGTACAAACTGCGCCGCTGAAAGATGTCGCGTGCCGCCGAGCTCCGTGGGATCGGCCACCAGGCGGACGGAGTCTTCGACCGGCTCAGTCACGACTACGTGCTCGACCTGTGCGCCTCCATCGCGACGCTTGAGCTTGGCGCCGAACGCGAGCAGCTCGTATTTGTCGCTGATCACCGTGGCGCCGTCGACGGCGGTCAGCCCCGACACTGCGTCCACAGCGCGACGCAATGCCTCGGCCCACTCCGGCCGGTTTCGCTCCTCCTGGTCACGCCGCATCAGGGATGCGATCTCGGAAGGCGTTGCTATAAGCGAGTAGGCAATGGGCTGGACAATGGACTCCCGCCACGTGTTGCTGTTGGCTGGCACCACCAGCAAGGCTCCGCCGCGCCCGTGCGCCCGCATGGAAACGGCTACCTGAATGAGCACATTCACCGAATCGCCCCCCGAATCGGGGGAGCAGAAACCGAGCAGCGACTCGAGCACGGCGGGGCAGTGGGGCAGGCTGGTACCGTGCTCATCCACCACCCTTATCTGATCACCTTCCAGAACCGCGACGTTTACGAATTTGCCGGCATCCTGGCTACCGCGGTGCTTGACTACCAGAAGTCCCGGTCCGACGACCTCGAGCACGAAGCACAGCGCCGGGATGGTGCGGGTGGCCCCCCATACCCGCATGTCGTCGCCGTTGCGCCACACGCCGAGGTGGATGCCAGGACGCTCCACCGCCGGTGCCAGCCTCGCCAGGGCGCCAGCGGCGAGAGGGATCTGCCGTTCGAAGCGGAGCGGCCTCAGGGACCGCTCGGGAGGAAGAAACGCGAGCGATATTTTTGGCGCATAGCCTTCCTCGCGACGAAGGCTCGCCCAGAACGCGACGTTGAGAATTGCCTCAATCGCTTCAGCGTCAGGCTGGGGCGCCAGGTCAGTCTCGCCATGTTGCCTGGCAGCCTCGATGTGCTGCGCAAAGTGATCCTCTACTCGCGCCGCCACAGCGCGCGCGGCTGGGTACGGAGGTCCCATTATGGATACGTTTGATTCTCTTGCATGATCAGATAACCGCGGTCAGTGGACCGAATCCGAAATGCTGATTGCATTCGACGTGGCCCTTCGTCATTGATGCCGGGAGAAATGCCGCAACGGCGTATCCATGATAAGGTTCGACACGAACAATCGGATCGACTCGTCCGGATCGAGTCGTCATGGCAACGTAGTCGCGGTATATCTCACAAATTGCGCGGTCGCAAGTCTTCGGTTCGGTACGGCAAGCAGCATTTCGGGAGATGATCGCTCGCTTGGTGGTCGATTGCGTAAATGCGGCAGCATTCGGGTGGCGCAGCACTGAAGCCCAAGGTGTATTCACAGAAAAAAATGAGACAGGATGACAGGATGGGAAAAGTCCGCTGATTAACCTACGAGCCCATCCTGTTAATCCTGGCCATCCTTGTCAAAGAAGGCATCTTTTTCTCCGACCGGCGGCGATCATTCGCCGCTGCGCTAGAGGAGGCGTTTCGCCGCTCCCGATAAATTGCCGTATTTACGCAACCTACCACTTAGTCCTGTTTCCCCCCGCTTCGGTCAGCGAGTTCAGGTGCCCTGGCATGTTGACACACTTGCACGAATCAAACCGAATCGGCTTGGAGTTTGATGGATGGTCATTCGCCAGCATCGCCGCGCACGCGCTAGCCCTCGCGGCTGTGATTGCGGTTGCGCCACATGAGCCGGTCCCGTTGGCGACTGGTGAGTCGTCTTCCGCCTACTACTTATTCCCTGAAGAGCGCGCGACGCGCCCTCCACCCAAGGAGGAAAAAATTCGCTGGCTGGACCCCGAGATCGGGACGAAATCGGGAGGGTTGGAGCTGGAAAAACTTGATACCCTGGCCGACTCCAGGACAATCTTGAAGGGCCGTGGCAACGATGATCCGACTGCCACGGGCGAGGAAGCACCAGCCATGGATCTTCCAGATGCCGACTCGGCCTACTCGGAGGTTGAGGTGGACTCGGTGGTGGCGCGCTCCGCTGATAGTGCCGCCCCCATTTACCCGCCGGATCTCCTGGCTCAACGTGTAGAGGGAAGCGCGCAGGTGCAATTCGTCGTTGACACCATCGGTCTCGCCGAGTCAAACTCCTTCAAGATGCTGAGTGCCACACGGCCTGAGTTCGCCGAGGCGGTTCGCGGAGCGTTGCCGCTCATGCGTTTCAGGCCGGCGATTTTCCACTCGCGCAAGGTGCGTCAGCTCGTCCAGCAGAGCTTTACCTTCAAGATAGTCCCACCCGACCCCCTCCAGGCCGACACCAGCAGAGCTCATTAATGCGCACGTCCAGGGGGATTCACGCACCAGGAACCATGCACCAGGAATATCCCAATCTCGCCCGCCGGCTTTCCACCCTCTTCTCAGCCCTCTCTCTCGCGGGCCCGCCATTACTGGCGCAGGAACTCGAGCCGCCGCGCAGCAACTGCGACGGTCAGATCGTCTCCACGATCAGGGTAGAACGCGAGCCTCCCACACTAATCGGCGAGTCAGCCCCGCGTTGGGCCCGACCGATCTTGAGGGCCGTGCTCCAGCACAGGACTACAAAGCCATCCGCGATACGACCATTTCTCCTGCTGGAGCAAGGTAAGCCTTGCACGGACTTCCTGCGCTCCGAATCCGAACGTCTACTGCGTGCCCAGCCCTATCTGGCCACTGCCAAGGTCCGCACCAAGACCGATAGCGCGGCCGGTGCGCGAGTCGAAGTCGAGACAGTTGACGAGATCCCTCTTGTCGTCGGTGCGCGGCTGGACGACGGAGAGCTGGCTGGACTGAAATACGGTAACGCGAACTTCCGGGGAGAGGGCGTATACGGCTCCCTCGAGTGGCGTCGGGGCTTCGCTTACCGCGAAGGAGTTTCCGCGCGGTACGTGAACTATCACGTCTTCGGCAATCCGGACCGGTTCTCCGTTCGCCTCGATCGTGCTCCGCTGAGCAGCGACTACTCCGTCGCGCTCGAGCGCCCGTTTCTGACTTCGCATCAGTTGGTGGCATGGCATGTCGGCTATCGCGACGCCGATCGGTACACGTCCTTTGTGCGCTATAACGATCCGGCGCTTGCGCTAGCGGTTGGCCGCACGCGATTCGATCTCGGCGGCGTAATTCGCGTAGGCCGGCGCGGTGACGGGTTCTTCGCAGGGCCATTCATCACCTACGAGCGGATAGAACCGGCGACAAACTCCGTAATCATCACAGACACGGGTTTCGTAGCCGACCCGGACACGGTGCTCGGCGCTCGCTTCCGACCTCTGCGAAGCACCCGGGTTGCAGGCGTGCTCGGCGCGCGTCTGCTCTCGTTCAAGGAAGTTCATAGCTTTGACGCGCTCAGCGGCGCCCAGGACGTCGCGGTTGGCGTCCAGGTCGCGCTCGCGGCTGGGCTTGGCTCTGGCGATGCCGGTAGCTTTATCGGAGCTGACGTCTACGCTGGCGCGGGCTCCCAGAACTCGTTCGTCGCGCTTCGATGGCAGTGGGAGGGCCAGGAAGGTGAGGTGAGCGCCGGAAGGATAGATGCTCTGGCCAGTGGCCGCCTCGCGTGGTACTGGAAGCCGGCACCCAGGCGCACGCTCATCACCAGTGCGGAATACGCGGGAGGTTGGCGAGAGCGCATTCCATACCAACTCCCCCTCGGACGTCAGGGTGGTGTGCGCGGCTACCGCGACTCGCGCGTGGCCGGAGCCCGACGGGCTGTCGTTCGTACCGAGCACCGGTGGGTGCTTGGGAGTGTCACGCGGTTGTTAGGGGTGGGAGTAGCCGGCTTCGCCGACGCAGGGAAGATGTGGGCGGGCGATGTGCCTTTCGGCGTGACGAGTGGAGTGCGGGCCAGCGCGGGAGCCGGCATTCTGGCCGCTGTTCCGCGCCAGTCGAGGCGCCTGCTGCGCCTGGACTTCGCTATGCCGCTCATGCGCGACCGGTACGCGGCGCAATACGACCTGCGGTTCACGGTATCGGCGCCCGTGCGCAACTTCTGGCGAGAGCCCGGAAGCATCGCCGAAATCCGCAGTGTTACGCCTCCGGCCGGAATCTTCGCCTGGCCGTAGTGGTCGGGTCCATAAATGCGGTAAAGTATAAAGAGCGTCGGGACGCTAACTGCGAATGGACAACTGCACGGTAGTGTTCGCGTCCTTCGGCGCTTTCCGCGTCAACCCTTGACGATCCTTGTTGCAACGACTATCCTACTGACAGACAGTCTCAACAATTGGGGGTTCACATGACGTCCCGGCTGGCCCACGCGATCAAGCAGACACGCCCGTTCAAAACCATACAGGACGAAGCGTTTCTCCTTATCCAGCGGGCCGCTAGCGAGCTCAACCAGGAGTTCGCAGAGCTGCTCAAGCCGGCCGGAATCACGCCAGCCAAGTACAACGTTCTTCGCATTCTCCGCGGGGCGCGCAAGAATGGGCTCGCCTGTCGCGGAGTTGCCGAGCGGATGGTGGCGCGCGACCCGGACATTACGCGGCTTCTCGACGGACTGGAGGCGCAAGGATTGGTCACCCGGTGCCGTGAAAGTGAGGATAGGAGGGTAGTAACGGTGAGAATTTCGGAAGCGGGACTGAGCTTGCTTTCCAGGCTGGACGAACCTGCAGCCCAGCTGACGGCAAAACAACTTGGTCGCGTCGACGAGGAGCAGCTCCGCGCTCTGATTTCTATTCTCGAGCAGATAAGCAATCTCGATTAAGCATGGGCAGCGAAATCAAACAGCCCATATTATCGTTGCAACGATAGTAGTGGAAAGGATTATTAATCTGATGGCTTGACAGACCGCTCTCGGCGGCGCACGCCGATGGATTTGTCGGCGAGAGTAGTGAACGCACACAGTCCTTTAGGAGAGAACAAAATGAGCTCGACTTCAGCTCTTATACCCGCCGCGACCACGTGGCAGATCGACCCCGCGCATTCACACATCGAGTTCGCTGTCCGGCACCTCATGATCGCGACCGTCAAGGGCCGCTTAACGATGTGCAGGGCTCAGCCACACTGGGCGAAACGGATGGACTCGCTGGCGGGCGTGAATGTCACCATCCAGACCGCGAGCATCGATACCAGGAACGAGCAACGCGACGCTCACCTGCGCTCCTCTGACTTCTTCGATGTCGAACACTATCCGACAATTACCTTCCGCAGCAGTCGAGTCGAGGGCGAGCCACTGGATGGGGATTTCCGTGTAATCGGTGATCTCACCATCCACGGCGTTACGCGCGAGGTAACGCTCAAGGCGACGAGCGAGGGGCGCGGGAAGGACCCGTGGGGCGGCGAACGCGCGGGATTCAGCGCCAGCACGAAGATCAGCCGGACAGACTTTGGGCTGACCTGGAATCAGGCGCTGGAGACAGGCGGAGTCGTGGTGAGCGACGAGGTGAAGGTCTCGATCGAGGTGGAGCTGGTAGCCAAGGCAGTGTAGTTGGTGCGGAGTAGGGAGCAAGGCTGGAAATCGCGCGCCAAAGCAGCAATGTTGGTTGCTGAGCTGTCGCCGCGACCCGCTCCCCACTCCTCACCGCTTGGCGTGAAATCACTGCCCGCCAAGCTATATTCACGCATGCCTCTAAGCCGCTTTCACCCGGTTACGGCGCAGTGGTTTTCTGACCGGCTCGGCACTCCCACCGCGGCCCAAAGCCGCGGCTGGGAAGCCATCCGCTCAGGCAAACACACACTCATAGCTGCCCCAACCGGCTCGGGTAAAACCCTGGCAGCGTTTCTTAGCGCACTCGATGATCTCTTGCAGGAAGGGCTGGCGAGCCCTCTGCCAGACGAAACGCGTGTCGTCTACGTCTCCCCCCTCAAGGCGCTGAGCGCGGACATCCATCTGAACCTGGCGGAGCCGCGGCGCGAGATCGCTGCGATCGCTGAGGCGGCTGGCCTTCTTCCGGTGCGAATCACCGCAGCCGTACGCACGGGCGACACGCCGTCGGCTGAGCGCGCGACCATGATAAGGAAACCGCCACACATCGTCGTTACCACTCCGGAATCGCTGTACCTCCTGCTCACAGCCGAGCGGAGCCGGGCGATGCTCCAAACCGTGCGCACGGTCATCGTCGACGAAATTCACGCGGTTATCGGTAGCCGGCGCGGCGCACATCTCGCGCTGTCTCTCGAACGGTTGCAGCATTTGACGCAGCACCCGCTGCAGCGCATCGGACTTTCCGCGACGCAGAAGCCGATTGACGAAGTGGCGCGTTTCCTCGTGGGCACACGTCACGTCGACGCAAACGGGCTAGCCAACTGCGCTGTCGTCGATGAGGGACACCGGCGCGCGCTCGATCTCGCCATCGAGATTCCCGGCGCTCCGCTCGAGGCGGTCATGTCGGGAGAGACCTGGCAGGAGGTCTACGACAGGCTCGCCGCGCTGGTTCGCGAACATAGCACCACACTCATCTTCACTAATACGCGGCGCCTCGCCGAGCGTGTCACGCGCCATCTGAGTGAACGGGTGGGAGCTGATGTCGTGACGGCGCACCATGGCAGTCTGGCGAAG
>JBPCJT010000084.1:0-8820 GCA_051005015.1 Gemmatimonadaceae bacterium | reverse complement strand
CCACAAGGCTTTGCGGGGCTTCAACTTGAACTCAGTCGGGGCGACTGGATTTGAACCAGCGACCTCCTGCTCCCGAAGCAGGCGCGCTACCGGGCTACGCTACGCCCCGAAAACATATGGAGAATTTTTCACCGTGGACTCATGCGCCCGGAGAGACTCGAACTCCCAACCTTCTGATCCGTAGTCAGATGCTCTATCCAATTGAGCTACGGGCGCTCCAGGAAGTGCTCATGGCAACGACGGCGGACACGCCAGAACGCGTCCGCCGCCGCCGGTCCAAGCTAGCCGAGCCGTGAAACGCGGTCAAGACCGCAACGCCCGCTCACGTCCGCACCTGGGTCAGATGGTTGCCAATGGGCGGTACAAGACTCGAACTTGTGACCTCCACGATGTCAACGTGGCGCTCTAACCAACTGAGCTAACCGCCCAGCACCAGCTAATCGCCCAGCACTAGTGGACTGCAACCGAAAATACCGATCCCGGTTTACAAGTCCACCAAAGCGGGAAACGGGACTCGAACCCGCGACCCCAACCTTGGCAAGGTTGTGCTCTACCAACTGAGCTATTCCCGCGACGGCCGGCCTATTCGGCCGTCTCGCTCAGACCGCCCTGAAAGCCGGCATCAGGAGCCGGGCTACCACACCACACCCGCTCGGGGCCGACATTCCGCATCCCGGAGTGGAGGCGAGGGGAATCGAACCCCTGACCTCTTGAATGCCATTCAAGCGCTCTCCCAACTGAGCTACGCCCCCCTCCCCGCAGGAACAAAAGAGGTCTTTTCCCACGGGAACCGCGAACAATACTCAGGGGTAGCCCAAGTGTCAAATAACGGGGACTGGCGAATTCCCGTCTGGAATGTATTTTTGCGCCGGCTGGCCGGAAGCCGATTTTTTTGAGACTTCCGGCAGCGGTGCCAGCCGCCAATCACCTGCGTAACGCACTTCTTGTGAGGTCCATATACCATGACTGAAGTCAAGCGCCGCCGGCGCCGTGCGGCCCCGGTGGGGATCGCACCGAACGAGCCGGAGCGCGACATCCTCGATCAATATCTCTATGAGGTCAGCACTTATCCGCTGCTCAAAGGGAATGAGGAGATCGAGGTCGCTCGTAAAATTCGCGCCGGTGACCCCGACGCCCTGCAGGAGCTCGTCAAGCGTAATCTGCGCTTCGTCATTTCCGTCGCAAAAAAATACCAGAATCGAGGGCTTCCACTCATTGACCTCATCGGCGAAGGGAACGTTGGTCTTCTCACCGCCGCGCGCAAGTTTGACCCCGACCAAGGGGTGAAGTTCATCTCCTACGCTGTCTGGTGGATTCGCCAGGCGATTCTCTCGTCTCTCGCGAGGCAGGGGCGCACCGTGCGCGTGCCGCTCAACCGACCGGCCGATCTGTCGCGCATTATCAAGGCGTCGGAAATTCTGCGGCAGCAGCTCAGGCGCGAGCCTGTTCCGGAGGAGCTTTCGCTTCTCACGGGTCTGTCGGTTGACGTTGTGCAGTCCCTGGCGGCGCTTAATACCGGTGATGTCCGACTGGATGCGCCGATGGATCCGGACGGTGATCGTGCGCTCATCGATCGCTTCGTGTCGGAGGCGATGCCGGATGCTGAAGAGGAAGCGATGAACCGCTTCCTTAACGATGAGATTGAGCAGGCGCTCGATACTCTTCCTCCGCGAGATGCAAAAGTGCTCCGTCTTTATTTCGGACTGGACGGTGGGAGGGAACACACCCTCGAAGAGATCGGTGCCATGCTGGCCGTCACGCGCGAGCGCGTGCGCCAGCTGCGCGACCGCGCCCTCAAGCGTCTGCGAGAGGGAGATGTGGGACGCGCGTTGGGAAGCTTCGCAGCATAACCCGCGGGCACCAACACAGGCACCGAGCACCGGACTCGTTGTGCGACGATGCCAGATAGCGAGACGAGGCGACGTGCTTCGTCTCGCTCCGTTTTTCCGGGGTCAAACGAGTGGAAAATGTGGTTTCGCACCGGTCGAATGCAATCGTCCATTGCGCACTCGGCACTCCAGCCGCTCGTTGCCTGGACCTTCATAACGCGGCACATTCCGCGATGCGCTTTCCTCTACGTGCGATCGGACCCAAAGGGCCAGCATTATGATACGTCTTGTCGATGTGGCCAAAGCCTTCGGTGAGAAGCAGGTGCTTACCAGTTTCTCTCTCGATGTCCACGAGGGCGAAACGATGGTAATCATCGGCTATTCGGGCACCGGCAAGTCGGTCGCCATCAAGCACGTGGTGGGACTGCTCAAGCCCGACTCCGGCCAGGTATCTGTTGATGGTCTCAATGTACCGCAACTTGCCCGGCGCGAGCTCTACAAGCTGCGGGCTCGCATAGGGTACGTATTCCAGTTTGCCGCGCTATTCGATTCCCTCACTATCGGCGACAACGTCGTCATGGGTCTCAGGAGACAGGGCGAGCTAACCGAAGCCGAGATGGAAGTCCGCGTAGAGGAGGCGCTGGATCTCGTGGACTTGCCGGGAGTGACCGGTCATTTTCCGCCGGAGCTGTCGGGGGGAATGCGAAAGCGCGTTGGAATCGCTCGCGCTATCGCACTTCGACCCAAGTACCTTCTTTACGATGAACCCACAACCGGTCTTGACCCGGTCACCAGCGCGGTTATCGACCAGCTCATGATTCGCATGCGCGAGAAGCTGGGCGTAACGAGCATAGTGATAACCCACGACATGCGTAGCGCCTATACCGTTGGTACGCGAATAGCCATGTTATACGACGGCAGAGTCCGGCAGGTCGGCACCGTTGAGGAGATCCGCAACACCCAGGACCCTGTGGTTCAGCAATTTATCGAAGGCCGGCCGGAGCTGGACGCCAACGATGATGATGAGTTCGAAGTACCGGAACCTTTCTCCAAACGCGAGGACCCGTGACGCGTACTCGCGCACGAGAGGAGCGTTCAGCTGGAGGAGTCGTCTATCGAATCGCCGAGGGGCAGCCGCTTTTTCTCCTGATACGTGACAGCTATCGCAACTGGGGGTTCCCCAAGGGGCATCTCGAGAAGGGTGAAGCTCCGGATCGCGCGGCTCTGAGGGAGGTTGAGGAGGAAACCGGGCTGGCATCGCTCTCCCTGCGCGGCGAAATTGAAACGATCGACTGGTATTTTCGCTTTCGTGGCCGTCTTATTCACAAGTACTGTCATTTCTTTCTGGTCGAGTCACTGAGCTCCGAAACGTCGCCACAACGCGAGGAAGGGATCACGGCCTGCCGCTGGGCTCCTCTGGAGGACGCGGTGGAACTCATCTCCTACGCCAACGCGCGTGGCGTTTTGCGCCGCGGTGCCGAGATGCTGGCGAACCCGGTGCAAGCTGCCCCCGGCCTTGTATCTCCCGAGGCCTTGTGATATTTTTCACAAGCTGATCGTGCAACCTCTCTAACGCCTCGCGAGCACACACTTTATGGCTTCCGAAACCTCCCTGCGACCGGCCGAAATCAAGGATATCCTCCTTCGCGAGATCGAAGCTGCGGATCTCCGTCAGCCCGGAATAGAGGAGGTTGGCACCATTCTCGAGGTCAAGGACGGCATCGCGCGGATCTATGGGTTAATGAACGCCATGTCCGGGGAAATGCTGGAGTTCACGGCCGCTGAAAGTGGCGAAAAGATTACCGGCCTGGCGCTCAATCTCGAAGAAGACAACATCGGTTCGGTTGTACTCGGTAACTACCTCATTCTCAAGGAAGGAGATGAGGTGCGCCGGACATCACGCGTGCTCGAGGTTCCGGTCGGACCGGCCCTTATCGGAAGGGTGGTGGACGCTCTGGGCCGCCCCATTGACGGACAAGGCGACATTGCTGCGACAATGAGTCGCAAGGTGGAGTCACAGGCTCCCGGAATCATCGTTCGGCAGCCGGTCAAGGAACCGCTGCAGACCGGTCTTAAAGCCATCGATTCCATGATTCCCATAGGGCGCGGCCAGCGAGAACTGATCATCGGAGACCGCGGGATTGGAAAGACTGCCATTGCCGTCGACACGATCATCAATCAGAAGGGTCAGGGAGTCATCTGTGTCTACGTGGCAATCGGTCAGAAGGCGTCGACGGTAGCGTCCATCGTCGAGCGCTTCAAGGCGGCAGGGGCGATGGAGTACACAATCGTCGTCGTCGCAACCGCATCGGATCCCGCGCCAATGCAGTACATCTCGCCCTACACCGGCTGCGCAATGGCGGAGTACTTCATGTATCACGAAGGGAAGGCGACCCTCTGTGTTTACGACGATCTGTCCAAACAGGCTGCCGCCTACCGGCAGCTGTCGCTCGTCCTGCGCCGCCCGCCCGGCCGGGAAGCGTATCCGGGTGACGTTTTCTATCTCCACTCGCGCCTCCTTGAGCGCGCGGCAAAGCTCAGAGAAGACGCCGCGGTAGTGGACAATGAGACTATCTTCGCGCCGGGTGGCTCGCTCACAGCGCTACCGATTATCGAAACACAGGCTGGCGACGTATCGGCATACATCCCTACGAACGTCATTTCCATCACCGACGGTCAGATATTTCTCGAGGACTCCCTTTTTTACGCCGGCGTTCGGCCGGCGGTCAACGTCGGAATCTCGGTGTCTCGGGTCGGCGGCGCCGCGCAGATCAAGGCGATGCGTTCGGTGGCCGGGCGACTTCGGCTGGATCTCGCACAGTACCGCGAGCTGGAGGCGTTCTCCGCCTTCGCGTCCGACCTCGACGCCGCGACCAAAAAACAGCTGGATCGGGGCGCACGCACAGTAGAAGTGCTCAAGCAGCCGCAATACCAGCCCATGCCGGTTGAGCAGCAGGTAATGATTCTCTACGCAGTGACAAACGGCCATCTGGATGATGTGGCCGTTAGCCAGGTGCGTGAATGGGAGCGGGGTTTTCTGGAATTCATGAATACCCAGCACCCGCAAGTCGGGGACAAGCTTCGTGGCGAGAAAGCAATGTCAAAGGATGTCGAGGAACAGTTAAAGCGTGCGATATCCAGTTTCAAGAAACTGCGCGGCGATGGCCAGCAGAGCGCGCCAGCGGAACGCGTTCCAGCGGCGGCAGCGCCCGCCAAGCCGCGCGCGTAGAGCGAGCGGCGCCCAGGCATGGCGAAAGGACGCGAGTTAAAGGGCCGGATCAAATCCGTCGAAGGAACGCGCAAGATCACGCGAACCATGGAAATGGTCGCGACATCCAAGCTCAAACGTGCGCAGGACAGAGTAACCGCCGCGCGTCCGTATGCTCAGTCGCTTGCGAGCGTGATGGCCGATCTGTACTCGCCGGAGCTGGCGGAGCGATTCCCGCTCCTGCGGCAGCCCGCAGTTGCGCGCCGAGCCGGCGTCCTGCTCATCACGTCCAACCGAGGCCTCGCCGGCGCCTTCAATTCAAACCTGATCAAGGAAGCGCGATCGCTCCTGACGCGTCTGGAGGGGCCCGGAACCGAAGTTGAGTTTCATGCCGTGGGGCGAAAGGGGCTGGGATATTTTCGGTATGTAGGCCGCACCATAGCTACATCGCGAACCGATCTCACTGACAGGCCCACAGCCGCCAACGCGGCGGAGCTGGTCGACGGCATGATGCAGGATTTCGTGACGGGGCGCCTGGATGCGGTGTACGTGGTGTACGCGAAGTACAACTCGCCTCTGTCTACGCCCGCAACAGCTGAGCGCATCCTTCCCGTAACACCTCCCGAGCAACAAGCCACCAAGCGGGACTATCTGCTGTTCCCATCGGCCGAGGCCATTCTCTCGGAACTTCTGCCCCTGTACGTGCGCAACGTGGTCTACCGTGCGCTGGTAGAGACGGCTGCGGGTGAACAGGGCGCCCGCCGAACGGCAATGAAAAATGCGACTGACAACGCAGGCGACATGCTGAACATCCTGCGCCGCACCTACAATCGCGCACGTCAGGCCCAGATAACGCAGGAGATCGCCGAAATCGTGGGCGGCGCCGAAGCGCAGAAAAGCTGAACACTTATCAGGATCATACATGGCCACGAAAAACACAGGAAGAATTGTCCAGGTCATTGGCCCGGTGCTCGACGTTGAATTCGATGCCGAGCAGTTGCCGGAGATCTATAACGCGCTGGAGGTTACTACCGGTACTGATGGCGAGCACCGCAAAGTGGTAGTCGAGGTGCAGCAGCACATCGGGCGCAACCAGGTGCGCGCGGTGGCGATGTCCAGCAGCGATGGACTCCAAAGAGGCATGGATGTCATTGATTCAGGCGGCCCCATCTCGGTTCCCGTCGGTGAGCATGCCCTCGGCCGTATTCTCAACGTACTCGGCGATCCGGTAGATAACGGGCCCCCAATTCCAGCCGATGCACCTCGCCTGCCCATTCACCGCGCCCGGCCCGATTTCGTGGATCTAGAGCCGAAGACCGAGGTGTTCGAGACCGGCATCAAGGTCGTCGATCTGATATCCCCCTTCGTGAAGGGGGGCAAGATTGGATTGTTTGGCGGCGCCGGTGTCGGCAAGACCGTCGTCATCATGGAGCTCATCAACAACGTGGCGAAGGGACACGGCGGGAAATCCGTATTCTGCGGTGTGGGTGAACGCACGCGTGAAGGAAACGACCTGTACCTTGAAATGAAGGAGTCAGGTGTACTCCCGTCCTGCGCGCTTATTTACGGACAGATGAACGAGCCGCCTGGTGCCCGGCTACGCGTAGGGCTTTCGGGGCTCACGGTCGCCGAGTACTTCCGCGATACCGAAGGCCAGGACGTGCTTGTCTTCATTGATAATATCTTCCGCTTCACCCAGGCGGGCTCCGAAGTTTCAGCGCTGCTTGGACGCATGCCGAGCGCCGTGGGATATCAGCCTACGCTAGCGACCGAGATGGGAGATTTGCAGGAGCGCATTACCTCAACCAAAAGTGGCTCGATCACCTCGGTTCAGGCCATCTACGTTCCCGCGGATGACATCACAGACCCGGCGCCGGCTACGGCGTTCGCTCATCTGGATGCCACTGTTGTGTTATCCCGCGCGATAACCGAGCTGGGGATCTACCCGGCGGTTGATCCTCTGGCTTCGTCTTCGCGCATTCTGGATGCGCAGTATCTCGGTGACAGACACCACAAGGCGGCCACCGACGTGCAGCGCATTTTGCAGCGCTACAAGGAGCTGCAGGACATCATCGCGATTTTGGGAATGGACGAGCTTTCGGAGGACGATAAGAAGATCGTCGCCCGTGCGCGCCGCGTTCAACGCTTCATGTCCCAGCCGTTTTCCGTCGCGGAGCAATTCACGGGAATTCCAGGCAAGTATGTGAAGCTCGAAGAGACGATATCATCGTTCGAGCGACTGGTGGCGGGAGAGTTTGACGATCTTCCTGAACAGGCGTTTTACATGGTGGGCCCCATCGAGGAAGCGATCGGCAAGGCTGAGCAGATGGCCAAGGGTTGAGCCGGTGTTAAAGGTTTCCGTCATTTCGCCGGAACAGACTCTGTACGAGGGAGAGGCAAGCTCCGTTGTCGCCCCCGCTTACGACGGGGAAGTCGGCATTCTCACCGGTCACGCGCCCATGGTGACTCTATTGGGCAGGGGCACTCTCCGGCTTTCTGGAGGCGGTGGGGAACAGCGGTTTACGATCGAGGGCGGATTTCTGCAGGTGGTTGACGACCTGGTTCGAGTCGTGACGGAGCGCGCGGCGCCTGGGTAAACGCAGCGTTCACCCCAGAGTGAAAATTGGACGCCTGGGAGTGAGCAACCCATCCATAATTTTCCTCATTGAGTGTCTCCAGTCACAAACTCGCGGAAACACTTGACACATTTGTTACACGGTAATTAGATACGCTTTGCTCGGGGAGCATTTAACCCCGATAGGGCGGTCCGGCGGGGTTCGACCCTGCTTTACTGCGAAATGCCGACACTGCCGTAAGCCAGAGAGTCGTGCTCACCCGGAGGCTGTATGAAAGAAATAAGTTGGAGACACATCTGCGCAGGACTGGCGGTTGCCGGCGCGCTGTTGCTTGCGCCTGTCATCGGCAGCGCGCAAACGGGCAAGATTTCAGGCGTCGCAACTGATGCGACGACAGGGCAACCTGTTGAGGGTGTTCAGATTTCCCTGCGGGGCACCGGTTACGGAGCCATCACGCAAGCGAATGGACGCTACTTCATTATCAGTGTGCCCCCGGGTACTTACTCGGTGCTCGCGCGCCGGATCGGCTACCAGAGCACGGAAGTGACGGGTGTGCAGGTGCGAATCGACGTCACGCGCGAGATAAACCTCCGTTTGAACGCGGCGGCAACCACGCTCGTTACGCAGGTCATCGTGGCGGAATCCGCGCCCCTCGTCGAACAGGGAATTACAGGCAGTTCTACGACGATCACTGCAGATGTGATCCAGTCGCTGCCGGTGACGAGCATCGCGGGCGTATTGTCGTTGCAGCAGGGGTTCCTTGACGTGCCCCAGAACACGAATCTCCAATCCCTGGCTGAAGAGCAGCGCTCAACGGTGGCGCCGATTCGGGTACGTGGGGGTCGTGGCGGGTCGACGATTACTCTCATCGACGGTATTCCCATCAATAATCCGATCTTCGGAACGGAGGCGATCAGGCTGAACGCACTTGCAGTCTCGGGTATCGAATTCGTGCGCGGCTACATGGAACCCCAGTACGGCAACGGACTGTCAGGGGTGATCAATCAGGCCACGCGCGAGGGTGGTACCGAGGTAGCTGGCTCCATCGACTACCAGACATCTACAGTCGCCGGTGCGCTCGGTTCCGATGCAGACAAGGTGAACGGATTTCATTTGATGCGGGGCTTTCTGTCGGGCCCTATTCCCGGCACATCAAGCAAGGTTCGTTACGCGGTCTCCGGCCAGGTAGAGTATGGGGCGTCACGCG
>JBPCJT010000083.1:0-12299 GCA_051005015.1 Gemmatimonadaceae bacterium | reverse complement strand
CCCTAGAATGGTAACGATTCCCAGCCGATCAGGCGCGGCGTAGCTGTACAGCAAAGCTGCGCCAACCATGAGCCAGAGTCCAGGCAATCCAAACGGAATCAGCAACAATCCCGCCACAAGTGCGCCGAAAAGGAGGGCGATCTCCATTACGCCAGCCGTTCCAGCGCTGATACGGTAATTAGTGCTGCGCCCACGATCCCATCGCCATGCAAGTGATCCATTGTGTCTCCGCGAGTGTGAATGCGCGCGACGCTGCTCAGCGTCGCCTTACTGATCGTGACGGACTTCCAGCCTGCATCGGCAAAAGCAACCGCGTCAACAAGAATGCCCGGAAAAAGCCGGGTGACGCGAGCGGAAATTCCGTGCTCGGCGGCAGCGTCGGACAGCACGCCAAGGAGACGTTCTGGTCTCTGCCGAGTCCACATGAGTCGAAGCTGTCCTGCGTCATCCAATCCATCAAAGTTGATGACACTCGCCGGTGCTCGCTCGCTCACCCATGCGCGCGCGCCGGCAAGTCCAAGCTCCTCTGCGCTGGTAATAAGGACTCCAAGAGATCTACCGGCCGGCAACAATGACGCCGTCAGCAGTGCCGCAGCAACACCTGAAGCGTTATCCAGCGCGCCGTTCGAACCCTCCCCCAGAAATGTCAGGGCAACCGGAATAGCGCTCGTAACTCCGGCGCCTATAATCCACGGCCACGGGATGTCGGCATTCCGTGTCCAGCCCGCCAAATGCGCAGCGCTTGCCGCAATGGCCGCCAACCAGATCAAAACAACCCCGGTTATCGCGGCTGCCCGGAGTCCGATTGGCACCACTTGGGATTTGGAATCCAGGTGGGCCATGATCCAGACATTGGGGTTACCACGTGTCGCAACGAGATTGACAGACCGCGCCCGAAGAAGCGGCAGAGAAAGTACTCCGTAACGCGCAAGCCACCCGGCACCCAAACCAATGGCCATGCCGAAGCTGAGCAGTGTTATGAGTGCTTCATCTACCGCACCTCGCGTCCCCGCGCGCCATGCCAACAGAAGTCCCGCGATCGCCAGAACGCCAGCCAGTGGGGTCGCGTACCTTCCGGGGAAGGCCGAAAACTCGAACGGCTCCTCGCTGAGGGAGAAGCCGGCCTTTTCCAATACCGTGGCGCAATAGCGCCTGGCCTCGCTTTCCGCACGACCACCCGCCGCGCGCTGCGAGACGGCGATGACGCGAAGATGAGAGAGTGCGTCCTCCGCCGCGCTCACGCCGGTGCCGCGGACATCGGCAGCAGTCCGGACGCTTCCAGAAGCGCACTTACCTGTGCGCGCGCCCCGCTTTCGAGAGGCGACAGCGGGAGACGCGGCAAGCCGCCAGCCAGCCCGACGAGGTCCAGCGCCCGCTTCACACCGGCCACGCCCAGGGAGCCGACGATTGTCTGTGCGAGAGGGATGAGACGCTCCTGCGCGCGCCTCGCGCTGGCTTTGTCACCCTGTGTCCATGCCGCGTAAAGCCCCGTGCTAAGGCGGCCAGCGAACAGCGAGACCGCGAGAATTCCGCCGCGCGCCCCCAGCTCCAGCGCTGGATAAAATCCGCCTCCGCTACCGGTGAGCACCGTGAAGCGTGCCGATTGCGCGGCCAGGTACGCACCCAGCAGCTTCAAATCGCCGGAACTGTCCTTGATGCCTGCAATGTTGCCGTGGGATGCAAGTTCCAGCACGAGTTCCGGATCCAAAGAAAAGTGCGCGTACTTGGGGATGTTGTAAAGAAAGACCGGCACGGGACTTTCGTCTGCAACCCTGCGAAAATGCGTCGCCAGCGCTTCGGAAGTCATGGCGCTGGTATAGTAGTGAGGCGCGACGGCGAGTACCGCGTCTACTCCGCGCTCAGCGGCCGCCCGTGCCCGGCGCGAGCACAGCCTGGTCGACTCTGCGCCTACACCGGCAATGAGCCAGCGATCGTCAGGAACAAGTGGGCGCGCCCACTCGGCCACCTGCTGCCGCTCACGCTCATCGAGCAGCGCCGCTTCACCGGTCGAGCCAGCGACGACGACGCCGGACAACCCCTCCGCCATGTGCGCGCGAATATTCGCCCGGAAAAGAACGGCGTCGAGATCGCCCGTAGTCGCTCCGAATGTCGAAACAACCGGGCCCAGGACGCCGGCAATCTGGCCGTTCACGATCCGAGAAAGTCGAATCCCGAATCCGTGTTAATGGTGCTCGAAGCGCCCACCGCAGCGGGTTCGGGAATCGGTGCCTGCGCTTCTCTCGCCTTGTGCGAGTCGTAGCCCATGGTGCGCATTTTCAGGTCGAAGTCGCTCGGGCGTGTTGACGCCGCGTGTGCCACTTCATATGTAACCGTCTTTGCAAGAACGAGATCCATGAGATGCTGATCGAAGGTCTGCATCCCGTACTGATCGCGCCCTTCGCCGATGGCGTCGCGAATGCTTCCTGTTTGCGACTCATCCATTATCAGATCGCGAATAAGCGGAGTCGCGATCATGATCTCGACCGCGGCAGCACGGCCTTTGCCGTCCATGCGTGGCAACAACCGCTGCGACACTACCGCATGCAGCGATTCAGACAATCGCACCCGGGCTACGCCTTGCTCCTCTGGGGGAAACATTGCGATCACGCGATTCACAGTGGTCTGAGCGTCCGCGGTGTGTAATGTCGAGATTAGCAAATGTCCCGTTTCCGCCGCCTTCATCGCGGTATCGATCGTTTCAGCATCACGCATCTCACCGATCATGATGACGTCCGGGTCCTGCCGCAAGGCGGCCCGAAGGCCAGTCTTGAAGCTGTCGGTATCGACACCGACCTCGCGCTGAGTGATAGAGCAGCGGATGTCGCGATGCAGAAACTCGATAGGGTTTTCGAGCGTGACGATGTGTTTGCTCTGGGCGGTGTTAAGGTGGTTCACGAGCGCCGCCATTGTGCTCGATTTCCCGGAGCCCGTGACGCCGGTGACCAGTATCATCCCCCGCTCCGCTTCAGCTATGCGCGCGAGCGTTCGCGGAAGGTGTAGCGTCTCGACGGTCGGTACTTCGAACGGGATCACCCGCAGCACAATCATGAAGCTCGAGCGCTGCCGCAGAATATTAACGCGAAAGCGTCCGACGCCTGGCACGCCCCACGAGCAATCGTAATCCTGAATCTTGTCGATGCGCTCGCGGTCTTCTTCCGTAGGTATGAGACGAGCCGCTATAGCCCTGGTTTGCTCGGGCGTCAGCGCCTGCTTGGTAAGCGGCACGAGTTTCCCATCAATCCGGGCGCGAAATACATCGCCCGCCTTGATGTGCAGATCGGATGCACCGCGATCGACCGCCGCCTTTATGATTCTCTCCACTAATACCCCGCCGTTTTATCGACCACGTTGCGCAGCGGCCTACCGCCAGCGTACCGGTGCCAGTTATCGAAAAATAGTGCCAGCTCCCTTCGCCAGAAGCCCACGTGCGAGACGCCGGAAACGTGCGGCGTTATGAGCACGCCCGGAAGCGTCCACAGGGGACTCTCGCTCGGTAACGGCTCCTCTCGAAATACATCAAGCACCGCGCCACGCAGCCGGCCAGCCGCAATTCGAGCCGCAAGCGCCTCCTCATCCAGGAGGGAACCCCGCGACACATTCACCACCACGGCAGACGAGGAAAGACTGTCGAGAATGTCTCCCGTCACCAAGTTCCGCGTCAGGCTCGTAGCCGGTGCAGTAATGACCAGAACGTCGCAGCCCCCGGCCAGGCTTGCCAGCGAATCCGGACCCTCGACGCGATCGAAACCCGGCGGCGTGCCTTTCCCTGGATTACGCCGGATACCACTACACCTGGCGCCTAGAGCCGCAAGCCGCTCCGCAACCGCCCTTCCAAGCCCTCCGGCCCCAACTATCACTACTCTGCAGTCCGCCATCTCGCGCATGCGGCTTTCACGACCGACGAAGGGATCCTTGTCCCATACCTTTTTCCGCTGCTGCTCGATCGCGATGTCAAACGACCTAAGCAGGTGCAGTATCCCGCCCACCACATACTCGGCGATTGGCACGGCATGGACGCCGGCGGAGTTCGTGATGACGATGTCGCTTCGCAACATCTCCTCGAACAGCAAACTGCCTACCCCCGCGGCAGCCGAGTGTATCCACTTGAGCTGCCTGGCTGCGAAAAACAGGGGACGCGAAACGCCGTATCCGAAATACGCTTCCGCGCTGCGAATGGCGGAGAGCGCCGCCTCGCTCGGCGGTTGACCGCCATCGCCATCCGCAACTGTCGGCGCGGATATTACATCCACCGTCCATCCGGCGGGCGCCTCCTTCCGAATCTCATCGGCCCCGAGTTCGGGTAGGGACCACTGCTTCGCGGATGCGGACAGATCGACAACCAGCCGCCGGGAGCTCACCATATTCCTGCGCTGAGCCAGCTCTGACGCGCAAGCAACGCATTGCTCACGTCGTCAAATGGCGGCGCGGCAATGGATGTTTTTCAGATCGCATCTGAGCTCATGCGCTGTCCAGGTCGCTCAGATCGTCTTCCGACACATCGAACGATCCGCCGTCCAAAGCTACCCCTCGCGCCGTCTGCTCGAGCTGGGAAATTGCTGCGTCGTCCCCTGCGATTGGTACGTAGTAACTCCTGAAGACTGTGCCGCTGCACTTCTCGCACGTCAGAGTGGCCGGTGGAGCGCCCTCGAAATGCTTCTCGTTACCACAGGTGAGGCACACCAATGCCATCAACCCCTGGGATACATGGTCGTCAGCCATTCTTCCTCGCCTCAAGGTTATCTCGTGCAACGCAAGACTTGTGCACTTGACTGCAGGTCCGCGATTGACTCCGGCATGGGTATGGTGTACCCGCTTGTAACGCGGCTCGCCAACCATGGATTCCGCGATTGCCGCTCACTCGAGCCCCATTCGTTCCTTCACCTCCCGCATAGTCTCCTGGGCAAGCGCGGTGCAATGTTCCGCTCCCGCGCGCAGTATTTCGTCAACTCGGCCGGGATGCGCACGTAGCTCCGCAGCCCGTTCGCGAATGGGCGTCAGTTCGCCTGTCATGGACTCCAGCAGCACCTTTTTACAGTCGATGCACCCCCACCCAGCGGTACTGCACTGCTCCGCCACGTGATCCACCGTCGCGGACGCGCTGAACGCCTTGTGCAGTTGATAGATGTTGCAGACCTCCGGAGTTCCCGGATCCGTGCGCCGTACGCGCTTGGGATCCGTCATGGCGGGGCGAAGCTTGTCCCAGATAGCAGCAGGTTCCTCCAGCATGCCAATGGTGTTGCCCAACGACTTTGACATCTTCGACTGCCCGTCGAGCCCCATAATCCTGCGAGTGATGGTCAGGAGCGGCCTTGGCTCGGGGAAGTAATCCTGCTGCGGCGAGTATCTCGAGTTCCATCTGCGAGCTATTTCCCTGGATAACTCGAGGTGTTGAACCTGGTCTTCACCAACCGGCACCAGCTCGGCTCGATACAAGAGAATGTCCGCAGCCTGCAGCACGGGGTAATTGAGCAAGCCCGCCATCACGCTTTCCTGACGCTGCGCTTTTTCCTTGAATTGAGCTTGTCGTTCCAGCTCCCCCAATGGGGTGACCGTATTGAAGATCCAACCAAACTCGGTATGTTGCGGGACCATTGACTGTACGAATACCGTGCAGCGCTCGGGATCGAGACCAGCAGCAAGCAGGGATACCGCCATTCCCCGCGTGCGTGAAAGAAGGTCCGCCGGCTCATAGGGCACGGTAATGGCGTGCAAATTGACAATCCCGAAAATGCATTCGTGCTGGTGCTGCAGCTCAACCCAATTTTTTACGGCGCCGAGGTAGTTACCAATATGCAGTTCGCCCGATGGCTGTATCCCGCTGAAAATTCGTGACATTGGCGCAACATATGAGCACGCGGAACGACTTGCAACCGAGCATCGATCACGAGGGACTTCTCGGTGTCGCAATCACGGCAGCCGAGGACGCGGCGGCAATCATTCGTGGCCGCGTAGCTGATGCGGCATCCATGGAGTGGCGGCAGAAGAGTCCCGCAGATTTCGTCAGCGAAGTAGATACGTCCGCCGAAGCAGCGATTCGCGAAGCCATCCTGCGCGACGTTCCGGACGCGATCGTGATAGCTGAGGAAGGTTCACCGGGCGCTGCGATTGGAGACGCCCCCACCTTCATCGTGGATCCGCTGGACGGCACGACAAACTTCCTGCACGGATTCCCCGCGTATGCGGTATCCATCGGGGTGCTGGCCAATCGTGCGATTGTCGCGGGCGTCATAATCGACGTGCCTATGCGTGACATCTACACGGCCAGAGCGGGCAACGGTGCCTTTCGTAACGGCGAGCATATCCGCGTGTCCTCGATCACGGACCCCTCCCACGCACTGATAGGCACCGGCTTTCCATTCAGGAATGTGGAAATGCTGGACGTGTATCAAAGACAATTCGCGAAAGTGACGCGGCACACAGCTGGTATTCGCCGTCCTGGGTCGGCGGCCCTGGACCTCGCCAATGTGGCCTGCGGCCGCTTCGACGGCTTCTGGGAACTGAACCTCATGAGTTGGGATTACGCTGCCGGCATGCTGCTCGTTCAGGAGGCGGGAGGCGTCGTGACAGAGGCGAGTGGCGGATCGCCCACTTTCGGCGAATCCGCGATCGTGGCAGGTAACCGTGTGCTGCATGCCTGGCTGCTCGATCTGATCGCAGCAGATACACGTTAGAGTTACCGCTTACTATTCAGGGAAGTGACAAGTGGTCGGTGCCATAACCCTCACACGCTCTATGAAACTCGTTGAGTGCGTACCGAATTTCTCCGAGGGACGCCGCCCAGAGGTGGTGTCTGATATCCGCGAAGCGATCGCCGCCGTTGAGGGCGTGCTGATATTCGATGTTTCATCTGATGTATCGCACAACCGCAGCGTGATAACCTTCGTCGCGCCCATGGAGCGTGCGGTGGAGGCCGCATTTGCCGGTATCAGGGCCGCCCGCGACAGAATAGACCTCACCGTTCACCAGGGTGAACACCCTCGCATGGGTGCGGCCGATGTCGTTCCATTCGTTCCGCTCGAAGGCTCCACGATGGAGGACTGCATTGCACTCGCTCGAGCACTGGGTGAACGTGTTGGCCGCGAGCTCGAGATTCCCGTCTATCTTTACGAGCGCGCAGCCACCCGGCCGTGGCGCGAGAATCTCGCTGACGTGCGCCGCGGTGAGTTCGAGGGCATTCGAGACGAAATCGCCGCAAACCCCGCGCGCGAGCCTGACTACGGGCCCATGCGCGTCCATCCAACCGCGGGGGCAATTGCCATCGGAGCCCGGCCATTTCTGGTCGCCTACAATGTGTATCTGGGCGACAAAACGAACATCGAGGTCGCAAAGCGGGTCGCCAAGGCGGTTCGCGGCTCCTCCGGCGGACTGCGGCATGTGAAGGGGCTCGGTCTCGAAGTCGACGCGCAGGCACAGGTATCGATGAACCTGGTGGACACCGAGAAAACGCCTCTGCACCGCGCGTTCGACATGGTGAAGATGGAAGCGGCTGCCAGCGGCGTAGCGACCACATGGAGCGAGATCGTCGGCCTGGTTCCGGAGCGTGTCCTGTTCGAAGCGGCCGCTCGATACCTGCAGCTCGACCGTTTCACACCCGACCAGGTGCTGGAGCACAAGCTTCGCGCAGCCATGACGGGCGGTGTAAGCCTCGGCGGTTTCGTCGCATCGGTCGCCTCATCCACCCCCGCGCCCGGCGGCGGAAGCGTGGCAGCGCTGGCCGGGGCGCTAGCCGCGGCACTCGCTCAGATGGTGGCCGGCCTCACTGCCGGCAGGAAAAAATACGCCGCTGTGGACGCCGAGATGAAGGAGATTGCTCTCCAAGCCGTCAATGCATCGAACGCTCTCTTCGGCCTTATCGAACGCGACGCGGATTCATACAGTGCTGTCTCTGCGGCCTACAAGATGCCAAAGGACGGCGAAGGCGCCGCCGAAGCTCGCGCGCAAGCTATCACGGCCTCCCTTCTAGGCGCCTCGGAAGTTCCCCTGGAAACCGCCCGCGCTTGCGCGGCGGTCACGCAGCTGGCTCAACGCGTCGCGGAAAAGGGGAATACCAACGCGGTGTCAGACGCAGGCGTCGCCGCGCTCCTGGCCGAAGCCGGCTGCAAGGGCGCATCCTACAACGTCCGCATCAACGTCGCTGCTCTCACCGACAAATCGCTCGGTGACAGCCTGGTCGAGGAAGCTAATGCTCTCGTAACCACTGCCTCCCTTCACACCAGGAAAACCATCGAGGTCGTCGAACGTGCGATCGGAGCTAGTGCCCTGCGTCAATTATGAATACAAGGGCAAGGGAAGTACGTCCTGCTGGACACGCGTGCGCCAGACACCTCGCGGGTGCCTAGCCGGTGGAAGTGAGTACTCGCGGTCCCTGTTCCGTTATCGCTACCGTGTGCTCGAAGTGAGCGGACCGTGATCCGTCCGCCGTCACAATTGTCCAGCGGTCCGGCAGAGTTCGCATTCTGGCGCCACCGGCGTTGACCATCGGTTCGATGGCAATCGTAAGGCCTGGCATGAGCTTCGTGCCGCGCTTCGGCTTTCCATAGTTGGGAACCTGCGGCTCATCTTCATGCGGCTTGTAGCCCACGCCGTGTCCTACGAGGTCACGCACAACGCTAAAGCCGGCCGCCTCGACAACCTCCTGCACGGCGGCGCCGATATCTCCAATGTGGCTTCCCGGCTGCGCGGCACTGATGCCGGCGCTGAGCGCACGCTCCGTTACATCCAGCAGGCGCTGGGATGTGGCGTCCACTTCGCCTATGGCAACCGTCGTGGCGCCATCGGTGAACATGCCGCCGAACTTCACCCCCACATCAATCGATAGCAGGTCGCCATTGAGAAGCAGTCGCTTCTTCGAAGGGATGCCATGCACAATCTCATGGTTGATCGACGTGCACAGGCTGCCGGGGAATCCATACAGTCCCTTGAATGACGGCGTCGCACCTTCGTGGCTGCGAATGAAGTCCTCGGCGATGCGATCCAGCTCGAGCGTCGTCATGCCGGGACGCACCTCGTCGCGCAGCATCACAATGGTGTCGGCGAGGACGCGCCCGCCTTCAGCCATCGTATCGATCTCGCGGGGGGACTTGAGCTGAATCATGCCTCCAATTCCCGCAGGACGCGTTGCGTTACGTCATCGACCGAGCCACCAGCATCGACAGCTATCACGCGCGTGCCACTCTCTGCGGCGGATCTGCCACTGATACCGCGCTGTGCGCGATACCAGTCGATGACCGGCGCTGTCTGCGCCCAGTACGCCTTCATACGTGTTGTAATGGCTTCGGGCTCGTCGTCCATTCGACGCATCACCTTGCCACCGCATCCTGGTTTGGGGCACGCGGATCCGGGCTCTCTTCCAGTATACGGTGTCTGGCAGCGCTCGCAGACGGTACGTCCCCCGAGCCGCCGGATGAGATCCTCCTCGGTGACTTCGAACAGCAGCACCGCGTCGAGCTTACGTCCCAGCTCAGACAGCGCGCTTGTGAGCCCTTCCGCCTGCGCAACGGTACGAACCACTCCGTCCAGTATCACTCCAGCCTTCATGTCGGGCTGCGCCAGCGTCTCCTTGATGATGCCAAGGATGACCGCGTCGGGCACCAGGTCACCCCGATCCATGAACGCTTTGGCCGCTCGCCCCTGGTCGGTGCCGGTCCGTACCGCGTTCCGAAGGACATTCCCGGTCGCGAGCACGGGGATTCCGAGATGCTCGGATATACGTTCGCCCTGAGTGCCCTTGCCGGCTCCCGGAGGGCCGAGGAGGAGAAGGTTCATGAGCTGTACAGGTCAGGGACGCATCGGGAACAGGTGTTCAGGAACCTGGCACAGCTCTAACGGCAACTCGCGCTCCCCACTGGTTCTGAAGTTAGGACCCGGTAGTCTGCGTCCTTCCCCGGAATCGCACGCGCCCCTTCTTCATGAAACCGTCGTACTTGCGAAGAAGCAGGTGCTGCTGCAGCTGCTGAATCGTGTCCAGGCCCACGCCAACAACGATGAGTAACGACGTTCCGCCAAATGCGAACGGAACGTTGATCAGATCGGCGATGAAGATCGGGAGCAGTGCGATGATGGTAAGAAAGATCGCACCCGGGAATGTGATTCGCGTAACGACATAATCGATGTACTCCGCAGTCTTCGCGCCCGGTTTGACACCGGGAATGAAACCGCCCTGCTTTTTCAGGTTTTCGGCTATATCGATCGGATTGAAAATGATCGAGGTGTAGAAGTATGTGAAAAAGAGTATCAGTACGGCGGAGAGAACGTAGTAAAGCCAGGTTCCGGGTTGCAGCGCGTCGGACACGGGCTGCAGCCAGGGCAAGCCAGTGAACTGCGCAAGCGTACCCGGGACGACGATCAACGACTGCGCGAAGATGATCGGCATGACGTTCGCCGAATTGAGGCGCAGCGGGATAAAGTTCTTTGCCGCCTCCCGCATTCGCCCACGCGTCATGGTTCGCTGCGGAATCTGGATCTGAACGCGGCGCGCCGCCACGGTGACAGCGATCGTACCTGCTACCACCGCGATCATGAGAACACCGAGCGCCAGCAGCGACAGCACGTTGATGGCGCCGGTCGCAACAAAATTGAACGTCTGCGCAATGCCGGGCCACACGCGCTCGACGATGGAAAAGAAAATCAGCAGGCTGGCGCCGTTCCCGACGCCCCGCTCGGTAATCTGCTCGCCGAGCCACATGATGAAGATCGCGCCGGCCGTGAGAAAGAGCATCATCTCCAGCCGGAAGCCGAAGCCGGGATTACGCACGGCTCCCTCGAGCGACTCAGTGAACAGCGCGAACCCGTACGCCTGCATCATCGCTATGCCGACGGTGAAATATCGCGTCCACTGCGTAATTCTTTTGCGCCCTTCCTCCTCCTTCTGCATCTTCTCTACAGTCGGCACCAGCGCGCCGGCCATCTGCACGATGATGCTCGCCGAGATGTACGGCATGATGCCGAGCGCGAACAGCGTGGCACGCGACAGTCCACCACCAACGAACAGGTCGTACAGACCCAGCAGTCCCGCGCCCGCGCCCTGGCTGTTGAAAAAGTTGGTCAGCGCGGTGACGTCGATGCCCGGCGAGGTGATATGCGCACCGATGCGGTACAGCAGCAGGCAGCCGAGCGTGAAAAGAATCTTTGACTTCAGTTCCGGCGTCCGCCACAACCCCTGGAACGCCGCCGCCGGATTGGCTTGTGCCATGTTACTCCTCGATGCGGCCTCCAGCCGCTTCAATCTTCTCTCTCACCGATGCACTCATCTTGATGCCGCGAACGGTGATCGCGCGAGTGAGCTCGCCATTGGAGAGCAGCTTCGCCGGCCCTTTGGCTCCGTTGATCAGTCCCGCTTCCACCAACGACTCGCGGGTAATTTCCGTTCCCTCGGGCAACTCGCTTATATCGTCGAGCCGTACGACCTGGTGCTCGACACGGAAGGGGTTCGTGAAGCCGCGCTTGGGCAGCCGTCGTGTGAGCGGCATCTGGCCGCCTTCGAAGTGCGGCTTCCCCCCGCCCGGCCCATGATGTCCAGCTCGAGCCTTGCTTCCCTTATGCCCCTTTCCGGATGTCTTGCCGGTTCCCGAACCGGGACCGCGCCCGAGGCGCTTCCGGTTGCGATGTGAACCGGGTGCGGGAACGAGGTTGTGCAGGCCGATGCGTTCAACTACCGGCTCCTTCTCTTCGCGTGCCATTCCTTATTCCTCCGCCGGCGTAACCATAACCAGGTGGCGCACTTGCCTGAGCTGCCCTCGGAGCGAGGGGGAATCCTGTTTGACAATGACATCCTGATGATGCCGCAGCCCGATTGACTTGAGCGTGAGCCGAAGTCGCTGCGGATGGCCGATCGCGCTCTTCACCTGTTCGATGCGGAGCTGGCCGGTCGTCGCTGGCTCATCCTTGGCCGTATACCTGGGACCGCGGGTCGGGTGAAATACGTGAGTACGAGGCATTAGACCATCTCCCTCGTCCTGCCACGCGAGCGATAACCAAGGCTCGCCACATCCACTTCGCGCTCCCGGGCGATTTGCTCGACCGTCGTTAGCCGCTTGAGCCCGTCCATAGCCGCGCGCACCATGTTGTGTGGATTGGTAGATCCGAGACTCTTGGTAAGGATATCCGCCACGCCGGCGCACTCCAGCACTGCGCGCACCGCGCCGCCCGCGATTACGCCCGCACCAGGAGCAGCGGGTTTCATCAGGACGCGCCCTGCACCGTGCTTGCCGACGACCTCGTGCGGAATCGTTCCACCGGTTAGTGGTACGTTCGTCAGATTGCGGCGGGCTCCATCGACTGCCTTGCGCACGGCCTCGGAC
>JBPCJT010000082.1:0-26582 GCA_051005015.1 Gemmatimonadaceae bacterium | reverse complement strand
AAAAAAGCTGCCTTCTTTGACAGGATGACCAGGATTAACAGGATTAGCAGGATGGGCTCGTAAGTGATTCAGCGGACTATTCCCATCCTGTCAATCCCGTCATCCTGTTCTCATTTTTTCTGTGAGTACACCTTGAGCTTCAGCTGCGCCGTGCTGCCGTATTTACGCAATTGACCACTAAGTCTCGGTCCAAGGGCCAGTGGTTTGCGGTGGACGGTCACGCGGCGATATGAGCGGTACTGTGATTCTTGGGGTGAACGCACGCTAACGTGCGCTTCGCCCAGGGAACTATCATGAAAAACAGCCGCAGCTCGGCTCGAATCGTATCCCGCGCTTTATCGGTAGCTACTCATACCTCAGCGCGACGATTGGATCCATGACTGCCGCCCTTCGCGCGGGCCATACCCCGAAAAGCACCCCAATCACGGCCGCAAAGAAAAAGGACAGCAGGATCGACGATGTCTGTACATCCGTATTCCACTGAAACTTCCAGTCCAGGAAATGCGCCGTCCCCACGCCGAGCGCAATGCCTATCAACCCGCCGAGCAGGGAGAGTACTACCGCCTCGATGAGGAACTGCAGCAACACGTGGAACCGTGTGGCTCCAAGCGCCTTCCTGATTCCGATTTCGCGGGTCCGCTCGGTTACCGAGACCAGCATTATGTTCATGATGCCGATTCCGCCCACGAGCAGACTCACGGTCGCGATCCCCAGCAGCAGCCGCGTAAACACCGCCGCCGTCTCGCCGAAGGTGTTCAGGAAGTCCGACTGGTTGCGTATCTGGAAGTCATCGTTGCGTCCGGGGCGCAGGCGATGCTCCCGTCGCAGGATTTTCTGAATCTCGGCCATGGCCTCCGGAATCTGCTCCTCGCTTTTGGCAAGCACGTTCACGGAGCGCAGCCGGTCGGTGCCGAAAGCGCGGAATCGGGCCGTCTGGATGGGAATCAATACCTGATCATCGGGATTGAAAAATCCACTGCCCTGTCCCTTCGACTCGAGCACCCCGATTACTTCAAACTGAATGCCGCGGATTCGAATGTGCTCACCGATGATGCCTTCCGGGTTCTCGAAACCGAGGTTCTCCAGCACGAGGGCACCGAGGACGGCGACGCGCTTGCGCGTCTGGTCTTCTCCACTGGTGAACATTCGCCCAGCGCGAAGCGTGAACTTCCGTACCTCGGGATAGTTCGCGGTGACGCCGGCGATGGACGTATTTGCGTTCCTGGCAAGGTACTGCACCTGAAGCTGTCTCTGCATTTCCGGCTGGATAGCGGTAAGCAGAGTGGCGCGCTCCTCGAGTGCCCGGGCGTCGCTCAAAGTCATGCGGCTGCGCTCATCGACCCGGATGCCGCCCGCGCCGAAGGCTTGGCCGGGCATAACGGAGAGCAGAGTAGTGCCCAGGGCCGAGATGCGCTCCTGCACCGACCGCTCGGCGCCTTTGCCGAGCGCTACCATCGCTATAACGGCCGCAACGCCAATGACAACGCCAAGCATCGTCAGAAATGACCGCAACTTGTTGACGCGAAGCGCACCTAGCGCGACGCTGAGGATTTCTCCGATCAGCATTTAGGGCGGGCCGCCAGCGCCGTCACGGCGCGCGCCGCCTGCACCACCAGGGCCGGGAGTTGCAGTGCCGGCGGCTGGAGTCTGCCGCTGCATGCCAGGTACTGCGCCACCTCCGGTCATGCCGCGGAAGCGCTCCTGCGCCTCCAGGCGTTGCTGCTGCATCTGTGCAGCGGCGACGAGCGCGACCTGGTCGCCCTGCTCCAGTCCGCCCAGAATTTCTGTGTAATCGTAATTGCTGACGCCAAGCCGAATGATGCGCGGCTCGAAGGTGCCGCTGTCTGCCAGAAAGACGAGACCAGGGCGCATACGGGCGCGAGGTGTGACCCCGGACGCTGGCGCCCCACTTGCGGCTGTACCGCGGTTGCGCCTCTGTCTGAGCGGCGTGCCTTGACCTTGCTGCCCCTGCGCCTGATCCGGCGCGACCTCCCCGCGCGAGGTCTGTCCACGAACCTGCCCGTC
Source organism: Gemmatimonadaceae bacterium (assembly GCA_051005015.1). Classification (GTDB taxonomy): domain Bacteria; phylum Gemmatimonadota; class Gemmatimonadetes; order Gemmatimonadales; family Gemmatimonadaceae; genus JACMME01. The sequence goes on along the minus strand of JBPCJT010000082.1, from coordinate 24,557 downwards.
GCCGTTTGAGTTTGCCGGTACCGCGCCGCCGCTGCTCCCCCTGCTCATGCCGGCAAATTGTGCCTGCAGTCGTTTGGCCACCAGTTCGGGGTCGAGCCCGAGCGCCGTGGCGGCTGTAACCGACTCGCGCGGATTGCGAATAGCGTCGTTCGGGATGGACAGCACGTTCTCCCGGCGGTCGATGAGAATGGAGACCTCACCATTCATGCCGGGCTTGAGCAAGCCCTCGAGGTTCGCGATAGAGACGAGCACCGGAAACATCGTCACGCTCTGCTGCACGACGGCCTGCGGTTCGATCTTTTCTACCGTTGCCTGGAACGGCCGGTCCGGATAGGCGTCCACGATGACGGTCGCGTTCATTCCCGCCCGCAGGTTTCCGATATCGCTTTCGTTCACCAGCGCGCGTACCCGCACCTTGGTGAGATCCGCCATTTTCAGAAGCGTGGTTCCGCCGCCAAAGGCGCCAGTCGCCGATGTGATGACCTGACCCAGAGAGACGGTCTTATCGATGATCGTGCCGCCCACGGGAGCGCGAACGGTCGCATCTTCCAGACGCTGCTGCGCAAGATCGAGATTCGTGCGCGCTCGCACGAGCTGGGCCTGCGCGTTCGCGTAATCGAGGGTAGCGGCCTCGTGTTCCTGGGCCGTCATGATGCGCTGTCCGAAGAGATCATCCGAACGCTTCCTCTGTGCTCCCACCACTTGCACACGTGCTTCCGCCGCCCGTACGTCTGCCGCCGTCTGATCGTACTGGTTGCGCACGTCACGCGTGTCCACCTGCACGAGGAGGTCGCCGGGTTTCACGAACGTACCGGTTTCGACCGGCATCCTGACGATCTGGCCTGACGCCTTCGACTTGACCTCGACCACGTTGATTGGCTCCACCACGCCCGTCGCCTGAGCGTCGATGACAATGTCACGCCGCTCGACCGTGGCGGTCTGAATCCTGGGCTTCTCGTCTGCCTTTTTCGCGCACGATGCAAGCAGCGGCAACGCCAGCAGGGAGCAGAAAAAGTGCCTGACGTTTATCCTCATTTGGTCACTGAATTAGTATCTAAAAGTCACTAAATCAAGAAATCCGCAATTCGCCATCCGCAGTCCGCAATCAGAACTCTCTTCCGATAAGCGCTTCCAATTGAGCATTGGCCACGCGGTAGTCGTAGCGGGCCGCGATCAGCGCTGCGCGAGCCTGGTCGAGCTGGGTCTGCGAAGTCAGCAAGTCGAGCAGCGTCGAAGCGCCAAGTCCGTAGCGTTGCTGCTGGACGCGGAGGTCTTCTTCCGCCGCCGCCACCGAGGCTTGCTGGATTCTGACACGCTGTTCAGCCGTGCCGCGCGCGCCGAGGAACTGTACAAGACTTTGTTGCGCGGCAAACCGTGCGTCGCGCAGCGCCGCCTCCGCGTTATCCCGGGCGACAGCCGCACGAACGTTGTTCTCTTCGCGGTTGAACTGGTTGAACAGCGGATAGCTGAGCCCGAACCGGAGCGAGCCGTTGTAGGAATAGGGGTCCGGCCCCAGGCCGAATCGGTCTGTGCCGCTTCCGCCGCGGGTATAGCTGGCGGTAACCGACGGAAGGTACGGCGCCTGCGCCGCGCGTCGCATTGCCCTGGCCGCCGCAAGATTCGCTTCCGCCTGGCGCACAGCGGGGCCTTCGACTGCGAAGCGCGCAAGATCAGCGCTGTCGGGGATGGCTGCTTCGCGGTCCAGCGTATCCGACGGCGACGCGGTAACGGGAAATGGGGTGGCAACCAGACGGGTCAACGCGGCGTTCGCCGACCTGAGATTGTTCTGTGCGGTAAGAAGTGCCAGCTGCGCGTTCCCTACCTGAATTACTGAACGGAGCGAATCGGACTTCGTCGCGACTCCGGCCGCCACGCGAGCAGAGGCGGCGCGAAGCTGCTGCTCCGCCTGACCGAGCTGGGCCCGGGCCGCCGCGTCCGACTCGCGGGCGGCAAGCACATTGAAGAATTGTTGCTTTACGTCGAGTGCGACGCGAAACTGCTGTGACACCTCGTTGGCCTCCGCCGCGTCGACGGCCGCCTTTGCGGAGCCAATGTTGAAGAAGCGCCGCCCACCATCAAACAGGTCCACGTTGAAGTTGAGCCCCGTGCTGTACGACCATGGCTCGGGATTCAGAGTGACGATCTGACCGTCACGCTCGAAAACTCGATCGTTCGCGAATTGACGCACGCTCCCCGCGGACACTGAGACATTCGGAATGAACGCCCCAGAGGCCGACCGGACCGCCGCGCGGCTCGTGCGCTCCGTGCCGCGCGCCTGCACGGTGGCAGGAGCATTCCGCCGAGCGAGCCGAACAGCTTCGTCGAGCGTGATGGGGCGAGCGTCTCCCTGGGCCGGCGCCTGAGCCGCCAGTGCGGCTGGAAGAAGAAGCGCGAGCATCGCCCGGCGCATCACCTGGATCCGCCGCGGTCGTCGGTCGCTTCTTCCTTCTCCTTTCTCTCCAGAATCTTCTGGAATGCAGCCTGTTGCCTGTCGTCCAGCATGCGGACTATCTCCGCCCGCGCGCGGTATCGAATTGAATCCAGGGCCGGCCGCACCGGAGTGAGAACAGCGGCCATATCCTCATGTCGGCGCTCGAGAATATCGTCGAGCTGCGCACTCTGTGCGCGCGAAAGCGAAAGATCGTCCGCAAGCCATTCACGTAGCGCTGTTCTGCTGCGCGATTGCACACAGTCGTGATCGCCCATCACCCGATCGGCCGCGTATGTCAGCGTCGCTCCCACCATCAGTGCACCAACCAGAAAAAGGATAGCCAACTTTTTGGACCCGACCATTCCCGACTCCGTTAGGGTGAGATGAGATACTGAAGGGTTGCCTCGCGCGAGGAGCGATCTCCGGTTTGCGTGGCGATCTGAGCTGTGAGGCTTGGCGGCGTATCGACGACCGTACTGTATACCAGACCTATCTGCGCATTGTGCGACCGCACAGCAGCGGTGCCTGCCGCAACCGCGGCGATGCCGGCGGCTACCAGTCCCAGGCGCACCCATCCCCGGAAGGGCGTCCACCACCCTTCCACATCTTCAGCGATGCGCGCCATGATCCGCGCCTCCAGCGCGGCCCAGTACGCCGCGTCCGACGGTCGCGCGTAAATCGGACGCAAGCATCGCGTGAGATCGTCGTCTCGCCCCTCGGGGCCAATACGCATGTCAGTCATGACTCTGTTCACTCCCGTAAATCGCCCAGCAAGCGGCGTAGCGCCGCACGGGCGTGGTGCAAATCCGATCTCGCGGTCCCCTCCGGCATGCCGAGTGCCACGCCGATCTCACCGTGGGTAAAGCCTTCCACATCGTGCATGACGATCACCGCCCGCTGCCGCTCGGGCAACGCCGCCAATGCCGCATGAAGCCGGCGCCGCAACTCATCCGCCTCGCCGGGATCGTGAAAGGGCGCCGCCACAGACTCATTCAGTTGATCCGCGTCCCGAACCCTGCGTCGCCGGCCTATATCGAGTGCGGCGTTAGCGACTATGCGGCTAATCCATGCCCCAAAGGGCTGGTCCGGCTTGAATCGGGCGAGCGCCCTGTAAGCGTGCAGGAAGCCTTCCTGAACGGCGTCCTCCGCGTCCTCCCTGGTGAGCGTCACTGCACGAGCGATCGCGAAGGCACGAACCTGATGGCGACGCACCAGCTTCGCGAAGGCGTCGCGGCTCCCCTGTTGCGCCTCGAGGACGAGCGAACGCTCACCCTCGCCGCGCGGCCCGTCAGGAGGGGGGGCGTAATCTGTGTGCACGATGAACGTGCGAACGGCGGTCGCCATTGCTATGAAGAATATCTCTCACTTGATCAACGCGCCGCTGGTCCAAAACGTTGGAGCCACTTTCACGGCGCTACGGGGGCTGGACTGCCAGCGAGGCCGATTACGCCGGCGGAGCGCTGCATGGCCTCGATAACGAACTGGATGTGCTCGTCGAGGCCCACACCGAGCTCGGTCGCGCCTGTGAGCACGTCATCGCGGCTTACCCCTCTCGCAAAGGCTTTGTCCTTCATCTTCTTCCTCACCGACTTCGCATCTACCTCATGAATGCTCTTGCTGGGGCGCACGAGCGCCGTGGCGGTGATAAGCCCGGTCAGCTCGTCTACAGCGAACAGCGTCCTAGCCATGCCAGTGTCGCGAGGAACACCTGAGTACGTCGCGTGCCCCAGAATCGCGATGAGTATGTCTTCAGGAAAGCCGCGCTCGCGAAGGATACGAACGCCCTCAGCGGGATGCTCGCGGTCAGCGTGATGCTCCGCGTTTGGCCACCGTTCGTAGTCAAAGTCGTGCACCAGGCCCGCGAGTCCCCAACGATCCGGGTCTTCGCCGAAGCGCTCGGCATACGCGCGCATGGCCGCCTCCACGGACAGCATGTGTTTGCGTAAAGAGTCGCTCGCGGTGTACTCGTGAACCAGGGCGAGGGCATCGGTGCGGGAAGGTAGCATGTTGGGGAGTGGGAGGTGTAAAAGGGACGAGCGGAGATTGCATGAATGTGGAAACGGGAAGAGCCGTCAAAATAGTCGCAAGAACATGCCTGCCGCTTTTCGCCTCCCGCCTCCCGCTCACTCCGTGGCGGCAATACTGTAGTCGAGGCGCGACAGCAACGCTGGAGGATAATGGTCGACTCGCTGGAAATGCAGAGCGAGCAATGACGTAGCCTCTTTCAAATCGCTGGCACTGAGTCTGCCCTTGCACGAGGTTGCGCCGCTGGCCAGAGCACCGGCTGGCGCGCGCACCACTCGTTGTCCCTTTCGAAAAGGCACCCCGGCTGCGAGGCCGGTCCGCAACGCCCGCATCTCGTTCAGAGATGGTCCGGCCACCGAAGAAGGGTTCGCGTCGGTAGACGCAAGTCAGGCCCTCGGCCAGGAGCCATCTCATGCCTGCGGACTCACCACGGCTTCGCCTCTTACCCGGCAGTCCAGCCCAACTTTGCGTCACGATTGTCATCGCGATCATTCTCGTCCTTACGGGGTGCACCGCGGTTCCCACGGGACGAACCGCCGAAGGAGTGTCCGAGGCGTTCGTGAGAGCCAGAATCGCCGGAGACCCGCCTTTCGTTAGGGTCCTTGACGCGGGTACTCAAGGGTTGGCACGAAGCGAGGTGGGCCCATTCACGGCGGGCGTGGAAAGCCGATCGGCGCTCGCGAAGAGGTGCGTGTGGGCTGGAAATCAGCGCGAGGTGGCGCTGCGGCTGGTTTCCTATGGTAGATCGCGCCCGAGGGCGCGGGGGACAACCTGCCGCTCGAAGCTGCCTCCAGGAGACGCGGATACCGGCACCTTTCGCATCGCCTAGCGAGAGGTAAAACCGGTAATACAAACCGCGGTACCATTCCGCTCTCGCGCCGACCGCGAATTCGGCTTTTCGGGCTATTTCTCCGCTTCCGCGTGCGCCCCTTCACCCTCGAAATGCCGATTCGTCATCGTGACTACGGTCATTATGATAACGGCCAGTAAGACGATAGCCACCAGGAGGCCGGTGTAGCCGGCGCGCATATCCTCGGGACGCGGTGCAGACATGTGAAGGTTAGCGGGCCGGTGGCGGCTACGAGACCCGGACGCTCTTGATCGCGTCGTCCTTCTTGATCTTCTTCATTGCATCCAGTCCCTCGATCACTTTGCCGAACACCGTGTGAACTCCGTTAAGGTGTTTGGCGTTCTGTTCGCTCAGCACCATGAAGAACTGACTGCCGCCGGTGTCCTTGCCCGCGTGTGCCATGCTGAGTGCGCCCACTTCGTGGGTTCGAGGATTGCCTTTTGTCTCGCACTTGATGGTATGGCCAGGTCCGCCGGTTCCGACGGGCCCCTTGGCATGCTCTCCCCCTTTGGAGTACGGATCGCCTCCCTGGATGACGAAATCAGGGATGACGCGATGGAACTTCACTCCGTCATAGAATCCGCTGTTCGCGAGCTTCTCGAAGTTGGCGACGGTAAGAGGGGCATCCGCATCGTAGAGTTCCGCGACGATGGTGCCGCGATCGGTTTCAAAGGTCGCTGTTTTAGGCATGCGGCAAAGCTAGGCAGAGTTACTCCTTTGGAGCAAGAGCCGGTTCGTACATGGCAAACAGACTTACGTCCTCTCTATGATCATCCGCAAAGCGCGCCGCGTCGAATGATATAAGCCCGTTCTCCTGGAATGCGGCATCCCTGAAAAATTGCCGTATCGGCTCGTTTCTCTCGGTTTCCTCGAAATCAAGCGCCGTGGGCGGTGAATCCTGACCCGCGAGCCAAGCGAAGAACGCGTGCTCGACCCGGCGCTGAAAAACCCTGCAGGACATCACCAGCGACCGAATTACTCTGTCGCCATCGATCAGGCACGCGAGAATTTCACCGTGCGATCCGCTACGATCTGCAAGACTTGCCCCGTACAGGCGGCCTCCGCGCGCGAGCGTAGCCCCAACCTCTTCGTCGGTGACGCGGCGTCCGTTGAGGTTGAATTGATTCGTTTTGTTGATCAGCTGCACTGCCCGTGCACGGTCGCCGGTAGTGCGATCATGCAGAGTGAGTGTCATGTCGAGACCGCGGAGGAATGCGGTAAGGTCGGCGCCCTGCGCTCCACTCGGCGCCATTCCCTCCAGCCTTCTGCGGTACAGCGTCGTCCGCTCGCGGTCCTCATCCGTGACGGCGGCGCGTGCAAAGAGTTCAGACAGTTCGGCGAAGAGTCGCGGAATTCCTTCGTCATTCGAGGGAAACTGCACGCATCGCACAGCCGGGAGCTGGGCGGAAACTTCAGCCAGCTCGATGGGGTTGTCATCCACAAAAACGAACGCATCCAGGCCGAGGTTCAACCTGTTAGCGATCTCGGCGATCTGCGCCGATTTGGCGTTGTAACTGGCGACGATGCTGACGAAGTCGCTCTCGCGGAGCGTCATGCCGCCCGAGCGAAATGGGGCGAGCGCCAGATCTTCGTCGTTGCGGCTTACGGCCGCGAGAACAGCTCCTTCGCGCTGCAGCTTGGCGAGCAGTGTCTGATACAGGAAGAAACGATATCCGACCCCCTCCGGGCTGAAGTAGATGCCTTCAACACCATCCTCTCCGATCACACCAGACCACATTACGTTGTCGAGGTCCGTAACCAGAACTTTTCTGGGCTCGTGTGGCGCCGAGATCGCCCGGTCTATCACCGCTTCGGCAACCTGTCCGAGCTGAGTGCCCGCGAACGGGCTGCCGTTGGCCAGATAGCTGGCGAGTGAAAAACAGTCCGGCGGGAGGAGACGCGCTCCGAGCGATTGTACCACGGATCCAAGCCACCGCTCCAGATTCGGCCCGGCCGCCCAGTTGGCAAAGAGCGGCGGAATCGGCGCCGCTATATACAACACGCGTGCGAGCTTGCGGCGCGCAATGTGGTCAGCGGTCGCGAGCGCGTGACTACGAAGCGCGTCTTCATCGGCGGGTGCGGCAGGCACGCCGGACCGCCAGTCCGCTTCAGGGATGAAGTCCCAGGGGAAGAGACAGAAGACCTCTGCCTCCCCCGCAACAGGTTCCGTGAGCAGCGTTTGGCCAAGCGTTCCGAAGGGAAGGGTGCGGATTTGCGCCGAGTGACCCCCCTTGGCCGCCGTTGCGCGCAGGAACAGATCGAGCTTGTCCGGTGTTCCCGATGTCGCGAACAGAAATTCCAGCGGCGCTCCACCCTTGAATTCAGCGACGATCCTGTGAGCATCGAGGAAGTTCAAGGTGCAGCCGCCCCTGTGAGCTTAAATGTCGCCCCCGAAACGAGGAAGCTGTCGTTGTCCAGCACCCACTCGATCTGGGCCGCCGCGTCGTCGGTGCTCGGAAGCATCCCGCACGGCACACGGTCCGCATGCGCCAGACGAGCGCTGGGGCTGAGTCGCTGGTTCATTCCGCCGTCGATAACGTTGTAGACGATGGCGGCGCAACGCTTGTTGGACGATGCCAGCTCCGTCGCCAGAATGCGGCTCAGCTCCGGGATCAGGGCCTTGGAGAGACTGTACAGCGGCATCCTGTAGTTGTGCCGACCGGGCGCCGCGTAGGAGGATCCGACGAGCACCATCATCGAGTTGTCGATGCCGCGCTCGGCGAGCAGCTGCGATAGCGCGATGACTTGCCGCAATGGCTCGGCGAGATTGTGCTCCACTGCGCTTTCGATGTTCGGCAGCGACGTAAGCCGCTCGTTGTCGGGTGAGGGCCACGCGCAATGAACGATGCCGCCGATGGGACCATCGATCACATCGCAGAGGCGTTCGAGATTTGGCGCCGTCACCATACCGGGCTGCGGTGTCCGCGATACACCGCGCGCGCGGCCGCCCAGCCTGGCGAGTACAGCACGTCCGAGTCCTCCGGTGGCGCCGGTGACGAGAATGTTGGCGCCAGCGCTGCCGTTGTTCGGACCGGGGGGTTCTCGGTATGGGCAGCCGCTTTCGGCGCCGCGACTTCGTGGCGGCTGAACTCATACACGGCGTCCACGTAGCGCGTACCCGTTGCAGCATCGGAGATAGTGACGTCCACTCGCCCAAGCGAGCCGCTTTCCGACAGCTGCCGCCCGCTCACGACGAGCATCGCTGGTGGAATGATGGGCGCGGCGAATCGCAGGCGCATGGCGTGGAGCAGACAGTCAGCGCCCGGTAGGTACATCCCGGCCATGCGCGAGATGAGCCCGGCGGAGAACGCGCCGTGCAACACGGGCCGACGGTACGCCGTGCGCACGGCATGATCGGCATTGGTGTGCAGCGGATTCCAGTCTCCCGAGAGCGTCGCGAATGCTATTGCATCTTCGGCGGTGACGCCGACCTCGAACGATGCTGAGGTCACAATCCTTTCTCCTCCAGCAGGAGCTGAGTCGCCTGGTAGGACGTCGTGCGCAGCTGATCGGCAGCGTCGAGGGTGATGCCGAATTCACTCTCGATGGCCGCGACGAGTGAAACATGTGCGAGAGAATCCCAGTTTCGTTCACTGATCTGACGAACGCGCGTTACGTCCGTTGTCGGCGCGAGCTCAAAAACGGCACGAAATATGTCCTTCAATTTGTCCATTGCTGATGCGTTCATCCCATTTCCCCATTTTCTCGCCTGCGCCGGTTGCGCCGGATGCTGAACTTGCGTGCGGCGAGGTCCCGTGCCCAGCGCCACTGCATGCGCCGCCATTCACGCGGCGGCAGCTCGCCTGACAGGTGCTGAGTGCGCATCCAGTCCAGCAACTCGCTGACTGTTGGAAACCATCCGGAGCGGCCAGCCAGCGCTACTATACGTTCCCGTGTTACCGGGTGTACGGCGCCATTTTTTACGTATCCCTTACCCAGGTGCGTAGCAACTATACAGGCACCGCCCTCGGATTCCAGACGCTCCTGATTGCGCGGGTGCAACAAGTCGTTGAACTCGCTCACTCCCTCCGCGTCCGAAGCCGAGAACCACCACTTCGCGAGGGAACGTTCCCGATCGCGGTAAGGCATTGACGGGTTGACCTTCGTCGTGTTGATCTCGCCGAAAGTAAGGTTCCGGGCGTACACGATGTGCTGCTGGCAGAAATCACCCCACCAGTATGGCGAGCCTTCGATGTGTCCCAGAAAATAACCCCCTGGGCGCCCCGCGAGATATTCGAAAATGCGTTTGAGGAGCGGGTGGTCCACTCGTCCCGACCCCCAGTAGATATTTTCCCGGTTGTGCGAATGGTTGACATGGATTCGCGGGTAGGCGCCCAGGGTTGTACGAAAGAGGTCGAGCGCCGCGAGCGTGCGCTCGCGCCGACTCGATTCCATCGTGGCGCCATGCCATGTGATCTCGAAGCCGCGTCGCTGGAGATCCATTATGAACGCGCGATACCCTTCATCCTCCAGCGTCTCTGACGACGAGAAGTTCTTGCTTCCCTCGGCACACCGGAGCGGCCACACGGTTTTGGTCGTGTGCATTCCCACCGAATGCAACAGATCGTAGATGGGCTTCACATTCTCGACTGTGGCGACGTCGGTATCGTCGATGATGGTGAAGGCGAACCGCTTGCCACCGGGGAAAGCAAATCTTCTCACGGAATGGGTATCATCAACTGGGGATTTGTGTGTAGTGCCAATAGGTCCTCAGAAGACTTCATCCGCATTCGCATCGCCGCGCATGAGCCACCACTCGGTAAGCGCTTTTGGCATTGCATGCGCGTCTTTCACATCACGAACGAGAAAGTGTACGTTGCCCGGCAGCTTCACGTATGCTCGGCGAGGCAAGAGAGAGGTAATCGCGGGATGGCTCGCGGTACACAGAAGCGCGTCCGCACCCATAGAGTGCGCGGCGCGTTCGGCGGCAGCGAGCAGACCGAGCGCGACGTCGCGTCTTTCTGGCGAGAAAAGGATATCCGACAGCGTAGCAACCTTGATGCCGCTCAGCCTGGGGTCCCCCTCATCTCGCGGACGTCGTACGATCGCGACACCTGCCAGTTCCTTTCCATCTCGCGCGGCAATGAACACGTACTTTCCGCCTTGCGAGGAACCGTAGCGCCAGGGAAAATACCAACCATCGCGGACAGAAGCGCCGGCAAGACGTGCCCGCACCTGGTTCCAGAGAGTATCCAGCTCCGACCTGGCGGGCGTCTCCTCGCGCAAGGTGACCTTCCCATTACCTTCGACCGCGGTGCGCCACGCAACCAATGCCCCACCTCCAACCAGACCGGCTGCCGTCGCAATTCCAGTTCGCTGTGCAAGCCGGAGCAGACGCACTGCCCAACCCGGCACGGAGCTCATCCCAAGGGCTTCGAGATCGAGCGCGCCGAATACTCGCGCGGGCCGGATCAGCGTCAGATAGTTGCTGATGGCGCCGTAATCGTTGAACCCCAGAGCTTTGAACAGCCTTCGCGGGGGAAGGGCGACCACCATTCCGGCAATCAGTCCGAGCTGGCGAATCGCTTCCTTGAGCACTGCGTGGCCCACCGGACCGCCACGGAACTCCGGCAGCACCATGAATCCGATGAACCAGTGACCTGGATATGCGGTCACGCCGTTCCAGAAGCGCGCGGGAATAGTGCTGATGTAGCCGAGGACTTTTCCATCGGAGAGGTACACGAACGCGGGAATGTCCGCGCCGGGCTCCACCGGGTTGGCGGCCGCCGCTGCGGCACGGTCGGCGCGAATGGATTCCGCGGAAGTCTTGCGTGACCAGATGGCCTCAAAAAATTCTACGAGCGATTCCGCATGCTCGTCGCCCACGCGAACGACCTCAATGCGCGGCCTGTGTCGCAGTGTAGCGGTTATTTGCGCTTCCTGCATCGAGGTCAGCCTTTCTCCGCCAGTTCGCAGATGATCTCCCATTCGCCGGGGCTCACCGGCTGAACGGAAAGGCGGCTGCCTTTCTGGAGCAAAGTCATCTTCTCGAGACCTGGTGTCTGACGTAGCTCGGCAAGCGCAATTGGGCGCGGCAAGCGCTTTCTGGCTTTGAGGTCCACCATGAACCACGCGGGTTTGGCCGGATTGCTTCGGGGGTCGAAGTGATCGTCCCGGGGGTCGAAAGCCGTGGAGTCTGGATAGCCCTCGCGCACGACCTCCGCTATACCCACAATGGCAGTGGGTTCAGCACTGGAGTGGTAGAAGAAGACGAGATCTCCCTTGTTCATCTCGTCGCGAAGCATGTTGCGCGCCTGATAGTTTCGAACTCCGTCCCAATGGGTGATGTGCTTTGGCAGCGCCCAGAAATCCTCCCATGAAAAGGAGTTTGGCTCGGATTTCACCAGCCAGTAACGCCGCTCGCGCATCATACGAGGGAAGACGGGCAGATGTCTGCCAGCACGCACTCCTCGCAGCGCGGGCGGCGCGCCACGCAAATCGCCCGGCCGTGAGCGATGAGCAGATGCGCCAGCATTGTCCAATTTTGCCGCGGAAAGAGACGCATGAGGTCCTGCTCTATTTTCACGGGATCTGCGTGCCTGGAGAAGCCGAGCCGGCCGCTCAACCTCGCAACGTGCGTGTCGACGACCACTCCCTCGTTGACGCCGAAGGCATTGCCGAGCACGACGTTCGCTGTCTTCCGCCCGACGCCCGGAAGCTCAAACAGCTTCTCCATCGAGTCCGGTATCTCGCCCTGGTGATCTTTAACGACCGCGCTGGCCATTCCAATCAGGTTCCTGGACTTGTTGCGAAAGAAACCAGTGCTCTGAATGATCCCTTCCAACTCGGACTGCTCGGCGCTGGCGAGGTCGCGCGCTTGCGGGTAGGTAGCGAATAGCGTTGGAGTTACCAGGTTGACGCGGGCATCCGTGCATTGCGCGCTTAGTATTGTGGCGACAATGAGCTGGTACGGTGACTCGTGCGCGAGCGCGCATCGCGCGTCAGGGTATTCCCGAGTGAGGCGACCGTACACCGTCGCGGCATCGGCAGGAGGGCGCCGTCTGGGCCGACCAATGTTTTTCTCCCGAGCGGGTGCCGAACGGTCTCTTCCCCCGGCGAGCGACTTCGGCACTGTCAGGCGCGGTCCCCGCTTCGCGACCGCGTGGGGACGAGCACGCGCGAGTGGCTGCCTCGCACCCGGTTTCCTGTTCGCCATCACTTGGCTGCCCGCGCGGGAGCGCGTCGCTTGCGCGGCGGAATGCGTTTCCCTCTTGCGCGTTTCAGTACCTCGGCAGCCGACAGCGTATTCATCACGTCACTGGCTTCCAGCCAACCCTTTCGTGCGATGCCGATTCCCAGGTCCATATAGTCGAGCGACGCAGTGGAGTGCGCATCGGGCCCGATTTCAACGGTGACGCCGAGCGTTTTAGCCCGCTGGCAAAGAGTCCAATCGATATCCAGCCGGTGGGGGTCCGCATTCAGCTCTACCGCTACATTCATGTCGCGGGCCTTCTCGAGCACTGCCTCCATGTCGATCGCGTACGGTTCGCGCGTGAGAAGCAGACGTCCCGTGGGATGACCGAGAATCGTGATGTGGCTATCCTCGAGTGCGCGCAAGACGCGCCGGGTCATCGTTGCCTCGTCCATGCGGAAGCGGGAGTGGACGGAAGCAATGACGTAGTCGAAGCTATCGAGAAGCTCGGGTTCGTAATCGATGCGGCCGTCGGTGAGGATGTCCGCTTCAATTCCTTTCAGCACCTTGAAGCCGGTAATCCCGGCGTTGACGCTGTCGATTTCGTCGTGCTGTGCGCGCACCTGGTCCGGAGTAAGACCGCCCGCATAGAACGCCGACTGCGAATGATCCGAGATGCCCAGGTAGGTCCATCCGCGCGCTTTGGCAGCCACCGCCATCTGCGCTATGGTCGAGGAGCCGTCTGAATAATTCGAGTGGCAGTGTAATACGCCGCGGATGTCCGAGGCGGTAATGAGCGAAGGAAGGGCGTTACGAGCAGCCGCGTCGACTTCACCGCACCCTTCGCGCATTTCAGGCTCGACGTACTGAAGTTTGAGCGCCCGGTACAGCGACTTCTCATCCGCGAGGCTGGTGGCCCTTCCCCTGGCGTCGCAAAGCTCCTCCCCGTTCAACGTGAAGCCAACTCCGGAAGCATGCGCAAGGACGTCCCGTATGTGCTCTGCGCTGCCCGTCGCCCGAAAGCACGCGACCGCAAATTCGTCGGGGTGAACACAGTGCAGGTCGAGTCGTGTGCCGTCCACATAGCGGATGGACACCGACCGTTCCCCCGCGCCAATGGTGTCCCGAACGCCCGGCGCGCGGGTAAAGGAAGCGGCGACCGCGGCGGGCTCAGTGCGACACGCCGCGACGATGTCGACGTCGGCCACGATCTCTCTGCGTCTGCGCACCGAGCCGGCGATCGCGGCATGCAGCACGTCCGGATGCGACTCGATTGACGCGAGGAGCCGGACGGCCTCAGCCAGCGCCTGCGGATAGAGCACATACGTTCCGGTCTCCCTGAGATGCGCGATTCCCTTCAGAATCTTGTCCGCCGTCTTGGGACCAAAGCCCTTGACCGAAGCTAGCCGGCCGTCACGCGCACTCTCCTCGAGCTCGCTCAGGGTACCGACGCCGAGCTCCCTGAAAATGATGTGAATCTTGGCGATTCCGAGTCCCGGAACACGCAGCATGTCGAGCAGACCCTCGGGAGCATCCTCGCGGAGCCTGGCCAGATAACTTGACTCTCCAGTCTCGACGAGCTCCTTGATGACGCTCAGTGTTGCGGGGCCGATTCCCGTTGTGCGCGCCAACTTCCCCGACCGGAGCAACGGACCAAGATCGTCCGACGCTACATCGAGCACAGCGCGCGCGGCCGTTCGGTAAGCGCGCGATTTGAACTGGTTGGCGCCCTGCAGCCCCAGGAGGTCGGCGATCTGGACGAGTGTATGCGCAGCCGTGCGGGGATACATGTGGCGGAAAGTATAGCGAGCAGGGAGCAGGGAGTAGGGAGGCGGGAAAGAACGTGATACGTGAATCCTGATACGTGAATCCTGATACGTGATACGGGGATACGTGAATCGTCGATACGTGGTACAGTAGAGGGAGGCTGGATGTGCCTCGACTGGGCGTGGTACCCGGGCGCCTGGAAGGCGTTAACCCTTCTCGCTCTCCTCCTCCCTCCTCCCCCCTCCATCTTCCCTGCTTCCTGATCCCTGATCTATCTCCCGCAACGCCCTGATCACCAGTGCCTCGAGCTCGCTTGTGGTGGCGACGGTGCGGAATCCCCTTCGATCGCCGCCCGGAATGGTGTTCGCGAACGGCTCCGCATCTTCGCGCCAGGGCCGTTCGGCGAGCGAGGCAACCTTTCCAGGGTCGAAGTCAGTGCAGTACGAAACCAGCGATACACCAGCGCGATCCGCGCGCAGCCCCAGCACGAGCTGCGCACGAAGATGCATGCCTGCATCCGGTGCGGGCTCCGTGCCATCCGCAATGACGAAGCACCCGTCCGCCGGCTCGTAAGGGGCATCGCCCGCAACGCGTGCCCAGATGCGTTGATCCGGGAATTGAAGGTAAGCTGACGGCGGCGCCGCAAAGCGCCAGTCTCCAAACTCATAGCTCGGAGCAGTTATTCGCTCCGTTGCGCTCGCGTCCAGCTGGAAAGTATGCTTTCCGAATAGCCAGAACTGATAGCCGTGATAAAGCAGGTCCGCGTACTGCTCTACAGCCTCGGGAGGCGCGTCGTCCGGAATCATGTCCTTGAGCGCGGCGCCGGCGTTTCCGAGTAACACAAAGCGATCACGTCTGCGCGTGTCGATGCCGCGCTGCTCAGCCTCGTCACGTATGGCGGGCCAGGCACTGGCTTCGAGGGGCTCCAGTATAGCGTCGTACGGTGATAGGCGCATGGGAAAAGGAAGGGAGGGGGGAAGACGAAGCAAACGGGATGAGGGTAAAAGACCCCTACCCCTTATCACTCCGCCGGAAGATCCTCCATTCCCGCCACCTTTCTCATGCCTCCAACCAACTCCAACATTTGCTTCTGCACCACGAGGAGCTCTGCTTCTCCGGGCTCGCTTTCCTTCGTTCCCATTCTGATATCGATCGCAACCTGGTTGTATAGGCGCACGTTGTGGAGCAGGTCATTGATAAGGCGGCGCAGCGGCAAATAGCGGCGTCGATCGATCATCGCGTGGCGGAATTGACCGGTCATCTCCTCAACGGATACCTCCTGCACGCGATCTATCAATTCATCGCGGCTCGCGCCTGAGAAGAGTCGGCGACCCGGTATTCCACCGCGCTCCGTACCCGGCCCATCGAACCACAGGCGGCCAGCGAACCCGGTGCCGTCGTGCCACGTCTGAAGTGATACGTCGTACAACTGCTGGTCGACCTGAAGTGCTGCCAGTTCCAAGATTTGATCTCTGACCATACTGTCCTCACAGATTTGACACCGGTGCAGTGTCGGCAAGAAAGCGCTCAATGGCGCCAAAGAGTTCCTCTGGCTGCTCGACGTAAGGTACGTGACCGCTCGAATCGAGCACCACCAGCCGTGCATTGGGCAGGATGCGAGCCGCGGCTTCCGAAGACGCCAGCGGAATCGGGTCGACTCGCCCGTGCACGATTAGCGTCGGGCACTGGATAGCGCTCAGGCGTGACAGCAGATCATAGCCGCCGAGGCTCTCCCAAACGGACTGCTGCACCCGGCCCGTGACCTTGAACGGAGTAAGGTCCCTGGCACGAGCCGGATCCGCGAAGAAGCCCGCGACGCTGAGCTCGAAGCCGCGTTGGCGGTATTCGGCAGGGTCCCGTTCCCGAAGTCCGGATGCGGCGAGCTCCTCGCGCAACGCGCGGACGCCGGATCCGGACATGCGGCGGTCGAATTCGTCTTCGTATTCCTTTCGGTACTCACGCGTGAGCGGGGCGGGGCTCACGAGCACCATTCGCTGCGGCGGGCTACTCGCACCGTCCTCGTACGCTGCCAGTGCGTACAGCAGCGCGAGCAACGCTCCCCATGAGTATCCCAGTAACGACAGCGGCTCGCCGCCCAGCTCCAGCACCACGGCGTGGAGGTCATCGGCGTGCGTTTGCCAGGTGATGGCCTGGCGGTCATCCGTTTTCGAGCGACCTCCACCTCGCTGATCGTAGAAGATCAGCTCATTTGACTCGGCGAGGCGGAGCATTTGAGGAAGCATGTAATCGTGATGGGCGCCGGGCCCGCCATGGAGAAGCAGCAGGCGAGGCGCGCCCACCTCACCATACGCCGTCCAGTAGAGGGGCACGACCGTCGATGTGGTAAAGCCGGATTCGCGGGGGGGAGGGGTGCGTGAGGGCAAGGATTCGCAGGCGTTTGACTGGTTCAAAATAACCACCGGCCCCCCACTGCGCGCAGTCAGAAGGCTAGCGGGCTCAGTCCGCTAGTGCGCACTCCCGATTCGCAGGGCCATTGAGTCCTCAGAATCCGAAATGGTAGTTCATCTTGATCTGAAACACATTGTCGGGGTGCGCCTTGAACAGAGCCTCTCTATCTCGGCCAAACTGGAAATCACCGGCGGATACAGAGCTGCTTCGATCCTGTGTCCAGACGACGAAAAGCGTCGATCCCGGGCGATATTCCCACCGGATTACCGCGTTCCCGCGGAGTGAACGGAAGTTAAAGTCACGAAAGCCGGGATTTAGCGTGAACACGCCCGCAAGACCATCCGGCCCGTCCGGGTCGATCTCGAAGAACGAACTTCCGTCAATACCACGTTCCACGATCGTCCCACGGTCTCCTCGCACTGCGCCGCCCTCTCGCTGAAACACATTCTTCTGAAGCGAGCGCGGCGCATTGAACTCCTTGTAATTCCGGTAGTCTGCGCTCTCGATGAGCGGTTGAGCGAACAGCTCGAGAGACAGAGTCGGAGTGAAGGTTACGTTCAGCCGCGTTTCCATCGAGACCGATCGCTGCACGAGGTCGGCGAAAATGTAATGCCGGCCAAAGAAGCGCTTTGCGACAGCGTCGCTGGCAGTATCCGCCGCGGCCGATCCCACGAAGCCATTGGGAGAGGATGACCGATTGTACGATGGTCCGATCGCCAAGCTGACATTGGACGCCGGCTTGAACGTCGCTTGAAGGTTGGCGCTGTAGCCATACCCACCCTCATCATTCCAGCTATAGAGGGGATTTGTCGATAACACGATAGGCTTCCGGGAGTCGGAACTCAGGTTGACAAACGCGGTGCGGGCGGTACCACGCATGACCACCGGACCTCCGCGCGTGAGGCGGTCCTCGAGGGTTGCCGGCCGGTGGATGTAGACAATGGTGCCACGCCAGAAATTCCGTGCGGTTCCTCCGATGAAGGTGTGAAACTGCCGGTCGATGAGATCCCCGTCGTAGTTGTACTGCTGCTGAGCGCCGGCAATCACGGAAAAATCGCGATACCACGATGTCGGCTTCGACCAGTGTCGAAGGACGTTCGAGTTCATCCACACGTAGTCCGCACGTGTCAGAAAGGAGAGATCATTCACTTCGAAGCCGGGGCTGCGGAAGTTCACCGCTCCCTCCCACAGCCAATCCCCGGCATCCTTGGCCAGTCGGGCGTAGCCACCATAGCCCTGCAGCGACTTGGCGGTTGAATCCAGTCCTCGCCGGTCATTCCGGTCCGGGCGGTTGAAGTACCTTGCCGAGGAGCGCTGCGTCCGGAGGATAGCGTTTGAATCGCCTCCCACGTTCGAAGCCGCCAATTGAGCCGACAGGCTGTACCGCCGCTGGTGCCAGCTTATCTCAACGTCGGTACCCACGGACTCGGCACGCCGGTTAAGACGCTCAGCCAATGCGAGCATATCGAAACTCCGGAGTACCGAGGTGGCTATACCGCCAACCACCAGGTTGCCGGCGCGAAAATCTTTTCGGCCACGCGCTACGAGGTAGTTGCTGAGTGGCTCCACTGGAACGCGCGTCCTGAGGATGCTTTCGCCATCAGTCGTATCTATTACTGACGCGCGTTCCTCGCGCGTGACCGCATTGAGCAGGCCAAGTGACATGCCGTTGCGCGTTCTTCCGGTGATCTTTGCCGCACCGAGGATTGTGGTGTTCTCGGGAATATCGACGTACGTACCGGACGCAAATCCCTGTGGTTGCCGGCCGATGCGACGGGAGTAAAAGAGTTCGAGCGACGAAACGTTGCTACAAAAGAAGCAGCTCAGGCCACCGTAGCTGAAAATTCCCGCGCCCTCGACAAAGAATGGGCGTCGCTCGGGAAAGAAGGTTTCGAAGGCTGACAGGTTGACGACTGCCGGGTCTACTTCAACCTGCCCGAAGTCGGGATTGATGGTGGCGTCGAGCGTGAGATTGGAGGTGAGCAGGTACTTGACGTCGCCGCCTATACGCGCAGCGTACTCGCTCTTGTCCTGGAAAGGATTACTCTGGTCGCTGGGACGCACGAACTTCGATCGTGCGACGACGTAGGGGAGCACCTCCAGATATCTCGCGCGAGCACCGATGCGAATGCCCTCCAGATGACCGAATCGCGACGGCCCACCTGCTTCAGTCTTGGACCAGTGGGCCCATTGTGTCATCTCATTGAGCCGGTTGACGAACCGCCGTACCTGCAGCCCCCATGTCTGCACAGAGTCGCGAGCGAAGCGGAGCTGCGACAGGGGAATCCGCATCTCGGCCGTCCAGCCGGCAGAATCAATTCTCGCGCTTGCCTCCCAGATGGGATCCCACGACTCGTCCAGATTGGACGCGCCTTGCCCGAGGGCATCGAATTTTACCGAGGATGGGTTGACTTGAAAAACTGCGCGTCCCAGGTGGTCGTGATAGGAGTCGATAATCACATGAAACCAATCCGTATCCGTGCCCTGGTCGCGGCGGGCGAGTCGGGTGCTGACGCCGCTCGCACCGAGCGAGTCGTACATGCGGGCGCCCACGAACAACGCGTCGGAGTCATACAGAAACCGCACTTCAGTGCGCTGCGTGCCGGGTTGTCCCTCGTTCGGATCCGACTGCGTGAAGCTCGTGATGGCGATCGCGGCAGCCCAGCCCGCGTCATCCAGCCGGCCGTCTATCGTGATCGCGCCCGTCCGCTTCACGGCTCGCGATGCCAGCGGTGCGACGGAATGCTGACCGCTGGTACTCTGAGCGTACAATCCGGTTGGAAAAGTGAGGTACGTGACAGCCGGGATCAGAAGCATCCGGCCGCGCACGGACCGACAGACAAAGGACGTCATGTCAGACGGCACCTGGAGAGAGTGTGACCGTTGTTACTACCACAAATGGTTGATTCCATAATTACGGCAGCATTCGAGCGGCGCAGCATTTTCGAACGAGGCGCTTCAGGGCTCCTGGTGCGCAGTCGTACTTTATGGAACCAACCACTTGGACTCTCCGACGGCCAGGAAGGTTGGATCGCCGAGCTGCTTCAAGCAAAGTCGCGGGCGATTCTGACCGTGTTCGCGTGCACCTCTACGGTTTCCCTAATGTCGTGGCCGTATCCACCCGCGATGGTTATGGCGACTGGAATTCCAGCCTCCCGGCACGCCGCGATCACAATAACATCGCGCCTGCACAGACCATCGCGCGTCATTTTCAGCCGTCCGAGCCGGTCATGCTCGTGCGGGTCCGCCCCAGCCAGATAAACAACCAGATCCGGCTCGGCTCGGGCAAGAACTTCGGGCAAGTGTTCGGCGAGAAGCTCGAGGTAGCAGTCGTCACCGGTTCCATCGGCCAGCTCGATGTCGAGGCAGCCGGCCACCTTATTAAACGGATAGTTGCGGCCGCCATGCATGCTGAATGTAAAGACGCTGCGATCGCCGGCGAAAATGGCATGTGTCCCATTCCCCTGGTGTACGTCCAGGTCTATTACCGCGGCTCGCTTGACGCGACTCTCCCGTTGCAGCACGCGAATGGAGACGGCGACGTCGTTGAATACGCAGAAACCCTCCCCGTGGTCAGGGAAGGCGTGGTGCGTGCCTCCCGCCAGATTGACCGAGATTCCATGCGCGAGCGCCGCGCGTGACGCGCCGATCGTCCCTCCCACAGCGCGGTATGAGCGCTCGGCGAGCTCCGGAGACCATGGGAAGCCGACGCGACGCATTTCGTTCTCCGTCAGTCGCCCCTCCGTAAAACGGTCGACGTAATCGGTTGTGTGAACGAGTCGCAGCTCCTCAGGGCTAGCGCGATCTGGCGTGTGCAAGCGGCCACTCGGTACCAGCCCCAGAGAAAGCACCCGGTCGCGAAGAAGGCCGTACTTCTCCGTGGGGAAGCGGTGTCCGGGCGGCAAGGGAATCGTGTAGGCAGCGGTGCTGAACGCGTCAAGCGGCATGGGCCACCCCCACTATCTACTCCCTGCTCCCCAACACCGCATTCACTCGCACACGCTCCCCATTTCGCAGCACTACGATTGCTACGGAGTCGCCCGGCTTCCGCGCATAAAGCGCCTGCGCATACGTCTCCAGGTCAGTGACCGTCTTGCCGTCCAGTTCCACGATCACATCTCCCGCGCGCATGCCGGCCCCGTCGGCCGGGCTACCAGGACTGACCCCGGATAAGCGCAAGCCCCCGGCGTCCACTGTGCCCATGTCGGGAACGGTGCCAAGATACGGACGCGGTCCGGCGCTTGCTCGCGCCAGCGGCGGTGGCGCTGCATGTTGCACAACGGTGAGGCGCGAAGGCCTGTCCCCGACGCTCCGCACGACTCGCTCGGCGAACCCGACGACTCGCACCATGCCCGCTGCGTTGATGCGTTCGACGTCGTCGGTTGCGCGATGGTAGTCCTCGTGGAGATCGGTGAAAAAGTGCAGGACTGGAATGTTCCTGGCGTAGAAGGAGCTGTGGTCGGATGGCCCCGATCCTCCCGGAATAGCGCGCACTGCGAGGGTCGGCGTGATGTTGGCCGAGTCGAGTATCACTGGTAGCTCCTCAGCGGTTCCGGCGCCGTACACAATGAGCTTGTCATCGCGCAAGCGTCCGACCATGTCGAAGTTGAGCATGGCAACAATACTTCTCAGCGGCACCGGCGGATGTTTCACGAAGAATTGCGAACCCAGAAGGCCGAGTTCCTCGCCGCTGAAGTTGGCGAAGATCACGGAGCGCTTGAGCGGACGCCGGCTGAGGAGACGCGCCAGCTCGAGCACGGCGGCCGTGCCGGATGCGTTATCGTCGGCGCCATTTCGTATTGCATTCCCGGCGTCGAGGTCGAGCGCACCCAAGGTCGAGCGGCCGAGGTGGTCGTAGTGGGCGCCGATAACCACGTACTCGTCGCGGAGCTCTCGGTCGGTGCCACGCAGGTGCGCCACTACGTTCTGGGCTCCGAGAAAGCTAACCAGAGCCGAGTGGGCCAAGACCTGTGAGCGCGGCGTAAACTTCTGAAAGAAGTCCTTGTCGCAGGGTGCCGTGTTCGAGGTCACGCCGGCGCCGGTCCCCATTCGAGACTCAATGCGCCTCCGCAACGCCTCGGCCGAGTCCTTTCCCAGAGAGCAGGCCACGGCATCGAACATGGCGACAGGCTTGAGATTCAGAACCCGATATCGCCGCTCAATGTACCGGGCCGCCGCGTTATTACCGGCCGTGCCCGTTCCTCGCCCCTCGAGCGCATCGCTCGCCAGGTATGCGACGTCCTGATTGAGCGCGAGCGAATCCGCGGAGATCTGACCAGGTGCGATTCCAGAGGAATGACAAGCAGCTTGCGCGACAACCGCAGCGCACGAAATGGCGCGTAGTGAGGAGGAGACAGCCACCGTCTTTATCGAGCGGTAAAGTCCGTTTCGTCTGTCACCATGCGGCAAGTCTCGGCGATGAGTGTCGCCGCATGCGCGACATCGTCAAGGCACACCATCTCGTTGGGAGAGTGCATGTACCGATTGGGGAGTGAGACGAGGGCCGTGGCAATTCCCTCCTTGGCAATATGGATAGCGTCGGCGTTTGTCCCGGTGTCGCGTCCGGCAGCATGAATGGTAAATGGAATATTACCTTCGGTGGCTACTTTTCTGAGGAGTGCCAGCACGACCGGTGATACCAGCGCGCCCCGAGTCAGCACGGGTCCGGAGCCCAGGCGGTGGTCGCCGATTTCCTTTTTCTCCATCCCCGGGTGATCGGTGGCGAACGTGACGTCGACAACCAGCGCCATTTTAGGATTGATGCACGTCGCACAGACGGTCGCGCCCCCGCCATGCCAGGAGATCTCCTCGAGCGTCGTGGCCACAGCAACAACCTTCGCCTGTCCCGGACGCTCCGCGTACAGGCGCAGCGCCTCGAGGACGGTGAAGGCGCCAATCCGGTCATCTATGGAGCGTGAGACCAGCCGGTTATTCGGGAAATCCAGCGTGCGCGCATCGATGACGCCGGGATCACCCACGCTCACGCGTGCTTCCGCTTCCGCTCGGTTGGCGGCGCCGATGTCCACCCAGAGATCGGTAAGCTTGATAGCTTTCTCGCGATCTTCCTGCTTCATCAGGTGGACGGGCTTTTTCCCAACTACGCCGAAAACGTCTCCCGCCGAGCAAAGGAATCGCAGGCGCTGGCCTACAAGTACCTGGGAGTCCCACCCGCCCACGGGTCCCACGTACAAGTACCCGTCATCGTCGACGTACTGGATTATCAGCCCGATCTCGTCAATGTGGCCATCGAGCATGATGGTGGGTGATCCGCCCGGATTCACGACAGCCACGCTGTTGCCTGCAACATCCGATGTGACTTCTGTCGCGAAGTTTCTGGCTTCCTCACGCCATACTCGCGCCGGTGCGGATTCGTAACCGGATGGACCAGGTGTATCGAGCAGCTTCTTGAGAAAGGCAATCGACTCTTTAGTGAGCATTAATATCCGTGATGTTGGTGCGGCTGAGGGGGCGGCGCAACATAGCGCCCCCCGTCAGGGGACCGTCAGCGCGTGCCTTTGGACCAGACCATTCGCCCATTAACGGAAGCACAGCTCCGGCTAGATAAGGAAAGCAGTTACCCGCACCAAGCGGCCGACCATTACGCCTTTCGCAGGGGAAAAACGAGGAACGCACCGATCATGAAGAAAAGCCCGGCGATGTACCAGCGCGCATCCCCAAAGAGGAAGTACACGACGCCGCCGAACAGCGCTACCGCCTCAGCCACCCCCCAACTTATTACCAGGTACGACCGGCGCGCTGAGTCTGACACGCTCCCGAGCCGAGTGCGCAAAAACACCAGTAGGGCGAATGCGGTGCCCCAGAAAGCGAAACCCACCATTTGCAGTTTGCGAAGTGCCGATAGGTCGGAAGGGGGACGCTCGCCGGTACGTTGCAGCCACCACGTCAGCGCGCCAAAGATGATCACTCCAATAAGTAGCGAGATGCGAATAAGCGCCAGATCGCGACGGCCGCCAGAAAATGAGCTGGAGGAAGTCATTTGGTTCTGGACAAGGCAAGCCAACCAGCAGTCACCGGCCTGCGAATTTGCCGTCTCGGCGTCAACGAGTCTCTGCTGCGCTCCACTAGTCCCTGAGGAAATGCTCTACTGTCGAGACCACGCGCACCGTTTTGACGATCTGGCTACCCTCCGCGATCCCGGGCGCCTGATCGCGCGGCAATATCTCGAACACCCCCTGATTCGCGCGGCGAATTCCGCCGAGCACGCTGCGTGAATCGCGCGCGAATTGCTCGGCTGCTTCCCGAGCGCGCGCAGTCGCCTCGGCGATCATTGGTGGCTTGAGCTCGTTCAACTTCGTGAAAATGAACGTCGGTCCTCCCGATCCGTACTCGCCACCGGACGAAAGTACGACACCCGCACCCACCAGCTCGCCCACCCGCTGGCTCGCGGAGAGAACGTTGGCCGGGTTGGTAGATCGAACGACCACAGTCTGACGAATAACATAACGCGAGCCCGCCTGGCTTCCTCCGCCATACTGGTTGACCAATGCGTCCGATACCGAAAAGTCCTGAAGCTCTGCCTGAGAGGTATCGATCTGCTGGGCGGCCAGAAAGGCGAGGATCCTTCGCACGCTGCCCTGAATTTGCGTGTGCGCACGCCCAAGGTCGTCATCCGCCGCGACAATCCGCAGCGGCCAGATGACCAGGTCGGCTCTGACCTCCCGTTCGGAGATACCTTTCACCGTCACGAAGCGGTCGGCTGCGCGAGCACGTGCAAGACCGTTGCCGGCCAGGAAACCAGCCACGCCGATGCCGGCGGCGAGCACGACCGCCGAGATAATTACGCGATGCGTGTTGATCGCCAAATTGCACTCCAATGAAGGTGAGCAGGGAAGTTAAGACTCGTCCAGCACTCGCGGCAGCCAAATTCCACACTGAACATGCCGCTGTTTGCGAACAAACGTGATCCCGGCGGCGAAAAAGGC
>JBPCJT010000081.1:0-4788 GCA_051005015.1 Gemmatimonadaceae bacterium | reverse complement strand
GTTCTCCTCGGCCGCGCGATCCAGCCGGTTGCAGGCCTGTGGCCGCTCGTCACCGTACTCATTGTGCTGCAATCGGCATACGCGGTAAGCCGCCGGATGGTCACGCCGCTCTTCGGCGTTCCCATCGTCGTTTACAACGTGATCATCGCCATCGTGGCCCTGACGAGGTTTGCCATTTCGCGCGAGGCGACGCCGCCTGAGTTCGGTCTCGCGCTCTCGGCCGCGCAGGCCAACGCGCTTGGCTTCTTCTTCGGAGCTCCTGCGCTTTGGGGGTCTGCCTATCTGCAGGTTCCGGTAATCGCGCCCGCCCTCCCGGCGAGGTGGAAATCCAGCGGCTACCTGCGCGCCGCCATCGCCGGTTCTGCCGCGATCCTTGCCGCACTCGTCATCATCGAGATGCCGAACGCATTCTCCACGATCGGGAGTTACGCACATTATGAAGACGACCAGCTTCAGGAACATCCCGAAGGCGATTTCGCACTCGGCCTGAAGATTCTTCCGGATTTGCGCGGTGAGCCGCCCCCGCTTGCACTTGAACGGGATATCACGCTGGCCGATTCACTCGATCTGGACGCCGTGATGCTGGTCATCGATCCGGAGGGTGCCAACCTCACGTCCCTCGATTCGATTGCGCGCACGGTCGATGATCGACGTGCCGATAGTGCGCTGATCATCGTCGCGCTTGGGTACCCCGAAGCCGCGGCGAAGCAGTTCCGCGACTCGCCATCCGATTACACGCGCGACCGGGTTGCCGACATCAATCGCATCGCACGGCGGCTGCGGCCCGACATTCTCATTCCCGCGCTCGACCCGTACGGTGCCGGATCGCGCGCGATCGGGATGCAGGAGCCGGAGTACTGGATCGATTATCTGACGAGAGCCGCGAGGATTGCCAACGGAGTGAATCGCCGGATTCGCGTCGGTGTCGCGGCGTCGAGCTACGGCGCGCGCGACAGCACGCTGTATTTCTGGGCGGCGCGGCGCGGGTCGCCGATCGATGTCGTCGGGTTCTCCATGCTCCCGGGTTTCGATGGCGCGAACACACTCGACACGCACATGCGTGTAGCCCAGCGCTGGATGCGGAGCCTGCCGCAGAATCCCAGCCCCAAGCCACACTGGGTTTTTTCTGCCGGCGGGTACCCGCTCGCGCACGGCGAGCGGAAT
Source organism: Gemmatimonadaceae bacterium (assembly GCA_051005015.1). GTDB lineage: Bacteria > Gemmatimonadota > Gemmatimonadetes > Gemmatimonadales > Gemmatimonadaceae > JACMME01. The sequence continues at coordinate 3,624 of JBPCJT010000081.1, read as the reverse complement.
CAGGAGCTGGCACTGTGGGGTGTGCTGGCCTGGGCAACTACGCAGGCGCCGATCAAGGGGCTGATCGTTGCAGAAGCCGGGGACTACCACGAGTTGCGTGGGTTAAGGAGCGCGAATGGTACGCTCAGATCATCGGTCGCCGCGATGATGCGGGCGGACCGGGGGCTGAAGGAGACCGTGGCGCGGTAAAGGGTGCTAAGGCGCCGACTTGCCTCTGACGATCCCCTCCACCCGGCGCTGTGGATCAAAAAACTCGCGCGCAAGACTCAGAATATCGGCATCAGTGACAGCCATGATCCGTTCGTCATACTGGGCGAGCTCTCGCAGGCCCGAGCCGAAGATCCACGCGTCGAGCATGTCGGCCAGCACCGCGCCGCCGCTTTCCTGCCGAATTGCATGTGAGCCAATGGAGTATTTCCTGGCTCGCTCCAGTTCCTCTGCAGTGACGGGAGTTTCGCGAAGCTTCGCGAACTCCCCGAGCAGTCCTTCACGTGCAGCGCCCTCCTTCTCCGGCGACGTCGCGATGTATGCCAGGAACATTCCCGACGCCTGGTGTTCGGCTATATACGCGTGTACCGTATATGCCAGAGACTGCCTGTCCCGAAGCTCGTCGAAGAAGCGGCCTCCAAGCCCGCTGGCGATTGTCGCTGTGATGCGCGCGGCGAATCTCCGCTCGTCGTTCCGCGCGGGACCCGGAAATGCAAGCGCGAGCGCCGTCTGAGCTTTGTCACGCGACTCGGCACTCACTACCATCTCGACTGGCCACGAAGGCTGCACGATCGGTGCACCTGCACCGGGAGCGACACGGGCAAATTCGCGCGCGACTATACCGGCTGCATCCCCGGCGACAACGTCACCGACAATGCCTGCAACCAGCGGCGAGCCCAGCAGCCTGGCGTACCATTCCCTGCTGTCCGCGATCTCCACCGCGCGCAGCGATTCTTCAGTGCCGAGCCGCGACCGCGAGTACGGGTGGTCGCGATAAGCGCCCGCCATGACCAGCCGCATTGGATAACCGAACATGTCATCGCGGAGCGCCGCCACTTCGGCGAGCGCGACCGCGCGCTCGATCTCGAGGGCTTCGGGCGGCAAAGTCGCATTCAGCACCACGTCGGCCAACAGCTCCGCGGCGGCTTCGAGATGCTGCACCGGCACGGAGATCGACCAACCGAAGCTCTCACTACCGACACTGGCGCTGATGCTTCCACCCAGCATTTCCGAGTCTTCGGCGATCTGCGCGGCTGACCGAGTCGTCGTCCCTTTGATCATCGTGCTCGCGACGAGGTTGGTGATGCCGACAAGCGCAACAGGTTCATCGCGAACGCCGCCCATCGCATGAATTCCGAGATGCACTATTGCCGCGCCCGCGCGCTTGCGCACGAGGATGGGAAGGCCGCGCGAAGTGCGATAAACGGCAACACCGGACTCGGTGATTTCGAGTTGCGGTTCCGCGGACGCCCGGGGAATCGCGTGCTCGTCACGCGGAGGCAGCGCCTCGAGCGGTTTCGGGCGCCGCGAGCCGAGCGTGGTGAGCATGTCAGCAGGAGAAGCCGCAACTTCCGGCGACCCGGCGGGACGATAGATCACCATTCCCGCGCGCTCGGGCGTCAGATACCGGCGGACGGCGTCATGAACCTGCTCGGACGTCGTCGAGATGAACCTATCGAAGTACTCCTCCCCGAGCCGCCAGCCACCGAGCGCTTCCCACTCGCTCAAGTGAGTCGCCTGGCCCTCCATCGACTCCTGCCGTCTTATCCAGCGCGATTCGAAGATTCGCTTCACGCGCTCCATTTCGAGCGGGTCGATTGCGTCGTCACGCAGCGCTCTAAGCTGGTCCCAGATTCCCCGCCCGGCATCGCCTGCACAATCGGCGTTCAGCTCGGCGTGAACCACGAACACACCGAGCTCAGTCGGTGTGTAGTTGTAGGCTGTCACCGACGAGACGATCCTGCGCTCGCGCAGAGCACGATAGAGGCGTGACGCCCGCCCTGCGCTGAGCAGACTCGCTGCGAGATCGAGCACCGGCGTGTCTTCGTGCAGTGCCGGAGCGGTGCGCCAGCCGAATACGAGCTGGGTCTGCTCGATGTCGCCGGAGAGTTCACGGTATCTGAATTCGTCGTGATGCGGCTCACTCGAGCCCGGCGATAGTACCGGCGCCGAATCAGGTAACGAACCATATGCGCGGACGATGCGTGACATTGCATCGTCCATATCGACATCACCGACTACTGTAACGATGGTGTTCGACGGCTGATAGAAGTTCCTGTAGAACTTCTGCATCGCCTCCCGCGTCAGGCTCCGCAATCCCGCCTCGTGGCCGATTCTCCAGCGCCGCATGCGGTGGACGTCGTGCAGCAGCTCGTAAAGGGTCTCCACTGCAACCGAAGACGGATTGTCTGTCTTGCGCTTTGCCTCCTGCACGATCACTTCAAGCTCTTTGGCCAGCTCAGCGGCATCGATTACAGAGTTGGCAAAGGCGTCTGCCTGGATGTCGAGGCCGGCGGCGAAGCCCGAAGCAGGCAGCACAGTAAAGTAGGTGGTGTTGTCGTATATGGTGTGAGCGTTGAGGTAGCCGCCGCTCGCTTTGGTTTCCTTTGCGATCTCGCCTACGCCGCGTCGCTCGGTTCCCTTGAAGAACATGTGCTCGAGCACATGGGCGATTCCGCTGACATCGTCAGTCTCGTCGAAGTAGCCCGCCTTGACCTGAGTCACGATCGCTACGACCGGTGCCGATGTATCCCGCCGAATCAGCACGGTGAGCCCGTTCGCGAGAACGGTCCTTTGAACCTCGTTCGTGGCGGTCAGGATAGTCATCGCGGGGTCAGGCAAACGCTCGCCGGCGCAGTACGATCAGCCCCGCTGCGAAAAAGCATGCACTGTAACCCAGCAACCAGAGCACCGTGAGCGGAGCGACTGTGCCGCCGGTGACCAGTCCCGCAAGGGGCAGCAGCTCATGAATTGGTGGCAGAATCGCGAGCAGGATTGCCGCCGGTCCGTCGCGTCCCGCGAGAACCGAGCGAAGCAGCAGCGTCCCCATGAAAACGCCGCCGAGCGCCGGCCAGTCGAAACGAACCAGGCTTGATATGAAAAAAGCGATGCCGCCGAGCGAGAGGAACACCAGCGCGGCGTAAGTAATCACGCCAATTGGGAATACGGGGAATACCACGAGGCCGAATAGCCCCAGCAACACGGCAAACACGATCAGGTATCCGACGAAGAAAACCGAGAAGAGCTGGGTGTAGTACGCCGGCATGCTCACGGGTTTGGAAAAGAGGAAGCGGTAATATCCGATCTTGCGATCGTTCGAGATCATCCCGTTGAAAGCGATGAACGCCGCGAGGAGCGCCACCTGCGAGAGAATCGTGACGATAAGCTGGCGCGCGCTATTCTCCGTGAACTGAACGCCGATCGCCTTCATCGGTCCGATGGAGGTGATGCTGATGGCAAGCCCGATGACGATGAGCGCAACCCCGCGCTCGCGAGCGAAATCGCGGAGCTGCCAGATCGCGTATCGCAGGAGATTGCCTCTCATCAGGTAGTCGCTCCCACCGCTTCCCGGAATTGCTGCTCCAGAACTGAACGGGCGGGCACGACGCTGGCCACCATCACGCCGCCAGCGATGAG
>JBPCJT010000080.1:0-13945 GCA_051005015.1 Gemmatimonadaceae bacterium | reverse complement strand
CATTCCCGGTTGGTGGTTCACACGTCGCAGTTCGTCCTTCGCGATTCGCAGTTCGTTCTTCGTCCTTCACACTTCGTCCTTCGCAGTTCGAAATTGGCCTGTCCGGTTGTCATTCCATTAGCCAATGGATAAATCTGACCGCATGCAATCTGCGCAGTCCGAATCTTCCCCCTACCGGCATGTCCTCTGTGATTTTTCGGGCGTGTCGAGTATCAAGCTGCGCGATGTATCGTTGCTCACAGGACTTCTGATCGCGGGCGCCAGCGCCGCTGGATTCGCATCCATCGCTCCCCCCATCGTCCGCAAGCTTCCGAGTGAAAGCGTATCCGGTGTCCTGCTGCTGGACGGGTGCCACATTGCGCTGCATGCCGTGCCGGATCGTGAGCTTCTCCTCCTCGATGTGCTCGCCCACGCCCAGCACGATCCAAGCAAGGTCATCGATGTGTTCGCTCGAAGGCTCACGCCGCGCGCGATAAACGGAGAGACACACTCGCGCGGATGAGTCGGCTCCCCGCGGAAGGCTATCTCGGCTCGCTGCATCTGGCGCTGATGGCGATGCTAATAGTCTGGAATATGATTCTAGCCGGACGCATGGCACGGTGGCGTGGCTCCCCTCGGCCGCTCGCAGCCCTGAGCGCTCTGGCCGGTCTCCTGATCGTGCCGGCCGTCTTCATCGCTGTGGTGTCGGACTCGCTGCTGACTGGCCGGGCACTACACGAGATCGCCTGGGTTTGGCCATTGACCGCGATGGTTATCGCGGCGCACGCTGTTTACGCGACCAATACCGGGAGCGTTGGGCGAGCTATCGGCGTTCCCATTGCGGCATACGACGTCATTCTCGCAGCCGTGCTTGCGCTCCGATACCTGATGTCGCTCGGAGTTTCGCTTCCTGCCGCGATTACAGCTTTGGCGGCAGCGCACGCGAGCGCGCTCGCAATGGTTGCGCATCCTGACGCGGTCATGCGCTCCGCGTATCTTCTCGTTCCCATCATCGCGCCGGCCATGCCGCCGCGGCTTCCGCGACTGGCGCTCATCACCCGCGCATCTGCGGCGGCGGTTGCGGCCGCCTGGGGCCTGCTGATGCTCGTCGCGGTTCCTCGTGCCCGCGTGGGAGTGGCGCGCTACGCGTCGCACGTAGCGGACCGGCTGCAGGAAAGGCCCGCCGGAGATTTCGCCATAGGCGTGAAGCTCTTTCCAACTCTCACCGGAGACGGACCACCATCACTGGCCCTGACAAGCGATCTCGCGCTCGCCTCGCAGCTCGAGGCGCAGATTGTGAGCGTGTACGCGGCACCAGGCCACGTGAGTCTCGCACTTCTCGACTCGGTCTCAAGCGTGCTGGAGGAGTCGCGGCGTGCCGGAAGAAAGCTCATTGCCGCACTGGACATATCGGATAGGGGCGCACCCCGCGGCGCGACTTACCTGAATACCGATGACCTTTCGGCTCATCTTGCCGATGTCGAGCGACTCGTGCGTGGGCTGCGACCCGACTATCTCGTTCCAGCCGCGGGAGCTTCGCTTCCCCTTAGCCTATGGACGCGCTACCTCGCGGCCGCCGCCGAACGCGCGCACCGCATTCGCCCGCGCACCATCGTTATGGCACACGTGCCGGCATATGGCTCGCGCGACAGCGCCCTCTATGCGTGGGCGGTCGACAGCGCATCGGGCATCGACGCCGTCGGATTTACTGTGATACCTGGAGCTGGTGGTGGCGTGTCGCTCGATGCGCAGACCAGTGCCGCGGAGCGCTGGATGGTTGCCGCCAGGTCGCGCAAGGAGCACTGGGTGCTGGAGGGAGGAGGGCTTCCAACAATACACGGGGAGCGAAGCCAGGAGCGTGCCCTCTGGGGATCCATGGCATGGGCAACCCGCCACCCCGGGATGAAGGGATTCATTGTCTTCTCGGCGAGTGATTACGAATCACCTGTCGGCTTGCGAGCGCCGGGTGGACGCCTCCGAACAGCCACGCGTCGCGTCGAACAAGCTATTCGGTTGCTGAGCGAGCGCTGAGGCGAGCGCTCCCGCTTGCTATCGCCCTCTCACAATCCCCTGCACTACCCGCGATTCATCGAAATAGCGTTCCGCTATTTCCAGCATCTGCACCGCCGTCACCGCTCTGATTCGGGCGGCGTGCTCCTCCAACTCGCTCAGTTTTCCGAACAGCCAGGCGTCTACGAGATCACCGAGCACGGCCGCGCCGCTCGATTGGTGGATTGCATAGGTGCCAATTGCGTGCTCCTGAGCGCGCGACAGCTCTGCGTCGGAGACCGGCTCTGCCCGTAGCCTCGAGAACTCCCGAAGCAAGCCTTCGCGCGCGAGAGCTTCCTTGTCCGGTGACGTCGCGATATATGCAACGAACATTCCCGCCGCTCGCCGCTCAGTGGTGAACGCCTGCACCGAGTACGCCAGAGACCGCCGATCGCGCAGCTCATCGAAGAATCTCCCCCCCAGACCGCTTGCCACGCCGGCTATTAGTCGCGCCGCGTACCTCCCGATGTCGCCGCGCGCGGGTGCGGGGAATGCAAGCGCGATGGCGGTCTGCGACTTCTCACGCTGGTCCTGGTGCGAAACGGTGATCCGCGGCCACTGCGCGAGAGGCGCGTCCCGCGATGGTACATGACGCAACAACGGGAACGACCGAGCCGCCATGCTGGCCGCTTCATCCGGATCGACATCTCCAACGACGGCGATGACTGCCGGCGACTCCATCACGCGTGTCCGATGCCACGCGCGCACTTCATCCGCGCTTACGGACTTGAGGGAAAACTCCGTTCCGGTGGCGGGAACACCGTACGGATGCCCCGCGAAGGCGGCCTGCATCATCAGGCGCATGGGAAAGCGATACATGTCATCACTGAGCATCTGAAGATCGGCGAGCGCAACCGCACGCTCGGTTTCGAACGCAGCATCGGGGATTGTCGCGTGCTGCACGGCGTCCGCGAGAAGATCGAGCGCTGCGTCCATGTGGATCGACGGCACGGAGATCGACCAGCCAAAGCTCTCCGACCCCGTGTGGGCGTTTATGCTGCCGCCAAGCAGCTCCGCGTCCTCTGCGATTTGTGTCGCGGCTCGGTGCTTTGTGCCCTTGATCGCTGAGCGCGTCAGCAAAGTCGTAAGTCCGGCGTTGCCGGGAACCTCATCGATCGCACCACCAAGCGCATACACCCCGACGTGCACCAGCGGCGCCCCCGCTTTTTTCCTCACGAGGATCGGGACACCGCCAGAAGTGCGGTAGATGTAAACACGCCCCTCTATGCCTTCGGGCGAAGGCGAGGCGGACATGCTCCCCGAAATCGCCGCGATCCGCGGTGTGGGAACAGGAAGTGGATCCGGCTTTTGCGTCGCCAGCAGCCGCAGCATTCCGCCCGAGTCGCCGGCGAGCACCGGGGCGCCTTCCGGACGATACGCAACCACGCTTGCCCGGTTGGGATCGAGGTAGCGTGCAATCGCTTCCGACACGAGGCTTTGCGCCGCCGTGAGCACCCGCTCCAGATAGCGGTCCGCCAGCGTCCAGTCCCCTTCTGCTTCCCATTCCGCGAGGTAATTGGCTTGCCCCTCCGCGGTTTCCAATCGTTTGACCCAGCGACTCTCGAAGATCCGCCTCGCACGCCAGAGCTCGTCCCTTTCGACTCCACATTGTCGGAGGTCGCGCACCTGGTCCCAGGCACCGCGCACCGCGCCGGCTGCGTTTTCGGGCGGACCTTCCGTGTGTACCACAAAAACGCCCGTATCCGATGGCGTGTAATTGAATGCGGACACCGAAGCCGCGAGCTTGCGCTCCCGAACTGCGCGGTACAAACGCGACGCCCTGCCACCGCCGAGTACCGTCCCGGCGAGATCGAGAAGGGGAGTGTCGGGATGCATGGAGTGGGGCGTACGCCAACCGATCGCGATCTGGGTTTGAGCGATATCGCCGCGCATCTCGCGGTAGCGGAAGTTCGAGTGTCCCTGCTCGACTGGGCCCCGGTCGCGTGTGAGCCCCGAATTCGGCAGAGATCCATAAAGCCGTTCGACCTCGCTCTGCGCGCTATCGGGATCAAAATCTCCCACGAGCGCGAGAATCGTGTTGCCCGGCTGGTAGTACCGCCGATAGAATCCGTGCACACCAGTCCTCGTGAATGTCCGCAACTGGTCTTCGCGGCCCATTCGCCAGCGGCGCATCCGGTGGCTCGCGTGCATGAGCTCGTACAGCGACTCGATCGCAACCGCTCCCGGACTGTCCTCCTTTCGCTTCACTTCCTGAATGATGACTTCTAGCTCTCTGCGCAGCTCCTCGCTGTCAATGAGCGAGTTGGTGTACGCGTCCGCCTGTATCTCGAGGCCGCGCGAAAGACTCGAGGCGGGGAGAACGGTGTAGTAGCTCGTATGGTCGTAAATCGTGCCCGCGTTCAGATAGCCACCTGCTGCCTTCGTTTCCTTGGAGATTTCCCCAACCCCGCGCCGCTCGGTTCCCTTGAAGAACATGTGCTCGACTACATGCGCCATTCCCACCTCGCTGTCCGACTCGTCGAAGTAGCCCGCTTTCACATAGGTGACAATGGCGACAACGGGCGCGCTGTCGTCACGCCGAATCAGAACTGTAAGGCCGTTCGCGAGTGTCACACGCCGCACCGAATCGTGCGGAAGAACCGGCAGGGGAATCACGGCTTTATCGAGCCAGCGGCCGGCGGCGCAACAGTACGAGCCCTGCTAAAAATGCAAGCGCGCCCCAGCCCACCAGCCAAAGAACTGACGGCAGAAGCGCTGAATCACCGAGCCGTACGCTCCCGGGCATTCCGACTCGCATGAGCGCCTCGCCCACGACGCTGATACGGTGCGCTGGCGGGAGGAGGACATCGACCAAACGGCCAAACAGTCCGGAGCTTGCGGGATACATGCCGCGCAGTAACTGCGCAAACGCCCAGATCGCCGCAACGATGAGCCAATCGAGCCGCGTGAGGACAGATACGAAAAACACCAGGCCCCCCAGCGCGACGTAGTACAGAGTGAGGAACGCGAACAGGCCCGGCGGGAAAAAGGGAGTAGTAAGAGCACCGAAGGCGGCGAGCAGGGCAGACGCGGCCAGCATCGCGCCCAGCCAGTTCACGACGAAGCTCTGCGCGTAGTACCGCCATGGCGCTATGGGCTTGGCGAAGAGAAAGCGATAATATCCACGCTGAATATCGTTGTGCACTATTCCATTCGTGGCGACCAGAACGATCACAAAGCCAAGCATCCCGACAATGAGCGATGTGAACGTACCAAGAGCGATATCGTGGTCGGTGCTACCTGTGGAATTCGCGCGAATCATGCCTCGCACGCCGGTTATTGCCGGAAACAGCAGGAGCGCGGCGACCACCAGCAATGGAATGCCTCGCTCGAAAATAAAGTCTCGAAGCTGCCAGGCCGCGTACCGTCCCAGTCGCGCCTTCACTGCGAGTTTTCTCCTACTGCCTCACGGAACTCGGTCTCAAGCGAAGAGTACGCCGGTGTCACTGCGGTAAGCAGCGCGCCACGTTCCAGCAGGGCGCCGATAGCGCGGTTTAGCGATTCGACGTCAGAAGCGCCTACCTCGAACGCTCCATTCCCAAGATCGCGTGCGTCAGCGAATACCTCGGCAACGTATTCCGAGCCGCGGCAAACGGATATGTGATACGAGCGCGCGACGCGTGAGGATGGCTCACCGGTTGCGACGATTCGCTGCAAGCGTCCGCGGTCGATTATAGCGACCCGGTCGGCGATGCGTTCCAGCTCATCCAGATTGTGTGATGCCACGAGAATTGTGCGATCCGGGGCGCGCAACTCCTGGATTAGCTCGCGAAATCGCTGAGTCCATACCGGATCCAGTCCATGCGTAGGCTCGTCGAGAATCACTATTGCATCCTCGCGAAGCAGCGCTTGCGCGAGCCCGAGCCTCTGCAAGTTTCCCTTGGAGAGCTGTCTTACTGTCTTGAACCGGTGCTCGCCGAGGCCGAGCCGATCGATCGATTCCTGCGTGCGTTGTGATATACTGGATTCGGGAACTCCAGCCAACAGCGCATAGCGTGTAATCGCCGCCTCCACCCTCCATTTGGGAGGGATGGAAACCAGCTCCGACATGTAGGCTAATCCGTTACGCTCGATGAACTCGCGCGGCGGGAGGCCGGCGATTGTGACCGTCCCCTCGGACGGGGCGAGATAACCGAGTGCGATGCCGATCAGCGTGCTCTTTCCTGCGCCGTTGGGACCGGCAATGCCGAGCACTTCGCCGCGCTCCGCGCGCAGGGAAAATTCCTCTAACGCGCGGACTGAATTACCTAAACGAGATGTGTAGACCTTGCCGGCGCCGCAAAATTCGATCATCCAGGCGGCATGACCGGCTGCACGGCCGGAGCGGAAGCGCAGCGCGTCCAGTCGCCCGGGCCGGCATGGTTCAGCCAGGTCTGCGCCTGATCGGTACGCCCCAATCGCGTTAGCGCGCACGCCAGCCAACCCTGAGCGATGCGGTCCGCCGGATCGAGCTGAAGGGCACGCACATACCGCTCTCGCGCCTCGTTATACCGCCCACGCGCTAGATGGAACGCGCCAATTTCGCGGTGAACCAGTGGATTGTCCGGCTCCAGTCGTTCCGCAATTGCAAGCTCGCGAGCCGCCGTTGCGTCCTCCCTCTGATCTCGAGCTACCCGGCCAAGCCAGATGTGCGGTAGCGCGATCTTGTCGTTCTTCCGCGCGGCAACCTCGAATTCGGCTCGTGCCATGTCCAGCCGGCCGCCATTGTACGCCTCGATTCCGCTCGCTACCCCACCAGGTACTCCGGCAGCGCGTGCGAAGAAATACCATGCAGCAATAGCTGCGAGGACCAGAAGGAGGAGCACGGGGACGAAGAGCGGAATCGGGCGGCGCCTGCGTACGACGGTATCCGCCGAGGGCGTGGCCTGAGGCGGCTGTGACCGGGACGGAAGCGGTGAATTAACCGCCGCGAACATGCTCGTATCCGCGAGTGACGGAGTGCCCATCTGCTGCGCGATGATCCCATGCTCCAGCTTTGCGAAACCATCGCGCGCGGCAGCGATATCATCGGCCGTGGGGCGGTAATCAGTGCGCTGCGCACGGTCGCGTGCCGCCAGAAACTCGAGCAGTGCGTGTGCCTGATCCAGAGACAGCAGGTTCTTTTGGCGGAGTGCGCCTATGAGCGGCTGTCCGGCAAGCGCAGATCCACCCATGATGGAACGGAGCGCGCTCTCCGTGGCTGACCAGGCCTCGATCAGATCCGCCGCCAGATCCTCCGTATCCCGGCTGCTATCGAGGCGGTCAAGTCTTGGCCGCGCCGCGGTAAGAGACGCCACCACGGCGCGCTGGTCTGGCGCTGTCAACGTACGATCCGGAGCAAACCCGCGTTCGCGCTCGCGCGAATGAAGCTCTCCGCGTCGTGCGTGGGAATGGCGATTCCCTTGTCCGAATGCACGCGGCGCGCTTCAACGGTCATGAACTCCTGCATCGTGCAGCCCGCGTACGGACGCGTCGCGTCTCTCATGTAACGGACGATGTCTTCCCAGCTTCCGTCGAACTGGCGGCCTTCCGGCGTCAGCACGCGGTGCGGAACGCCATTCTCGGTGCCGTGCTCGGCCAAGGTTGAGAGCAGAGCGCCAAACAGCTCGAGCTGACCCTGGACGTCCTGCTGCGAATCCTCCGCCACCCTGGCCTCTATATCTGCGAGCATCGCATCGATGTCGTCGGCTTCTTCCGCAATCTCGGCGAGACGTTCCTCCCAGATTCGGAGATCGTCGTCTCCCTCCGTAGCCCTCTTCAGCGATTTCTTGAGCTCGATCATTCGCCAGACCCCAATGTCGTGCCAGTGATCTTCCGGTGACGTTCGCTCCAGGTGGCGGAGCGCTTCCGCAAGCTCATTCCTGTCGTACAGGATGTTCGCCAGATAGATGCGCGCCTCAACATGTTCGTGGTCCTCCTTGAGCGCACGGCGCAGTCTGGCGATCGCGCCGTCCTCATCCCCGAGGCGATGCAGAACGTAAGCGAGATTCGAGAGCGCTTCGGCGTTGCCGGGCGCCTCCTTCACAGCAAGCTCGAAGAACTCGCGAGCTTCATCGTTCAGGTCGTTCGCCAGCAGCGCCCGTCCCGCTTGAAGAACAATGTCTACGTCATCCTGATAGCCGAGATCGATCAGCCGCCGGAATGTTCGAACCGCATCCTGCACCTCACCGAAGCGGAGGAGTGTCTCTCCCAGCCCCGCTAGTGCATCCTCGTGATCGGGGTCGAGCACCGTCGCGTGCTCAAAGCTCCTGCGCGCCCACGCGAATTCCTCACGGGCGAGGCGCGCATACCCAACCCCAATGTGCAACTCCACCGCGTTCGGGTAGAGTGAAAGCCCCTCGCGGAGTACTTCGAGCGCTTCCTCGTACTGGCCTTCGTTATAGTGCTGGTGAGCGCGCTCATCGTATTCTTCGGAACTCAGAAACGGGGTGGGCATCGGGTTGAGATCTCCTGCGTCTGGTTGTACGCCTATAGTACTACGGCGGGCGTGGCAAGTTCAACTGCCAGGGGGCAAGAAACCAGTAACGAGGAATAGTGAGGCGGCAGGCGGGAGGCGAGACCAGAGTGTCGGGGGTTGGGCCGGGGGACGCACTACGACTATCAATTCGCGGGGACAGCGCCCGATTGGCTGCCCTGGCTCCACCTCCTACTTCCCACCTCTGCGATCGCTGCCTAAACGGTACGCCCGCGCCGCGCAGCCAACGATACAGCGATCTCCGCTGCCAACCGTGAGTTGGCTTCGAGCAGTGCAAGGTTGGCCGCGAGGCTACGCCCATCCGTCTCCCGCTCAAGCGCGGCGAGCAGAAACGGGGTGACTGCCGCACCACGAACGCCCTCCTCGCGCGCGCTGGAAAGGGCTCGCTGGACAGCTGCATCGACGGTTTCTCGCGGTAGCGCACTGGAAGCCGGAGGAGGCTGGACGATCAGCAACGCGGCCTCACGACCAAGTGTTCGACCAGCCAGAAAGATGTCGGCGACGTCTCCGGTGGTTTCGACGCACGTGTCCAGCAGAATACCAGTCTCGGCGCAAAAAAAACCGGGCAGCTCCGAGGTCTGATATCCGATCACGGCCACCCCGAAGCTCTCCAGCCGCTCTATTGTGGCTCGAAGATCGAGGATGGATTTGACACCAGCGCACACCACAATGATGGAAGATCGCGCCAGCTCCGCGAGATCGGCGGATTCGTCATATTGGGGCTCCCGGTGAACTCCTCCAATACCTCCGGTTGCGAAGACATGGATGCCCGCCTGCCGCGCGATCAACAACGATGCGGCGACAGTCGTTGCACCATCGGCCTTTCGCACCATGGCCGTGGGAATGTCACGAGCCGAAACCTTGGACCAGCCGTCGCGACGCAGAAGGTGTTCGAGCTCAGCCTCGTCGAGCCCCACGGTTGGCACACCGTTCACGACGGCAGTTATTGCCGGCAGGGCTCCACCGTCGCGAACCGCGTCGAGCATGAGGTGCGCAGCCTGACGGTTGACCGGACTCGGGAGCCCCTGCGCCAGCACCGAGCTCTCCAGTGCGACTACTGGATCGCCGCGTTCGAGAGCGTCGGATACGGCCGCTGACAGACGTATGGCGGTTATCACCTGCAATCAGTGGACTGGCACTCACTCGTTGCTTCGGGGAGGCTGCGTTCGGCGCCTGAACTCCGCGTCCGCATTCCATTCCGGATATACGGCCGTGTTTGCCAGCGACGCCGCGAAGCGCATTACGATTTCCGCCAGTTGAGCAGCACCTCTAAGATCGAAATCCTTGCGATATTCGTCCGACGGCTGGTGATAGCGATGCGCAGTGTAGTCCTCATCCTGCTGCTTGCCCCAACCGGATGGACGCCCCACATAATCGTCCCCGGCACCAATAGACACAGATGGAATCCCCGCTTTAGCGAATGAGAAATGATCGGAGCGATAGAAATGACCCTGTTCGGGATGCTCTTCTGGAGAGATTCGCATCCCGTTCGCCGCAATCTGGCGAGCCAGCAGGGGACCGAGCGCGCTCTTGGTGTCTCCGAGTACGGTCAGATCGCGCGAAATCCCCAGCAGATTACCACCATCCATGTTCAAGTTTGCGATGATCTTCTCGACTGGTACAGTCGGATTCTCGGCGAAGTAGGCCGAGCCCAGCAGCCCCGACTCCTCGGCAGTGACGAAATTGAAAAGAATGGAGCGGCGTGGACGCTGACCTTGCGCCATGGCTCGCGCGATCGCGAGTACATTCGCCACGCCCGATGCATTGTCCAGGGCGCCGTTATAGATGGAGTCCCCACCTACCTTCGGACCAATTCCCAAATGGTCCCAGTGAGTGCTGAGCACCACATACTCATCACGCAGCCTGGTGTCACGCCCTCGTATCACGCCAATGACGTTGTCAGAGCGCAGGTGCTCGACCTTGTTCCGAAACGACGCGTCAATCGTTATTCCCGTGGCGACCGGACGGAAGTCGCGCGAAGCCGCGTCCACACGGAGCCTGGCGAGATCGAGACCTGCCTGCGCCAGCAGCGCCGTTGCCGCACTGTCGGTAATCCACCCGCGCACTCCCAGAGGCGGTGGCAACTCGGGATCGCGCGTGAGCATTCGTTGCTCCTTCCCCCACGATCCAACGACGGTATGCCACGGATAGCCGGCGCGCTCCGTCACGTGAACAATGAGCATCCCCGCCGCTCCCCTGCGTTCCGCCTCCTCGTACTTGTACGTCCATCGACCGTAGTAGGTCATTGCTTTGCCGCCGAAGAGTTTTGGCTCTCCGGGAGAAGCCGGTGGATCATTGACGAGTACCAGCAGGATCTTTCCCTTCACATCCACTCCCTTGTAGTCGTCCCAGCGGAATTCCGGAGCTGCGGAACCGTATCCCACGAACACAAGCTCGCCGCGCGCGACGCTGGTTTCCTGCGCCGAGCCGGCCCATACCACTACATCCTCCGGATAGCGGAGCTTCGCGGTTCCCTTGCCAGACGCGGACACCGAGATGGACGAGCGCTCCGCCCCCACGATGTCGATTGGAACGTGCTGGAAAAAGCCGCTGTCGGCGCCGGGCTCGACCCCAAACGCGCGAAGCTGGCTTGCGATGTACTCGGTAGCTATCTCTCCACCCAGCGTGGCGGGCGCCCGGCCGGCTAGAAGGTCGGAGCTCAGAAAGCGGAGGTAGCCGTCAATCTCGATCGGCGAAATAGCGCGAGCGCGAACCGCCGTCTGCACAGCGCGAGGAGCTGCGGTGGTACCGGATGTCTGTGTTTTGGCAGCGACCGGAGCACCTAGTGTTGCAAGGACCAGCAATGCTTTTACGTTCATTTCGGTTGTGACGCGTTTGAGGGTGGATTTGCCATGCACTGGCAAAGCAATACGTTTCTGAACGACCTGCGCGGGCCAAATGGCTGAGCTATCGGACAGCGCCTCATCTGACGGAGTCTTCATGATGGACAATTTCGAAGGTCCCGCGCAGAATGCGCCACCTACCCCTCGTCCGCACTCGACCGGAAAGACGGGCGTAATGCTGGGCGTCCTCGTGGTTGCGCTGGCGGCGCTGGCGTTCTACTTCTACTGGCGTAACACTGGTGCGATTGGTGAAGATGGCAAGCGGCCAGCACCGGCGGTATCGCAGTAGAAAACCAGGGAGTGGAGCGCGGGGAGCGGGCAATACCATAACCCCTTCCGAAACTCATGCCTTTAATCCCTCTTCCCTGCTCCCTATGTTCTCGGCGTCCGCTCCACCGGAATCGCCACCAGAAGTAATCTGTCCGGAGCGGATCCGAAGTAGCGCACGGGCCAACACGTTGTCAGAGTAAGAACCGCAGTGGGCGTATCGTAAAGAGCCGGCGTGCCACGACCGACTACCTTGCGCGACGAAACGACCCAGGTCACTCGGCCAGTGAGTGTCTCCGTAATAACCGTGTCCCCAACGGCCATACGATCGAGGTTGCTGAAGTGGCGATCGCGGTGTGCCGAGACGACGGCATTACCACGCTCACCCGGGATCGCGCTCCCCGGGAGATGGCCGGGTCCGGCATTGAGTGCTGTCCCATCCACCCCCTCGACCACTATCTCATCCAGTCCGATGCGTGGAATGACGAGGTGAGCGAGTGGAGCGCCCGCCACGAAGGTGGGAGTTGCACGAACAGCGAAACTGGCACCAGCACTGGCGACCGCCCGGCGTGCCTCGAGCTGCTCCCATGCGTTGCGAGCCTTGTCGCGCGCGAGCGCGCCGCGCGCTAGTATAGCGGCTGAATACAGGAGCAAGCCGACTCCGACGGCATACAATCCGGAGCCGAGCGCACGACGAGTCATCAACGGCGGCGAATCCAGCTTCCTGCCGCCATCAGTCCAGCACCGGCGAGCAGCAGCAGCGGTATTGGAGTGGCTGTATCTGGCGCTGGAGCCCCGTCCTTGAATTTGGCCGGTGACTCCACGTGCGGCTTCCCCGTGTGTTCCCGTGTGACAGACGCGGTATCCGCTGATGTCGCTGCATCAGATGATGGCGCTGAATCGGACACGGCCGGCGACGGATTTGCCGCCAATGCCACGGCGGCCGAATCGACCCACGCTTTCATGTCCGTCAGTTTTTCGGACAGCGTGGTGTCCTTTGCGGCTACGGCAGGCGTGGTTTCCGTCGCCGTCTCTTCCGCTCTGGGTTTTTTTGGCGGTATCACCGTTGCTGTGAATTGAGCGCTAACTGCCGGAGCGGCAGTGCTCAAGGCAAGTGCGGTGAAAGCTACGAGCAATTTCTTCACGGTTGTCTCCTGTCGGTTCAGCGGTATCTGGTGCTGATCAGGGCATTTCGTGTGCCGGAAAGGCTTCACGATTCAGGGCTTGACCGGCCCGCGCCATGCCCCTGCGATCGACTCGCCCATCCTGGCCAGCGTCACCTGTGCCTCGTTGTCGATCACCCAGCGTTGATCGACGTTCTCCTTCGTCATCACGCATGCGACAACGCGAGCGGGAAGAAACCAGAGCGAGCACTCGGTGCGAACAGCGTCGGTGGCTCCCGTCTTGTGCGCGGCGCGAGCACCGGCCGTAAAGCGTTGCAGCATTTCATTGTCTGTGTTGTGCAGCAGGAAGTCGATCATCACCGAATCCGCTGCTTCGCCAACCGCCTTTCCGTTGGCCAGAAGCCCGAAGAGTCGCGCCATTTCGTTGGGAGTCGTCACACCGAGGCCATACTTGATTGAACTGTCCATGGCAACGCTAGAATTACGCAGGAACGACTTCGAATGAATCTTTGTATGCGGCAGACCGAGGGCCTCCATCTTCTCCCATACCCTGCGAATGATTATCCGGTCCAGAAGGAGATTAGTGGCCGTGTTGTCGCTGATCGTGGTCATGAGCCACGCGGCATCTCGTACCGTGATGATCATTCCCGGGTGCAGGAACTGAAGAATTCCGCTTCCTGGAACGAGATCGATCTTCAGAACCGTAAGCTGATCGTCCAGCGAGAGCTGTCCTTTCTCCACGAGATCAAAAACCGTCACCAGCACCGGCACCTTGATGAGACTCGCAGTTGGGAAAGTCTCATCGGCCCTGCGCTCCAGTCGCTCCCCCGTGTCAATGTTGTGCACGGCGTAACCGACCACGCCCCGGTGCGCCGCAACAAGAGAGTCCAGCGTGCGATGGAGAAGAGCGGTGTCAGCGCGGACGGGCACGGCGCTTTGGGCGCGTACGCACCCGGGGAGCGTGAGGACAATGGCAAGCGCGGCGAACCGGGGAAGCCGGTCCATACGTGGCGCGCTAGCTCGCGTCCTCGAAGTCGTCCACCTTGCGCTCTTCCACCAGCTCGCGGTCACCCGATGTAGGATCGTAGGACGCAAGAATCTTGATGCGCTCGCCGCTGTACACGTCGAAGGTTTTTCCAGATCCCTGGTAAACCTTGATCTCATGCCCATCCTCGAATTTCAGCATGACGAGCGGATAATCGGAGTTGACATACTGCTTTCGCAGCTTT